>JAJYTG010000047.1:0-11374 GCA_021793195.1 Pseudomonadota bacterium
TAACCGCGCCAGCGCGCGCGTGAACCTTCGCGGGCGGCGGCATCGGCGGCCACCACTTCCAGCACGCGCTCGCAGGTGCCCGTCGCGCAGTCGTCGCGCAGGTTGATCAGCAGCGGACGATCGGGCGTGGCCACGCCAGGCGGCACGATCAGCACCGCGGTGACGGCGTCATCGTCGTCGCCGGCGATCTGGTGCGGAATGAACGCGTCCTCGTCGAATGCCCACAGCAATTCATCCAGAGCCTCGGCCTGCTCCAGATCGCGGGCGAGAATCAGCGTCGGCTGGCGTGCCGCATGGGCACGCCGAACCAGCTCGCAGACCAGCCGCAGCGGCTCGGCTGCGAAGCGGGGCTTGGCGATCAGGTAGAAGTCGGCGCGCGGCATGGCGACGCGGGATCAGCCGCAGCGGTCGATCAGCCACTGCGCCAGCAGGCCGACCGGACGGCCGGTGGCCATGCCCTTGCGGCCCTCGTCCCAGGCGGTGCCGGCGATGTCGAGATGCGCCCAGCGCCGGCCTTCGGTGAAGCGCGCCAGGAAGCAGCCGGCGGTGATCGCGCCGGCGCCCTTGCCGCCGATGTTGGCGAGGTCGGCGAACGTGCTCTCGAGCTGGCTGCCGTAGTCGTCCCACAGCGGCAGGCGCCAGGCGCGGTCGTGACTGGCCTCGCCGGCTGCAAGCAGCTCGGCGGCAAGATCGTCGTGCCGGCTCATCAGGCCGGAAGCGTGCTTGCCCAGCGCGATCACGCAGGCGCCGGTGAGCGTGGCCACGTCGACGATCGCCTGCGGCTCGAAACGCTGCACATAGGTCAGCGCGTCGCACAGGATCAGGCGACCCTCGGCGTCGGTGTTGAGCACCTCGACGGTCAGCCCGGACATCGTCGTCAGCACGTCGCTGGGGCGGTAGGCGTCACCGTCGGGCATGTTCTCCACCGCCGGCACCACGCAGACCAGGTTCAGCGCCAGCTTCAGCTCGACCGCGGCGAGGAAGGCGCCCAGCACGCCGGCCGCGCCGCCCATGTCGTATTTCATCTCCTCGATGCCGCCCTGCACCTTGAGGTTGATGCCGCCGCTGTCGAAGGTGATGCCCTTGCCGACCAGCGCGTAGGGCTTGGCCTCGCCGCCGCCGTTCCAGCGCAGCACGATGAGTTTCGGCGGGTTGGCCGATCCGCGCGCCACCGCCAGCAACGCGCCCATGCCGAGTCTTTCCATGTCGGCGCGTTCGAGTACCTCGAGGCTGACGCCGGGATGGGTGTCGGCGATGCGCCGTGCCTCGGCGGCCAGATGCGCGGGATTGCAGAGGTTGGGCGGCAGGTTGGCCAGCTCGCGCGCCAGCGCCACGCCGGCGGCGATGCCGCGCGCCTGTCGCAGTCCGTGCGCGGCATCGGCCGGCGCGGCCAGGGACAGCGCGGCCAGCCGCGGCTCCGGATCCTTCGACTTGACGGTGGCGGTGTAGCGGTAGGTCTGGTGATCGGTGGCGAGCGCGGCGGCGCGCACGGCCCACGCGCTGTCGCGTCCGGCGACCGCGAGCTCGGGCAGGAAGCTGGTCGCGGCGGTGATTGGCAGACTCTTCAGCATGCGCCCGGCCTCGGCGCAGACGCGCAGATAGCGCGCGCTGTCCAGGGCGTCGGCGGCACCGGCGCCGACGACCAGCACGCGCGGCGCCCGCACGCCGGCGACGTGATGCAGCAGGGTGCTGCTGCCGGGCTTGACGGACAGATCGCCGGCCGCGGCCAGGCGCGCCAGCAGGCCGCCGCTGGCCGCGTCCACGCGCTGCGCGGCCGCGCTGAGGACGCCGCGCTCGTGCGCGGCGATCACGATGCAGGGCGCGTCGACGCTTTCGGCTGGCGCGGAACCGAGGCTGAACTCGAGGGACATGCGGGGAGCTCCTGGGGCGGGCACGGTCGCGATGCGACCGGCTAGACTTCGCGACTGGGCCGCGCGCGGCGCGGCGGGTCTTTCATCTTAGATGCTGCGCATCCTCGACCGCTACCTGTTGCGCGAGCTGGCGTTTGCCCTGATCGGCAGTGCCGCGCTGCTGCTGGTGGTGACCGTGGGCGGCACCCTGTCCGACGTGCTGTCGAAGGTTGCGGCCGGGCGCTATCCGGCCAGCGTGATGCTGCCGGTGCTGGGCCTGCGCGTGCTCGACGCGCTGTCGCTGCTGTTGCCGCTGGCGCTGTTTCTCGGCGTGCTGCTGGGACTGGCGCGGCTGTATCGCGACAGCGAGATGCACGTGCTGGCCTCCTCCGGCATGGGCCCGCGGGGCCTGCTGCGGCCGACTCTGCTGCTGACGGTGCCGGTGATCGCGGTGGTCGCGCTGATTGCGTTGTGGCTGGGGCCGTGGGCCTCGCGCACCTCGCAGGCGATGGTCAATGCCGCCAACAGTTCGGTGATCGCCGCCGGGCTGGCGCCGGGGCGCTTTGTCGAGTTGCCCGGACATGGCGGCATCATGTTCGTCGATCGCATGAACGCCGCCGGCAACCGGCTTGCCCAGGTGTTCGTGGCCAGCGAGCGCAGCGCGCCGGACGGCCGCCCGCGCGTCGATCTGGTCACCGCCACCCATGGCGAACTGTATCTCGACAGCCAGGGCGGCGGACGCTTCCTGGCCCTGTTCGACGGCCATCGCTACCAGGGACCGCTGGGCGGGAATGCCTGGAAGCTGATGCGCTACCGGCGCAACGACATCGCCCTGTCGAATATCCAGGGCGCGGCCGATGACACCCAGGGCACGCCGCACGACAAGACCACCGCGCAGTTGTGGGGCTCGCCGACAGCGCCCGACCGCGCCGAGCTGGCGTGGCGTCTGACCGCGCCGCTGAGCACGCTGGTGCTGGGGCTGCTGGCGCTGCCGCTGGCGCGGCAGGGACCGCGCGAACCGTTCTACGGGCGCATGCTGCTGGCGCTGCTGGCCTATCTGCTTTATTCCAACCTGCTCGGCATCGGTCGTGCCGCGATCATGCAGGGCCGCAGCATCGGCGAGTACGCGCTGTGGGGCGTGCCGCTGCTGGCGCTGACGCTGGCGCTGTGGGCGTTCGCACGCCAGAACGCGCCGCGACGGGTGCCTGCGCGGAGGCCGGCGTGAGCGCCTGGCGCCTGCCGCTGAAACGGGCCGACCGCGTGATCGTCGGCAGCGTGCTCGGCTCGCTGGCGCTGGTGTGGGTGCTGCTGGTCGGCTTCGACGCGTTCCTGCAGTTCGCGCGTCAGCTCGGCCAGCTCGGCCGCAACGGCTACACCCTCGCGAACGCCGCGATCTACATCCTCTACAGCATTCCGCGGCGCATCGTCGATCTGTTCGGCAACGCCGCGCTGATCGGCGCGCTGCTGGGCCTTGGCGGCCTTGCGGCCGGCAACGAGTTGACCGCATTGCGCGCCGCCGGCATGTCGCGGCTGCGCATCGCCGCCGCGGTGCTGGCGCTGGTCGCGCTGCTCAGTGTCGGCGTGCTGCTGCTGGCCGAATACGTGATGCCGCCGGCCGAGCAGCGTGCCACCGCGATCCAGCTGGCGCTGCGCGCCAGCAACATCGCCGCGACGACCTCGTCGGGTCTGTGGACGCGCGACGGCGACAGCATCGTCAATGTCAAGAGCGCGCTGGCGGTGCCCGCTGCGCGCGGCACCGACATCCGCCTGCGCGACGTGCGCATCTACCGCCTCGACGCGCAGGGCCGCCTGCTGGAGGTGCGCTGGGCTGCCGATGCCGAGTTCCGCGGCGGCCACTGGATGCTCGATCAGGTCCGCGACACCCGCTTCGATGCCGCCGGTGCGCAGACCACGACGGCGGCGCAGGCGGTCTGGGACACGCACATCGATCCGCGCCTGCTGCGGCTGTCGGTGCTGGATCCGGAAAGCCAGTCGATCCGCGACCTGTTGCGCAACATCCGCTACCTCGGCCGCAACGGGCAGAATCCGCAGGCCTACGCCGACGCGCTGTGGCAGCGCCTGTTCTACCCCTTCGACGTGCTGCTGCTGGTGCTGTGCGTGCTGCCGCTGGCCTTTGGCGCCCTGCGCGCCGGCGGTTTCGGCAAGCGCCTGCTGTTCGGCCTGCTGATCGCGATCGCATGGTTTTTCGTGCAGCGCGCCTTGATCAATCTCGGTACCGTCTATGGCGTGTCGGCGTGGCTGGCCAACGCGCTGCCGCTGCTGCTGCTGGCGGCGGTGGCGGCGCTGGTGCACCGGCGTACGGCCTGAGCCGGCGCGCGCGAGCCTTCAGTTTGCGCGCAGCAGACGGGTGCCGCTGAGGCGGTCGTGCAGGGTGCGGCGGTCGCCGTCGAGCAGCGCCGCGGCATAGTCCGCACTCCAGGCCAGCAGCATCGCCGCCAGCAGCCAGCGCGGTTCGAGCAGCGCGCCGAACGCCAGCAGCAGCAGCGGCGAGGCCGCGGCGGCGAAGCGGGCCAGCGCGCGCGGCAGGGTGACGCGGCCGGCGTCGGCGACCACCCGCATGCGCCACGCGCGCGCGCCCAGGGTCTGGCCGCCGCGGATCCACGACCACATGAAGTACGCCGCCAGTGCGACCAACTGCAGCAAGGGATACCACGCCGGCGAGTGGGCGTGCCCGTCGCGAACGACGATCAGCTGGCCGCCGGTGGCCAGTTGCGCCAGCAGGCCCAGCACCAGCACGATCGCCAGCGACGTCAGCAGGTCGTAGAACAGCGCGGTCAGGCGCACGCCGAAAGGGCAGGGTCCGAGCGGGCGACCGGGTGTTGCATCGGAGGTCATGGCGTTGTCATGAGGTAAGAGGGAGTCAGGCGACTTGCCGTCGTCGGCAGGTCCGGCGAGCATGCTCGCATGGACAGCACCGCCGTCATCGCCGAGGCCGATCGCGCCAGCATCGACGCCTTTCTCGAGCGCGTCTGGTCCGAGGACGGCCTGGCCGCTTTGACGCTGGCCGCCTACCGCAACGATCTCGAGGGTTACGCGCGCTGGCTGGCCGCGCGCGACATGCGCCTGCTCGACGCCGGCCGCGAGGACATTTTCCGCTATCTCGCGGTGCGCGGCGCGGCGGGCATCAAGGCGCGCAGCAATGCGCGGCTGCTGTCGGCGTTGCGCCGCTACTATGCCCAGCGCACGCGCAACGAGCCGGCCTTCGTCGATCCGACCCTGCTGCTGGATCCGCCGCGGCTGCCGCGCGGTCTGCCCAAGGCACTCAGCGAGCGCGAGATCGAGGCCCTGCTGGCCGCGCCCGATGTCACCACGCCACTGGGGTTGCGCGACCGCTGCCTGCTCGAGCTGATGTACGCCGCCGGTCTGCGTGTCAGCGAGCTGGTCGGCTTGCCGCTGGCGGCGCTGAACCTGCGCCAGGGCGTGCTGCGCGTCACCGGCAAGGGCGGCAAGGACCGCCTGGTCCCGGTCGGCGAGGTGGCCCAGGACTGGATCGAGCGCTACCTCGCCAGCGCGCGACCGGCGCTGGCGCGCGGCGGCCAGCCGGTGGTGCTGCTGCTGACCCGACGCGGCAGCGGCATGACCCGGCAGATGGCGTGGACGCTGATCAAGCGTCACGCGCAGACCGCCGGCATCCCGGCCTCGCGCATCTCGCCGCACGTGCTGCGGCATTCGTTCGCCACCCATCTGCTCAACCATGGCGCCGACCTGCGTGCGCTGCAGATGCTGCTTGGCCACCGCACGCTCTCGACCACGCAGATCTACACCCTGGTCGCACGCGAAGGCCTCAAGCGCCTCCACGCCACCCACCATCCGAGGGGGTGAACGCCGGCGTTTGCGACCTGCCGGTGGCAGGTCGCGCCGGCGTGAACGCCGCAGGCAGGATGCCGAAGGCCGGGTTGCTTGGCGAGGGATGGATCCCGAGCCTAGCAACAGCCCGCGCGCGCAGCGCGCGGAGGCCGGCGATTGCGACCTGCCGGAACCATGGTCCGCGAAGAACGCAAATGACGCGAAAAGATCCTCACGAGACCTCTTTGCGCACTTGGCGTCCTTCGCGGACACACGCTCTTTCGCTCTTGAACCTTCGTCACGAGAACGCCGGAACCATGGTCCGCGAAGAACGCAAAGGACGCGAAAAGATCCTCACGAGACACTTTGCGCACTTGGCGTCCTTCGCGGACACACGCTCTTTCGCTCTTGAACCTTCGTCACGAGAACGCCGGAACCATGGCCCGCGAAGCGCGCGGCAGTCGCATCCGTGCGATGCCATGAATGACCTCGTGCACGGCGCCGACGCAGCGCGCGGGGTCCCGAATTGACGGCCGCCGGCGGCGATTGGGCTAGAATGGCCGATTCCATCGCTCGGCAGCGGTCCTCCGCATGATCGTCCTTGACGGGCAGAGCGCCCTTTCGCCGTTTCGCCTCGATCGTCTGAATGCACGCCTGGAAGCCGCTCATCACGGGCTGCGCGTGCGTGCGGCGTGGTTCGTGTACATCCTCGATGCGCGCACGATCGCCGATCCGCGCAGCCGCGCGGAGCTGTGCGCCATCCTCGAGGCCCACGACGCGGCGCCGGCCCAGGCCTCGCTGTGGGTGGTGCCGCGCCTGGGCACGGTGTCGCCGTGGTCGTCCAAGGCCAGCGACATCCTGCGCGGCGTCAGCCTCGACCTCGGTCGCGTCGAACGCGGCGTGGCCTATCACCTCGACGCACTGCCGGCGGCCGGCAGTCCGGAACATGCCGAGGCGCTGGCGGCGTTGCATGACCGCATGACGCAGTCGGTGCTGACGAACCTCGATCAGGCCAGCGGGCTGTTCCTGCACGGCAGCGCGGGGGCACTGGGCCGCATCGCGCTGGGCGCCGACCCGGAGGCGGCCCTGGCCGCGGCCAATCGCGCGCTGGGTCTCGCGCTCGCCGCCGACGAGATCGCCTATCTCGCCGCGCGCTACGCCGAACTGGGCCGCGATCCGACCGATGCCGAACTGATGATGTTCGCGCAGGCCAACTCCGAGCATTGCCGGCACAAGGTGTTCAACGCCACCTGGACGGTGGACGGCGTACCGGCGCCGCAGACGCTGTTCCAGATGATCAAGCACACCCATGCGGCGTCGCCGGCGCACACGCTGTCGGCGTACACGGACAACGCCGCGGTGATCGCCGGCCATCGCGGCCGGCGCCTTTTCGCCGATGCCGACGGCGTCTGGCGCGCGCACGAGGAGGACATCCCCTACGCGATCAAGGTCGAGACGCACAACCATCCGACCGCGATCGCGCCGTGGGCCGGCGCTGCCACCGGCGCCGGCGGCGAGATCCGCGACGAGGGCGCGGTCGGGCGCGGCGGCAAGCCGAAGGCCGGGTTGAGCGGTTTTTCGGTGTCGCACCTGCGCATTCCGGGACTGCCGCGGGCGTGGGAAGGCGAGCGTCCGCTGCCGCAACGTTTCGCCAGCGCGTTCGAGATCATGCGCGACGGCCCGCTGGGTGCGGCCGCCTTCAACAACGAGTTCGGTCGCCCCGTGCTCGGCGGCTACTTCCGCAGCTTCGAGCAGGAGACCGGTGAAGCCGGCGTGCGTCGCGGTTACGACAAGCCGATCATGATCGCCGGCGGCCTCGCCAACCTGCGCCGTGCGCACGTCGAAAAGCGGCGTCTGCAGCCCGGCGACGCGGTGATCGTGCTGGGCGGCCCGGCATTGCTGATCGGCCTCGGCGGCGGCGCGGCGTCATCGCTGGCTTCCGGCGCATCGAGCACCGAGCTCGACTTCGCCTCGGTGCAGCGCGACAACGCCGAGATGCAGCGCCGCTGCCAGGAAGTGATCGACGCCGCTTGCGCGCGCGGAGCGGACACTCCGATCGTCGCCGTGCATGACGTCGGCGCCGGCGGACTGTCCAATGCCATTCCCGAGCTGCTCAATGATTCCGGTGTCGGCGGCCGCATCGATCTGGCACGGGTGCCCTGCGACGACCCCTCGCTGTCGCCGATGCAGCTGTGGTGCAACGAGGCGCAGGAGCGCTACGTGCTCGGCGTGCGCGCGGCCGATCTTGCCGCGTTTGCGGCATTGTGCGCACGCGAGCGCTGTCCGCACGCGGTGGTCGGCGAGGCCACCGCCGCGCGTCAGCTGGTGGTGAGCGATTCGCGCAGCGGCATCACCGCGATCGACTTCGCGCTCGACCTTTTGTTCGGCAAGCCGCCGCGCATGCATCGCGACGCCGTGCGCATCAGGCCGCGTGTCGATCTGGTGCCCGATCTTTCCGGCATCGCCCTCGATGAGGCGGTGCAGCGCGTGCTGCGCCTGCCCGCGGTCGGCAGCAAGTCGTTTCTGATCACCATCGGCGACCGCAGCGTCGGCGGTCTGTGCGCGCGCGATCCGATGGTCGGGCCGTGGCAGGTGCCGGTGGCCGACTGCGCGGTGACCCTGCTGGATTTCGAGGGTTGCGCGGGCGAGGCGATGGCGATCGCCGAGCGCGCGCCGCTGGCGCTGCTGGGCGGCGCCTCGGCGGCGCGCATCACCGTCGGCGAGGCGATCACCAATCTCGCCGCGGCGCCGGTGGCCGAACTCGGCGAGGTGCGGCTGTCGGCCAACTGGATGGCGGCGGTCGGCCACCCCGGCGAGGATGCTGCGTTGTTCGACGCCGTGCAGGCGGTCAGCGAACTGTGTCCCGTGCTCGGCATCTCGGTGCCGGTGGGCAAGGACTCGCTGTCGATGCAGGCGGTATGGCAGGACCTCGAGCAGGGCGAGCAGCGCAGCGTGGCGCCGGTGTCGCTGGTGGTCAGCGCGTTCGCGCGCGTCGCCGACGTGCGCCGCACGCTGACGCCGCGCCTGCGCCTGGACCAGGGCGACAGCGAGTTGTGGTTGCTCGACCTTGGCGGCGGCCGCGACCGCCTCGGCGAGTCGGCGCTGATGCAGGTGTTCAATCGCGGCGGCGGCGTGCCGCCCGACCTCGACCAGCCGCAGCGACTGCGCGCGTTTTTCGCGTTCATCCAGCAGGCGCGCGCGCAGGGGCTGCTGCTGGCCTATCACGACCGCTCCGACGGCGGTGTCATCGTCACCCTGCTGGAGATGGCCTTCGCCGGTCACTGCGGTCTCGAGATCCGCCTCGACGGCTGGGGCGAGGCGCTGCTGCGCGCGCTGTTCAACGAGGAACTGGGCGCGGTGCTGCAGACGCAGGTGCAACACGCCGAGCGCCTGACCGCGCTGGCCGCGGCGCACGGTCTGGACGAGATCCTGCATCGCATCGGGCGACCGAAGGAGAAGCTCGGCATCAAGCTGTTTCTCGGCGGCGAAACGATCGCCCGCTGGAACTGGACGCAGCTGATCGGCGCCTGGCACGAGACCAGCCACGCGATGCAGCGCCTGCGCGACAATCCGGCCGCGGCCGACGCCGAGCGCGTCTGGCGCATCAGCGATGACGATCCCGGCCTGTCGCCGCGGCTCACCTTCGATCCGGCCGATGACATCGCCGCGCCGATGATCGCCAGCGGCGCGCGCCCGCGTGTCGCTGTCCTGCGCGAGCAGGGCGTCAACGGCCAGGTCGAGATGGCGGCCGCGTTCACCCGCGCCGGTTTCGAGGCGGTGGACGTGCACATGACCGACCTGCTGACCGGGCGCACCTCGCTGGCCGATTTCCACGGTCTCGCCGCCTGCGGCGGGTTTTCCTACGGCGACGTGCTCGGCGCCGGCCGCGGCTGGGCGGTGTCGATTCTGCACAACGAACTGCTGCGCCAGCAGTTCGAGGGTTTCTTCGCCGATCCCGCGCGTTTCGCGCTGGGCGTCTGCAACGGCTGCCAGATGATGGCCGAACTGAAGGCGATCATTCCCGGCGCCGGGCACTGGCCGCGTTTCCAGCGCAACGCCAGCGAGCAGTACGAGGCGCGCCTGGTCACCGTCGAGGTGCTGGAGTCGCCGGCGATCCTGCTGCAGGGCATGCAGGGCTCGCGGCTGCCGGTGGTGGTCGCGCACGGCGAGGGACGCGCGACATGGAGCGCCGACGCGCGGCCATCGAAGAGCGGCGCCTGCCTGCGCTTCGTCGACAACCGCGGCCGACCGACCGAGGACTTTCCGCTCAACTCCAACGGGTCACCCGGCGGCCTGACCGGGTTCACCGCCGCCGACGGCCGCGTGCTGGCGCTGATGCCGCATCCCGAGCGCGTGTTCCGCAGCGTGCAGATGAGCTGGGCCGCCGATGGCTGGGGCGAGGACTCGCCGTGGATGCGCCTGTTCCGCAACGCGCGCGCCTGGCTGCAGTGACCGCCGCGCGGCATTGACGCCGACGCAACCCCGGCGCGAGCACACTCATCGATCACCCGCAGCGGAGTCATGCCATGGAATACCGTCGTCTCGGCTCGTCCGGACTGAAACTCTCGGCGCTGTCGCTGGGCGCCTGGGTCACCTTCGGCCGTCAAGTCGATGTCGCCGCCGCGCGCGAGATGATCGCCTGCGCCTGGGACCACGGCATCAATTTCTTCGACAACGCCGAGGCCTATGCCTTCGGTGAAGCCGAACGCGTGATGGGCGCCGCGCTCAAGGCGCTGCAATTGCCGCGCGATGGCTACTGCGTATCCAGCAAGGCCTACTTCGGCGCCGTCGAGGATCCGCTGCCGACCCAGCGCGGACTGTCGCGCAAGCATCTGGCCGACGCCTGCGAGCAGGCGCTGCGCCGTCTGGACGTGGACTATCTCGACCTCTACTTCTGCCATCGCCCCGACGAGGACACTCCGGTCGCGGAGACGGTGTGGACGATGGACAGCCTGATCCGCCAGGGCAAGGTGCGCTACTGGGGCACCAGCGAGTGGCCGGCCGCGCTGATCCGCGAAGCGCACGCGGTGGCGCACGCGCATCACCTGCACGCGCCGCAGATGGAGCAGCCGCAGTACAACCTGCTGCATCGCGAGCGCGTCGAGGTCGAGTACGCACCGCTGTATGGCGAGCTGGGCCTGGGCACCACGATCTGGTCGCCGCTGGCCTCGGGCCTGCTGACCGGCAAGTACGCGCACGGCGTGCCCGCGGACTCGCGGCTCGGCCAGCCCGACTACGCCTGGCTGCGCCAGGCGGTGCTCGAGGAGGACGGCGGCGCACGCCGCGCCCGTGCCGCGCGACTGCTGCCGCTGGCCGCCGAGCTGGGCGTCAGCGCGGCGCAGTTCGCGATCGCCTGGTGCCTGGCCAACCCTCACGTCTCGACGGTGATCCTCGGCGCCAGCCGCAAGACGCAGCTGGAGGAAAACCTCAAGGCGCTCGACGTGCTGCCCAGAATGAATGCCGCGCTGCTGGCGCGCGTGGACGCCGCGCTGCGCTGACGATCGCCGCATCGCGGTCCGCAGCCCGTGGCAAGACGGGCGGCAAGGTCGGGCGTGGCTCTGTGCCGGGAGTCGAGATCCTTCAGTCTTCGACTTCAGGATGACAACAAAGTTGTCACCCTGAGCGCAGCGAAGGGCCTGGTTTCAGGGCGACAGCACCGTTGTCACCCAGAGCGCAGCGAAGGGCCTGGTTTCAGGGCGACAGCACCGTTGTCACCC
>JAJYTG010000047.1:11474-12756 GCA_021793195.1 Pseudomonadota bacterium
GATCGCTGGCACGCGGCTTGCGTAGCCGATGCAAACCATCGGACCGCGCCATGACTTTCCGCGATACCTCGGCCCAGGACATCCCGCTCGCCGCGCCGCCGCTCTGGCGCCGTCACCGGCGCCGGCTGATCTACGGCGGCGGTGCGCTGCTGGGCGTGCTGCTGCTGGGCCTGCTGCTCGCACGCTACTTCGCCGCCACCGGCAGCGTCAGTCTGAGCCGGCTGGAGATCGCCACGGTGCAGCAGGGCGCGTTCGTGCGCGACATCGCCGCCGACGGGCGCGTGGTCGCGGCGGTCAGCCCGACGCTGTACGCCGCCGCCGCCGGCACCGTGCGCTACCGGGTGCAGGCCGGCGACGCCGTGTCGAAGGGCGCGTTGCTGGGCGTGGTCGACAGCCCCGAGCTGACCAATCGCCTGGCGCAGGAGCAGGCCACGCTGCAGAGCCTCGGCCTGGATGCGCAAAACGAGCAACTGCAGGCGCAGCAGCGGCGCCTGACGGCGCGGCAAAAACTCGAGGACGCGCGCATCGATCTGAAAACCGCGCAGACCGAGCTGGATCGGTACACGCGTGCGTTCAAGCTGGGCGCGGTGCCCGAGATCAACATGCTGCGTGCGCGCGATGCGCGGGACAAGGCGCAGATTGCGCTGCGCCATGCCGGGCAGGATCGCGGCCTCGAGAACGAGCGGGTGGCCTTCAACATGCGCAGCAAGCGCCTCGCGGTGGCGCGCCAGAAGCTGGTCGTCGCCGATCTGCAGCGCCAGGTCGATGCGCTGACCCTGCGCGCCCCGGTTACCGGCCAGGTCGGCCAGCTGGCGGTGGCGGATCGTACCCAGGTGGCCAAGGATGCGCCGTTGCTGAGCGTGGTCGATCTGTCGGCGCTGGAAGTCGAGATCAAGGTGCCGGAGAGCTTCGCGCGCGACCTCGCGCCCGGCATGCCGGCCGAGATCGGCGGCGACGGCAAGCACTGGTCCGGCGTGGTCGGCGCGATCTCGCCCGAGGTCGTGGCCGGCGAGGTCGCCGCGCGCGTGCGCTTCGCCGGCCCGCGCCCCGAGGGCCTGCGCCAGAACCAGCGCCTCAGCGTGCGCGTGGTGCTGCAGCGCGTGGCCGAAGCCATCACCGTGGCGCGCGGCCCCTCGCTGGACAGCGACGGCGGCAGCGCGGTGTACGTGATGCATGGCGATCTGGCCGTGCGCACGCCGGTGCGCCTGGGTCCGGCCAGCATCGATCGCGTGCAGATCCTCGCCGGCCTGAAGCCGGGCGAGCGCGTGGTGGTCGCCGGTGC
>JAJYTG010000048.1 GCA_021793195.1 Pseudomonadota bacterium
GTGCAGGCGCTGGGCGGCGGCTACGCCCCGGCCGCGCCGGCCGCCGCCCCTGCCCCCACTCCCGCTGTTGCCGAGGTCCACCCATGAGCACCGAGACGCCCTCCCCCGTCGCGGCCGCACCGGCGCCCAACGGACGGCGCCGCCTGCTGCTGCGCCTGCTGTTGCTGGCGATCGTCGTGGCCGGCCTGTTGTGGCTGGCCTGGTACTGGCTCGATGGCCGCTGGTACCAGGACACCGACGACGCCTATGTGCATGGCAACATCGTCGAGATCACCCCGCTGGTGCCGGGTACCGTGATCAGCATCGGCGCCGACAACGATGACCTCGTGCGCAAGGGTCAGGTGCTGGTGCAGTTCGATGCCGCCGATGCGCGCGTCGCGCTGCAGCGTGCCGAGGCCAACCTCGCGCGTGCGGTGCGCCAGGTACGCGGCCTGTATGCCAACGCCGCAGCGGTGCGGGCCGAGCTGGCCGCGCGCAAGGTCGCGGTGGACAAGGCGCGCAGCGACTTCGCACGGCGCCGCAACCTGGCCGCGAGCGGCGCGATCTCGGCCGAGGAGCTGGCCAACGCGCGTGACGCACTGGCCGCCGCCGAGCAGGCCTACAGCGCCGCGCAGCAGCAGCTGGCCGGCAGCCGCGCACTGGTGGCCGACACCGTGATCGCCGCGCAGCCCGACGTACTGGCCGCTGCGGCGGCGGTGCGCCAGGCCTATCTCGACGACATCCGCTCGCAGCTGCTGGCACCGGTGACCGGCTATGTCGCCAAGCGCAGCGTGCAGGTGGGCCAGCGCGTGGCGCCGGGGACGCCGCTGATGGCGGTGGTGCCGCTGGGCGGGGTGTGGGTCAACGCCAACTTCAAGGAAACCCAGCTGACCCACATGCGCATCGGCCAACCGGTGACGCTGACCGCGTCGCTCTACGGCAGCGGCGTCACCTACCACGGCCGCGTCGACGGCATCGGCATCGGCACCGGCAGCGCGTTCGCCCTGCTGCCGGCGCAGAACGCCACCGGCAACTGGATCAGCATCGTGCAGCGGGTTCCAGTGCGTATCGTGCTGGAACCGAAGGAACTGGCGGCGCATCCGTTGCGCATCGGCCTGTCGATGAGCGCCGAGGTCAACCTGCACGACCGCAGCGGACCGGCCTTGTCGACCACCATCCGCACGCGGCCGGTGCTGGCCACCGGCGTCTACGCGCATCAGCTCGCCGATGCCGACGCCCTGGTTGCCCGCATCATCCACGCCAATGCCGGCCGCGTCCGGTAAGGACGCGCAGCGCCGATGAGCGAAGCACACGCCCCTGCGGGAGGATTCAGTCCGCCCAGCCTGGCGCTGGCCACGATCGGACTGTCGCTGGCGACCTTCATGCAGGTGCTCGACACCACGATCGCCAATGTCTCGCTGCCGACCATCGCCGGCAATCTCGGTGTCAGCAACGAGCAGAGCACCTGGGTGATCACCTCGTTCGCGGTCAGCAACGCGATCGCGCTGCCGCTGACCGGATGGCTGACGCGCCGCGTCGGCGAGGTGCGGCTGTTCATCTGGGCGACGATCCTGTTCACGCTTTCGTCGATGCTGTGCGGGCTGTCGCACAGCATGGGCATGCTGATCGCCTTTCGCGTGTTGCAGGGCGCGGTGGCCGGACCGATGTATCCGATCACCCAGGCGCTGCTGGTATCGATCTATCCGGCGCACAAGCGCGGACAGGCGCTGGCGCTGCTGGCGATGGTCACCGTGGTGGCACCGATCGCGGGCCCGATCCTCGGCGGCTGGATCACCGACAATTACAGCTGGCAGTGGATCTTCTTCATCAACGTGCCAATCGGATTCTTCGCCGCCAGCGTGGTCGCCGCACAAATGCGCGGACGCCCCGATCCGACCGACAAGCCGCGCATGGACTACGTCGGGCTGATCACCCTGGTGATCGGCGTGGCGGCGCTGCAGATCCTGCTCGACAAGGGCAACGACGCCGACTGGTTCAGTTCGAACTTCATCGTCATCCTGGCGATCGTGGCGGCCGTCTCGCTGACGATCTTCCTGATCTGGGAGCTGACGGACACCGACCCGATCGTTGACCTGCGCCTGTTCCGGCACCGCAACTTCAGCGCCGGCACCGTGGTCCTGGTGCTCGGCTACGCGGTGTTCTTCAGCATCAACCTGCTGGTGCCGCAATGGCTGCAGACGCAACTCGGCTATACCTCCGAGTGGGCGGGCTTCGCCGCCGCGCCACTGGGGATCCTGCCGGTGATCCTGACCCCGTTCGTCGGCCGCTACGCGCACAAATTCGACTTGCGGGTGCTGGCTGCGCTCTCGTTCCTGGTCCTGGCGCTGACCTCGTTCTGGCGCTCGGACTTCAACACCCAGGTCGACTTCGACACCGTGGCCATGGTGCAGCTGGTGCAGGGCCTGGGCGTGGCGCTGTACTTCATGCCCATCCTCACCATCCTGTTGTCGGATCTCACCCCGCGCGAGATCCCCTCGGGCTCGGGCACGGCCACGTTCCTGCGCGTGCTGGCCGGCAGTTTTGCCGCGTCGATCACCACCTTCATGTGGAACCGCCGCGCCGCTCTGCATCACGCCCAGCTGACCGAGCACATCACCGCCTATGCGCCGACGGCGCGCCACGCGCTGGCCCAGTTCGGTCCCGGCGAACGCGGCGCTGCCCTGCTCAATCTGGAGATCACCCGGCAGGGCTACCAGATCGGCTTCAACGAGCTTTTCCACGTCATCGGCTGGGTGTTCATCCTGATGATCCCGATCCTGTGGCTGGCCAAGCCGCCGTTTTCGCCCAAGGCGGGCGGCAGCGCGGCGACCGGAGCGCACTGACCGGACGCATGGCGCGATTCGATCGGGTTCAGCTGCGAGACCCTTCAGCGCGGCCCCGGCTTCTCGCGCTGGCTCCGTCCCAGCGTGCGGTGCCCTGGCTGCGAGCCGGCCTTGCGTTGCAGCCGCTGCTCCAGCGCCGCCGCCTGCTGCTCGCGCTCGTCGTGCAGCTTGAGATAGCTGCGCCAGCGCTCGCCGTCGAGTTCGCCCGAAGCCAGCGCCGCACGGATCGCGCAGCCGGGCTCGTTGCCGTGACTGCAGTCTGCGAAGCGGCAGTTGCCGGCCAGCGTCTCGATGTCGGCGTAGAGATCGAGGCTCTCCTCGCCGGTGAGCTTCAGTTCGCGCATGCCGGGCGTGTCGATCAGGCAGGCGCCGCCGGGCAGCGCCAGCAACGCCCGGTGGGTGGTGGTGTGGCGGCCTCGACTGTCGTTGGCGCGGATGGCGGCGGTGGCCTGGCGCTGCTCGCCGAGCAGGGAGTTGGTGAGCGTGGACTTGCCGGCGCCCGAGGAGCCGACCAGCGCGGCGGTCACACCCGCGCCCAGCCACGGCGCCAGTACCGTATGGATCGCGGGGTCCTTGGCATTGAGCGCCAGCGCGGCGGTCCCCGCCGGCAGCGTGGCGCCCAGTTGCGCCAGCGCGGCCGCCGCCGCGGGATGCTGGTCGGCCTTGGTCAGCAGCACCACCGGCGTCGCGCCGGAACCGTCGATCAGCGCCAGGTAGCGCTGGATGCGACGCGGATTGAAATCGCCGTCCAGACCCATCAGCACCAGCACCACGTCGACGTTGGCGGCGATCACCTGACGCTGGTAACGCTCGCCGGCGGCGGCGCGCGTCAACAGGCTGCGCCGCGGCACCACGCTGAGGATGTGCGGCGGTGATCCGGGCGCGACCCAGACGAAATCGCCCACCGCCGGCCGCAATGCGGGATCCAGTCCGCGGCGCAGGAACTCCGGCGCCGGCTGCGCATTGAAGGGACTGCGTCCATCGTGCAGCACGTAGCCGGCACGATGCTGCGCGGCGACGCGGGCCAGACTCAGGCCGGGCGCGGGCGGAGTCGTCGCGTCCTGCGCACGCCAACCCAGGCGGATCAGATCATTCAAACCGGATTCCCCAAATCACGCCGCACGGCCGACGCCGCGTCGCGTGGCTATTTGCCAGACGGAACGCTAGCATGCGGCGCGCCGGCCCGGAGCCTGTCCGCCCATGCACGACCTGATTCCCAGCCCGCGCCTGAACGCGGTGCGCTACGACATCCGCGGTCCGCTGGTGCAACGCGCGCGCGCGCTCGAGGCGGCCGGACACACGCTGTATTCGCTCAACATCGGCAACCCGGCGCGCTTCGGTCTGCGCACGCCGCCGCATCTGGTCGCCGCGGTGAACGCGCATCTGGCCGACAGCGAAGGCTACGGCCACGAGTTGGGCCTCGACGATGCGCGTGCGGCAGTCTTCGCCCAGCAACGCGCACGCGGCACCCGCATCGCCGACAGCAGTCATGTGCTGATCGGCAACGGCGTCAGCGAGCTGATCGATCTGGCGCTGCGCGCGCTGCTCGCCCCCGGCGACGAGGTACTGCTGCCCTGCCCCGACTATCCACTGTGGACCGCATCCACGGTGCTCAACGGCGGCCGACCGATCTACTACGCCTGCCCTGCCGCGCAGGGGCATCTGCCCGATCCCGACGCCCTCGCCACGCAGATCACGCCGCGCACGCGCGCCCTGGTGCTGATCAACCCCAACAATCCGACCGGTGCGGTGTATCCGCGCGATCTGCTGGTGCGGCTGGTGGAGCTGGCCGCGCGCCACCGCCTGCTGCTGCTCAGCGACGAGATCTACGACGGTATCCTCTACGACAACGCCCGTTTCGAACCGTTGGCGCCGCTGGCCGGCGACCTGCCCTGCGTCAGCTTCGCCGGTGTTTCCAAGGTCCATCGCGCCTGCGGCTATCGCGTCGGCTGGATGACCCTGAGCGGATCGCCGGCGCGCGTCGGCGCCTACCGCGAAGCCCTGCACCTGCTCTCGGCGCTGCGCGTGTGCGCCAATCAGCCGGCGCAGTGGGCGGTGCGCGCCGCCCTCGAAGGACCGCCGACCATCGCCGACCTGACCGCGCCGGGCGGCCGCTTGCATGCCGCGCGGCAGGCCGTGATCGACGGTGTCGCCGCCAGCGCGTTCCTCAGCATGGTGGCGCCGGCAGGCGCGCTGTATGCCTTTCCGCGCGTGCGCGCCGACGTTCTGCCGGTGTTCGATGCCGATGTCTTCGCGCTGGATCTGCTCGAACGCGAGGATGTGCTGCTGATGCCGGGCTCGGCGTTCAACCTGCATGACGGCCGTCATCTTCGCCTGACCCTGCTGCCGGAGCCGGCCGATCTGGTCGAAGTGATGCGGCGCATCGAGCGCACGCTGCGTCGCCAGTCCGATGCCGCCGTCGGCGCCGCCGCCGTCGCCTGAGGCGCGCGCCGCGATGCCGCTGCAGGCGCGCCTGCTGGCACTGGGCGATTCCTACAGCATCGGCGAAGGCGTCGCCGAGGCCGAACGCTGGCCGGTGCAGCTGAGCGTCGCGCTCTGCGCCGAGGGTCATGCGCTGGGCTCGCCGCAGATCCTCGCGACCACCGGCTGGACCACCGACGAACTGGCCGCGGCGCTGGATCGCGCGGCGCTGGCGCCGGCCTTTGCCCTGGTCAGCCTGCAGATCGGCGTCAACGATCAGTACCGCGGTCGCGGCGTCACGGCCCTGCGCGAAGGGTTCCGGCCGCTGCTGGCGCGCGCGATCACCCTCGCCGGCGGCACGGCACGGCGAGTGCTGGTGGTGTCGATTCCCGACTGGGGCGCAACGCCGTTCGCGCGCACGGGCGGCCATGACGCCACGCGCATCGGCGCCGAGATCGATGCCTGCAATGCGGCCGAGCGTGCGCTGACTGCGGCCGCCGGCGCATGCTGGGTCGACGTCACCGCGCTCTCGCGAGCCGCCGGCGCCGAACTGGCCGCCGACGGCCTGCATCCCGGACCGTCGCAGTATCGACACTGGCTCGCCGCGCTGCTGCCGGCGGCGCGGGCAGCACTCGGCGAACGCGGATCCGCGCCGGCACCTTGACCGCGCGACGGCTTGCCGCGCCGATGGAATCGGGCGGCACGCTATCATGGACGTTTTCCAGCCGCCGGAATCCGCCATGCCGCTCGATCCCGCCGTCCGCGCCCGCATCGAGACGCTGCTCGCCGAGCATCGCGTCGTGCTGTTCATGAAGGGCGACCGCCAGACGCCGCTGTGCGGGTTTTCCGCGGCCGCCCGCAACACGCTCAACGAGCTGCTGCCGGACTATCACACCGTCGACGTGCTGGCCGACCCGGCGCTGCGCGAGGGCATCAAGGCATTCGGCAACTGGCCGACCATTCCGCAGCTGTATGTGGACGGCGAACTGGTGGGCGGCGCCGATATCGTGCGCCAGATGTACGCCAGCGGCGAGCTGCACGCGCTGTTCGGCCAGTCCGCGCCCGACCGCACGCCGCCCGCGATCACCATCACCGACGCCGCGGCCGAGGCGATCCGCGCCGGCATGGCCGACGCCGACGCGCTGGCCCTGCATCTCGAGATCGGCCCCGACTTCAGCGCCGGCTTCCAGCTGGCGCCCGCCGGCGATCACGATATCGTCAGCGTCGCCAACGGCATCCCGGTGCACCTCGACCCCGGCAGCGCGCAGCGCGCGCAGGGCATCGTCATCGACTGGGTGCGGAACATGCAGGGCGAAGGCCTGTCGCTGCGCTTCCCGGGCGCCGGCGTGCAGCCGCTGGACGCGCGCGAAGCGGCCGCGCGCCTCGCCGCCGCGACCCTCACCCTGATCGACGTGCGCCCCGCCGCCGAGCGCGCGCTCGCCGCGGTGGCCGGCGCCCGCGCCCTGGAAGAAGAAGGTTATGAAGCGCTGGCGCAACTGCCCAGGGACACCGCACTGGCCTTCCTCTGCCATCACGGCGTGTCGAGCCGCGGCACCGCCGAGCGCTTCGCCGCGCACGGCTTCCGCCAGGTGTTCAACGTCGAGGGCGGCATCGACGCCTGGGCGCGCGAGGTCGATCCGGGCCTGCCGCGTTACTGAGACGGCGGCTCAGCCCGGCGCGGCGAGACGATCCTTGATCAGCCGGGACGCCGTGCCCATGTCGGCGCGACCGGCGGCGCGCTCCTTCACCAGCGCCATCACCTTGCCCATGTCGCGGGCGGAGGCGGCGCCGCTGTCGGCGATCGCGGCGGCGATCAGGGCGTCGAGTTCGCCGGCGTCGAGCTTGGCCGGCAGGTAGGCCTCGATCACGGCGATCTCGAAGCGCTCGACGGCAACCAGATCCTCGCGGCCTGCCTGCTCGAACTGCGCGACCGAGTCGCGGCGCTGCTTGAGCATCTTCTCCAGCACCGTCAGCACCTGGGTGTCGTCGAGGACGATGCGCTCATCCACCTCGCGCTGCTTGATCGCGGCGTTGACCAGCCGGATCGTGCCGAGGCGCGGCTTGTCGCCCGCGCGCAGCGCGGTCTTCATGTCGTCGGTCAGCTGGTCCTTGAGCGGCATGACGGCAGTTCCTGGTGTGATGTCTCGAAAGTACGCGCCAGCGATTCCCGATGGATTCCGGTGCGAGACCCGGCGCGACGAGGATTCATGGCCCCGCCATGGCGACGAGGCGCAACGCCGTATCGCGCCGAAAGACGCGGGCATGATGGATGCGCATTTCCGGGACACCGCGCTGGACTTCACAAATGCAAAAGGCCGGCGCGCCCGCGGCGGCGCCGGCCCGGAGTTGCGCCGCCGACGCGCTCAGTACAGGCGCGTGCGGCGCGTGGTATCGCGCGACAGCCGGCGCAGGTGACGCTTGACCGCCGCAGCGCGCTTGCGCTTGCGCTCCTGGGTCGGCTTTTCGTAGAACTCGCGCTTGCGCGTCTCGGCCAGGACGCCGGCCTTTTCGCAAGTGCGCTTGAAGCGACGCAGGGCGACTTCGAAGGGTTCGTTCTCGCGAACCTTGACGTTGGGCATGGTGACTCCGCGGTAAACTGGCCCGGCTGATCGGGCGAGCCGCGAAGTATAGCGTGGACATCGGGAACGTTTCAAAGCCGGTGCTGGGCATCGAATCCTCCTGCGACGAGACCGGGGTGGCGGTGTACCAGCCCGGGCGCGGCCTGCTGGCCGATCGCCTGTACAGCCAGATCGCCCTGCATCAGGAATACGGCGGCGTGGTGCCCGAACTGGCCAGCCGCGATCACGTGCGCAAGCTGCTGCCGCTGATCCGCGAGACCATGGCCGCCGCCGGCCTCGACTTCAATGATCTTGGCGGCGTGGCCTACACCGCCGGACCGGGTCTGGTCGGTGCCCTGCTGGTCGGCGCGGCCGCGGCGCGCGCGCTGGCCTGGGCGCTGCAGATCCCGGCGATCGGCGTGCATCACATGGAGGGTCACCTGCTGGCGCCGCTGCTGGAGCCTGATCCCCCGGCGCCGCCGTTCGTGGCGCTGCTGGTCTCGGGCGGCCATTCGATGCTGGTGCACGTGGCCGGGATCGGCCGCTACCGGCTGCTCGGCGATACCCTCGATGATGCCGCCGGCGAGGCCTTCGACAAGACCGCCAAGCTGCTCGGGCTGCCCTATCCGGGCGGCCCGGCGCTGGCAGCGCTGGCCGAGCAGGGCCACGCCGGAGCTTTCCGCTTCGCGCGGCCGATGACCGACCGTCCCGGCCTCGACTTCAGCTTTTCCGGCCTGAAGACCCAGGTGTTGCTGGCCTGGCGGAACAGCGACCACAGCGAAACGGCGCGCGCCGACATCGCGCGCGGCTTCGAGGACGCCGTGGTCGAGACGCTGACGGTGAAATGCCGGCGCGCGCTGGCGGCCAGCGGTGCACGCACGCTGGTCGTCGCCGGCGGCGTCGGCGCCAATCGCCGCCTGCGCGAGACGCTGACCGCCGCGGCGACCGCGGACGGCTTCCGCGTCGCCTTCCCGCGACTGCAATTTTGCACCGACAATGGCGCCATGATCGCGTTCGCCGGCGCCCTGCGCCTGATGGCCGGCCAGCACGAGGACAGCACGATCCGGGTCCTTCCGCGCTGGGACCTCGAAAGCCTGCCGGCGGTCGCGTAACGCCCGGCCGCTCGCGGCGGCGGTCATCCTTGTAGCTCACTCCCGGAATCGCCATGGACCTCGTCTTCATCGACAACCTGCGCGTCGACGCCCTGATCGGCGTGCATGCGCACGAACGCGGCGGCCGCCAGCCGTTGCGCGTGGATCTGCAGATGGCCTGCGACACCCGCGTCGCCGCGGCCAGCGACCGCCTCGCCGACGCGCTCGACTACGAAGCCGTGGCCCACCGCCTGCAGGCCATCGCGGCGGCCAGCGACGCGCAGCTGGTCGAGGTGCTGGCCGAGCGCATGGCCGAGTGCGTGCAGCGCGAATTCGGCGTGCGTTGGCTGCGCCTGAAACTGGGCAAGCCGCAGGCGCTGGCCGAGGCCGACGCCGTTGGCGTGCAGATCGAGCGCGGGCTGCGGCTGCCGTGAACGCCGCGCCGCCGGTGCGCGCCTATCTCAGCCTGGGTTCCAATCTCGAACCCGAACGGTATCTGCGCGCGGCATTGGGTGCGCTCGCCGCGACCTTTGGTCCGCTGCAGGTGTCGCCGGCCTACCGGACACCGGCCCGGGGTTTCGCCGGGCCGGATTTCCTCAATCTCGCGGTGGCGATCGACACCAACCTGTCGGCGCAGGCACTGCGCGACTGGCTGCATGCACTGGAGTCTCGGCTGGGCCGCGACCGCAGCGCGCCGCGCCTGTCGAGTCATACGCTCGATGCCGATCTGGTGCTGTACGGCGAGCAGGTGGTCGATGACGGCGAAGGCTTGCGTCTGCCGCGCGGCGACCTCGACGCTGCCTATGTGCTCAAGCCGCTGGTCGATATCGCCCCCGGTGCGCGCGACCCGCGCAGCGGCCGCACCCTGGCCATGCTGTGGGCCGAGCACCCAGAACGCGATCGACCGCTGCCCGCGGTCACGCTGCGCGACTGACCCCCACCTCTGGCGATCGATGCGGCGGGGTGCTAGAAAAGCCCCGTCCATCCGACCGGGGAACGATCATGGCAGGCAAATTCGCGACCAGCTGGTCGCTGGTCAAGGCAAGCGCCGCGGTGCTCAAGAGCGACCGCGAGCTGCTGGTGTTTCCGCTGCTGTCGGGTCTGGCCACGCTGCTGGTGGTCGCCAGCTTCGCGCTGCCGTTCCTGGCCGCGGGCGGCTTGCTGCATCTGCGCGAAATCGCCGGCACGCACGGGAGCCTGGCCGCCGGCGACTACGCGATGCTGTTCCTGTTTTATCTCTGCCAGTACACGGTGATCTTCTTCTTCAACACGGCGCTGGTGGGCGCCGCGATGATGCGGCTGGACGGCGACAACCCCACGCTCGGAGACGGCCTGCGCCTGGCCTGGAACCGGCTGCCGGCGATCCTCGGCTATGCGCTGATCGCCGCCACCGTCGGCATGCTGCTGCGGGCACTGGAACAGCGCGCCGGCTTCATCGGCCGCTGGATCATCGGCCTGCTCGGCGTCGCCTGGACGGTCGCCACCTTCCTGGTGGTGCCGGTGCTGGCCGCGACCGATGTCGACCCGCTGACCGCGGTCAAGGAGAGCGCCACCCTGCTGCGCCGCACCTGGGGCGAAAACCTGATCGGCAACGTCGGCATGAGCATCGCCTTCGGCCTGCTGTTCATGGCGCTGGTGCTGGCCGGGGCCGGCGTGCTGGCACTGGCGGTCGCCGCTCACTCGGCGCTGCTGATCGCGCTGGTGGCGGTGGCGGTCGTGCTGGCGTTCATCCTGCTGGCGCTGGTGCAGAGCGCGCTGCAGGGCATCTATGCAGCCGCGCTGTATCGCTACGCCACCGACGGCAACGCCGGCACCGGATTCGACCCCGCGCTGCTGGGGCAGGCGTTCCGCGTCAAGGCCTGAGAGGCGGCGCGACGCGCCACGATCGTCGCGCCCGCCTTATGCTTGCGCTTCCCGCGGCGTCGCCGCATTGCGCGTGGCTGCCGCCGTGAACCTGTCGTTGCCCGATCCCGACGCCGACGCGCTCGCCCACTCCGAGCGGCTGCGCACGCGCCTGCGCGAGAGCATCGCTGCCCGCGGCGCGATGCCGTTTTCCGAATTCATGCAGCAATGCCTGTATGCGCCGGGGCTGGGCTACTACAGCGCCGGCGCCGCCAAGTTCGGGCCGGCGGGCGATTTCATCACCGCGCCCGAACTGGGCCCGCTGTTCGCGCGCTGCGTGGCGCGCGTGCTGGCCCCGCTGCTGCCGAGCCTGGGCGAGCAGGCCGTCGTGCTCGAGCTGGGCGGCGGCAGCGGCGCCTTCGCCGCCGATGTGCTGCAGGCGTTGGCCGAACTCGACGCACTGCCGGCGCGGTATCGGATCCTCGAGCCCAGCGCCGATCTGCGCGAACGCCAGCGCGCGCGCATCGCAACCCTGCCGGCGCCGCTGGCGGCGCGCGTGGAATGGATCGAAGGACCGCCGGAGACACCCTGGCGCGGCGTGCTGTTCGCCAACGAGGTGATCGATGCGCTGCCGGCGACGCGCTTCACCTTGCGTCACGGCGAGGTCTGCGAAGAGCATGTCGCGCTGGACGGCGAGGGCCGCCTGCAGCGTACCGACCGTCCCGCCGATGCACTGGTCAATGCGGCCGTGCGCCACCTCGAGCGCGACCTGGGAGCGCCGTTCGCCGACGGTTACCGCTCCGAACTGCTGCCGCAGCTGCCCTACTGGATGCAGGCGATCGCCGGCTCGCTCGAGGCCGGGCTGATGCTGTTCTGCGACTATGGCTTCCCGCGCCGCGAGTACTACCTGCCCGAGCGCCGCGACGGCACCCTGCAGGCGCACTATCGTCACCGCGCGCACGCCGACGTGCTGCGCTGGCCGGGCCTGCAGGACCTCACCGCGTCGGTCGATTTCACCGCGCTGGCCGAGGCCGGCAACGGCGCCGGTTTCGGCGTCGCCGGCTATCTGTCCCAGGCGCAGTTCCTGATCGCGACCGGTCTGCCGGAAATCTTCGAGACGGCGCACGCTGCGGCAATGGACGAGAACACGCGCTACCGGCTGGCGCAGGAGGTCAAGCAGCTGACCCTGCCGGGCGCGATGGGCGAGCGCTTCCAGGCGCTGCTGCTGGCGCGCGGGCTGGAGGCGGTGGCGCTGCCCGCCGAGCTGCTGCTGGCGGATCAGGCGCGGCGACTGTAGCGCATGCCGCGGCGCCGGCGGCTTTCATTACATCCCGTTACGTCTGCGCATCCGGCGTGACGTCCCGCCACGGCACCGGTGGGCAGCATGACCTCCGACAGGGGCAGTGAACCCTGCGCGCCGTGAGGCGTCTATGAAACACTAGCGCGCGGCATCTCGGCGCAAGTGCGCGAGCCGCAGCCGTAGCCGCGCGACGCGATCGCCGTCATGGCCGAGCGCCAAGTCATTCACCGTTTGCAGGAAGAGCCGCATGACGCGCACCAAATGGATCGTGATCGCAGTCGCCGTGTTGCTGGCGGGCATGATCGGCTGGCGCCTGACGCATCGCGCGGGCAGCGCGTCGCAGACGCCGAACGATGAGCCAATCCCGGTGACGGTGGTGCCGGCCACGCGCGAAAACGTGCCGGTCTACCTGACCGCGCTGGGCACGGTCAGCGCGCTGAACACGGTCACCGTGGTGCCGCAGGTCACCGGGCAACTGGTTTCGGTCAACTTCAAGGAAGGCAAGGAGATCAAGAAGGGTGACGTGATCGCGCAAATCGATCCGCGCACGTTCCAGGCCGCGGTCGAGCAGGCGCAGGGCAAGCTGGCGCAGGATCAGGCACTGCTGAGCGCGGCGAAGTATCTGGCATCCAGCTACGAAAACCTGGGCAAGAAACAGTACGTCGCCGCGCAAACCCTGCAGGCGCAGGAGCAGACCGTGCGTC
>JAJYTG010000004.1 GCA_021793195.1 Pseudomonadota bacterium
CTACATCGAGCGCTTCTACAACAGCCGGCGACGCCACTCGACGATCGGCTACGTCAGCCCACTACAGTTCGAGCAGCAGATGCAATTAGCTTAAGGTGGTGTCTACCGAACCGGCAGCAGTCCAGTTCTCATAGGCTCGGTACATCGCAAGCTTCAAAACGCCATACTCGCCAACGTGGACACCATGCGGCGTATGGATACAGGGCACGCAGGTTGCGGCGGATACAATCCGCGCATACGCCCCCGCTCCCTTTCCATGAGCGTGGATCAACTCGATGCCCTGACGGCGCACGAATTCGATCAGCGCGACAGCAGCCCCGATGCGGAACCTTCGGTGCGGCAGCTTGAAGACGGGCCCGCAGACAAGTCGCTCGAAGCGTGACTGGTACGGAGGTTCGTTGGGGCACGCGACGAAGCAGGCAACGTTCGCACCCAATCCATCGAGCAGCATCTCGAGGTGGCGCGGGCCCCCACCGTGGTCAGCGCGCACCGAAATCAGCAGAACCTTCATCGATGCGATTCCTGGCCTGACGCGCTCCACAAGTACATATTCACGGGCTTTCTCATGAAGAAATATATTAGCTTGATGAACTTATGGATGTTAGACAAACTGTTCATCATTCACGCTAAAATTTGTTGCCATACATAAAGCAAAAATGAAGGATAGGAGTGAATCTTCTAATACGTTCACAACAACTCCGTACGTGATCACAGCCATCAGCAAAGCGAACGGCAGCACCATCCGTCGTTCACGCAAGAACGCTGATGCAATCCTGAAAAACGGGTAGCTGAGCACCAAAAACGCGCCAGGCAAACCCAGATCAACGCAAAGATAAACGAACAAATTATCTGCAGCAAGATAACGTATCGGCTCAAAATATTGCTGAGGCGCGCCAATACCACCCAGTCCTCTACCAACAATCCACTCAATGGGATGCCTCAGAAGACGCAGCGAGTTCGGCCACATCCAGTTTAGACGCTGACCAAAGCTATTGAACAAGAATTGAGTTGTCAGGCTGGTATCAGCAAAGTGATACCTAACATGCAAAGTTGACAAGGGCAAAAAGACACTCAAGGCGAGTACGACAGATACGATCGCGACCCACGCCTGTCTTGCGATCAAGCGCGATCGCCAGATCGCATTTGAAAGAAAGAACATTCCCAAGACAATCCAGGCACCAAACGGACCTTTTGATGTCGTCACTGCAATAGCCGCGCCAGCGCTGAACCAGACCAGAAGCTTGAGCAACTTCGAGTGCCTCGTCGCGACGAGCCAGGTCGCAAAAATCAATGCTTGTGATGCCGCGTTGAAAGATGCACGCGAAAATCCGGCATATCTGTCCACCCCAAAAGCGCTCCACTGTCGCGAGTTAACAACAGCATGTCTTCCGATTTCGAGTATTTGTCCGGTCCATGGAAAGTGTGCGATAAGATTCATGAAAACACCAGCCACGACGATGATGAACATTATCAAGAACAGATCGGAATATCTCCCTGGTGCGCCGAGTATGTAACGCGCTGACAACAAGCCGAACATGAAGGGAATCAATACCCATAATCCGAACAAAGCCTGCTTCGCACTCGGCAGGTTGTCCATCCCCCAAAACAGAGAGAGCATCACGATAGAGAGCCCGACAAGGACACCTTTATTCGTTTTCGCGCGGACAATAAGCAAAATTGGTAGTGCAAGTAAAAAAAGAACTTTTGGTACATAGGCGAAATTAATCAGTCCAATCTTATTCAAGAAATATCTGAACGGACCATCCAATACGATGGATGCGATAAATATCGCAGTCAACCAGTAAACAACGTTGGCTACTGACAGTTTGCTCGGTTTACGCATCGCCTGCTCGCGATGACCGCTGCTGGTGCTGCGGGTCCGCTGAACATGAGTCAGCCGATACTGCCGAGTAAACCTGCAGGTATTGATTATTCCAACTCCGCGGGTCCATGAATTTCATGCCATCCTGCCTCGCTGTCTGCGCCATGTGTTCGATGACACCGCTATTTCTGGCGAGATGACTCATCGTTTCGTAGAGCGCTCCCGCCTGTGCCGGCTCCAGAATCCAGCCGTTCACCCCGTCCCTGATCAGCTCCGGTATGCCCCCACGCCGCGCACCGATCACCGGCTTGCCGAACGCGAACGACTCGACCACAACGCCCGGCAAGTTGTCATGGCAGAGCGACGGCACCACCACCACGTCAACTTGCGGATAGAACGCACGCGGCAGCACCCGACCCAGGAAGCGGATGCGCGTATCCCCCTGCGCCCGCTGGCGCAGGCTTGCCTCGTACCCGGGTTTGCCGGCGCCGGCAATCCACAGCTCTGCATCCGGCTGCGGCAATTGCCGAAAGGCATCGATCAAGGGCTCGACGCCCTTGGGCGGATCGAGCCGCCCGATATAGCCGAAACGGATGCCGCCGTGCGGCTCCACCGCAACCGGCTCGTCGATGCCCAGCGCGCGCGGGTCACGCGCGTTGTGGATCACCTGCTTGATCGGCACCTGGGCAAAGTAGCCCTCGGCGAGATGCCGCTCCAGCACGTAACGGCTCACCCCTACCACGGCGCGCAGGCGATTGCTGAGCACGCGGTGCGGCAGCCGGAAGGCGCGGCAGCCCGCGCACTGCCGCGCGCAGTTGCCGCCGTTTGTGTACATGGTGGCCTTGGGGCAGATGGCGTAGGAATCGTGCAGTACCTGCACCGCAGGGATGCCGGCGCGCGATGCCGTGATCCAGGCCGCGGCCGACCAGCCCGGCAGATTATGCATGCTGATCACGTCGGGCTTTTCCGCTGCGATCACCTGGCGCAGGTAGCCCTGCATCCACGGGTTGTAGCTGTCCTGTGTGTGCCAGAGGGCGCGTGCCGCCGGGTTATGCGTGCGCCCGTCGTAGGGCCAATACAGGTTGCGGGTGCCGGCCAGCCACACGCGGACGCCATCGCGCAGTTCCTGGTGCAGCCCCGCGCGGTCGCTGGTGGCCAGCAGCACGCAGTCGTGCCCGGCGGTCTGCAGGCTGCGCAGCTGCTCCCAGACGATGACCTCGGCACCACCGCCACGGGATGGATCGGCCAGCGCGTGCAGGAAGAGGATTTTCAAAATTTCAGCCTTTTAATCTTCGAAAGCGCGAGGTCCACTCGGACCACGCGTGAGATCGAAAGCCCGTGGTGTCCAAAATCAAATTCATGCCGATATAAATCACTCCGCCAAACACGACCAGCAATGTCAGTTTGACATAGCGTGACGCAATTGCAATGTCAAGTACAGGAAACAACATGGTAAGGCAAGCGCCCAATAGCAGGGCTGACAAAATGATTCGTGAGCTATCCGAGGTGAACAGCGGAAGCCTGATCTGTTTGCGACTAATTAGAAAACTAAGCAAAAGCGCAAAAAAATTGGCAATTAACGTAGCCCAAGCGGCCCCAAGTTCATAAAAGTGCGGGATCAACCAGAAATTGAGCAGCACATTGAGTACGGCGGCTAACGCAACGATCCAAATCTGGTGGTATGTGCTTTGCTTGAGTTGGAAACTCAGATTAAAGTAGTAAATTGTCAGGCCTTCGATCAATGCTGCAAATCCAAGCCAAGGTAAGAGTACAATCGAACTTTGACGAAAATCAGCACCAAGCAGCACACCGACAATCGCACTCGGCACCACAATAAACGCAGTCACAACAGGCAGGCTCACAAGTATCAAGCCATTCAGTGTGTATTCCATCAATTTATGCAAACCATCCGTATCGCCCTGCGCTTGCGCTTTGAGCAATAGTGGATACCCGGCAAGGTTAATAATCATCATCAGAGTTACAACTACCTTTTGTGTCAAATCGTATGCGGCCGAATATTGACCGGATGATGATATTCCAACCAACCAGGCCAGCATATAGCGATCGGCAAAGCCCATGACGCTTGCAAACGCAAATGTCGCAGTCAATGGGATTCCGAAATAAAGTAGCCTCAACACCATCGCTCTATCGGCCCTGCCAAGTCTGATATGAGGCGCCAAGGCGTACAACTCGAACGTGACGACAAGCGCCACGCCCGTGATCAAGCCAGTGAAAAGCCCTATAATACCAGCAAGTCGTAAACCAATAACACCACCTAACAGCATCAGCGCAGACCTTACAAAAGCAAGCATGCCGAATTTGACAGGCGTAAATTCCGACCTCAATCGCTCCAGAAGAATGTCGAAGATACTCTGCACTAAGGCAAACACAACAATAATTGCCACCAAAACATTTCTATTAATAAAATATATCAATGCGGAAACGGTCAGCAATATCAATGCAACCAAGCAAAATGCGGCGACAATTGTCGATATGAGAATGGCGCGTTGCTCTTTCCCGCATTCTTGATAAAATCGCAGCAGTCCGATACGTAGCCACTGGAAGAATATCGAACTGACAAGTAATGCCGAAGTGTAGCCAAGCGCGTAAATACCGAACTCTTGCGGATCCATCAATCGCGTGAAAATGGCAACAGATAAAAACGCAATAAGGCTCGGCACACCTCTAGCAAAGAAATAAAATATTGAATGACGAAGAAACATCTCTGCCTAACAAGTAGCAGATAACATGCGCGTAGACGAGATGGTCACCAGCGGCAGGATGTAATTGGCACCCTGCAGGACGAACTGGGATCCGATGTTCTTGCGCAGCGCGCTCATGATGCGCAGAACGCGGCGGTGATCAGCGCCTGGCTGGATCCCGGCTCGGCGCTGCGCGCCGGCCGGGATGACATCAAGAAGAAGACACGGGACGTCCGGAAGGGTGTTGAAGAGAGTGTGCTGCGCCCTACCCCGATGTCATTCCCGCGAAGAGCCTGCCCGCGGCGAAAACGGGGGCGGGAATCCAGTGACTCTGCTCTTGCAGGCCGCATCGCGACGATACCGAAGGCGGGTGGCAGCGCCGCGGCAAGCTGCACTGGTGCGGTCCGTGCGGGAGTGGCGCTGGATCCCGACTCGATGCGCGCCAGCACCTGCAGTTGCTGCTGCAGCAGGGCCTGCTGCCGGGCGAACAGGGTGCTCACGCCAGCGGCACTCCGGTGAGACGCGCGATTTCGTGGATGGGCTGCGACGGGCTGCCCATGGGGCGCATGACGATGTCGATGCGCGGCTCGCCCAACTGCGCCTGCAGCAATGCCCAAAGCCGCGCGTGCCGCCGCACGGCATCGCGTACCGAGTGCGGCACCTCGACGTACAGGTCGATATCGCCGCCGCGCTTGCTGTCGTCCACGCGCGAGCCGAACAGCCACACGCGCGCGTCGCTGCCGAATACCTCGGCGGCGGCACTGCGGATGATGGCGACTTGTTCGGGGGTGAGGCGCATGGGTCATTCCATGCCGAGGCCGAAACGCCGGCCGATGCGTTGCATGATCGTCTCGATGCTGGCAGCCGCGTCGAAGCCTTGATTCAGGTAGGCGGCGCGCAGCGCGGGTTCGTCCGGGTACTCGTGAGCAAAGTGGTTGCGCAGGGCGCGCAGTTTTTCCCATGCCTCGGTGCTTTCGAGCAGGCCGAGTTTCTCCAGCCGGTTGAGCTTGTCCAGCATCGGCCGGTCTTCGTAGGGCTCTTGCAGCACATCGAGCAGTGCCGGAAACAGGCGCGTACCCAGCACGTCTTGCAGTTTGCCGAAGCGCAGCACGAATTGATCGATGTCCTGCACGGCGTCATCGTCGAGATCCGCCAGCGTGGCGGCGCTAAGTGGCCTGTGCGGCGCGATGGAGGCCAGGGCATGGCGCATGTGGTGGCGGTGGCGCATGGCTTGCCGCCACACATCCTGCATGCGCTGCTGATGGGTGTCGCCGCTCACAGCAGCACCCCCGTGGTTTTGGCGGTGGTGACGATGGCGCGCGTGGCGCCGTGGACCGGTGCGTCGAGGACCACATCGATCTTTTGTTCGCCCAGTGCGCGATACAGCCGGGCCAGCATCGCGATGCTGGCGCTGGCCAGTGCGTCGGGCTGGGTTTGCGTGGTTTGCACCAGCAGATCGATATCGCCGCCGCGCTTGGCGTCATCCACGCGCGAGCCGAACAGCCACACGCGCGCATCGCTGCCGAATGCCTCGGCGGCGGCCTCGCGGATGATGGCGGCTTGTTCGGGGGTGAGGCGCATGGGTCAGGACCACCGCGGGCGGAAGGCTGGCGTTGCCGAATCTTGGCTCCCTCTCCCCTTGGGAGACGACCAACGGAAGTCCCCAAGGGAGGGCTGGGGTGAGGGTTCGGGCTGCGTGCGGTTTGTGGCAAGCGTCGTACCCTCACCCCCTGCCCCTCTCCCGCTGGGAGAGGGGAGCAGAGCTTGGCTCTCGCGCCCCCCCGGAGAGGGGAGCAGAGCTTGGCTCTCGCGCCCCTTGGGAGAGGGGAGCAGAGCTTGGCTCTCGCGCCCGCTGGGATGACTGATCATTTGCAGCTTGTCATTGTGCATGACGCATGGCCTCCAGCGCGAACGATCCAAAATCATCCAGATGCTTATGCACGATCGTGTGCACGATCTGCCAGTCGATGGCACGGTAGCTGTGCACGGCCACGTTGCGGAAGCCGACCGCGCCGCGCAGGCGTTGCGCAAGCCCGGCGTCGAGCACGCCCGCGTCGGCGAGACGCGCGAAGGCTTCGCCCATGGTTTGCGGCGCGGGCAGTCCACTGGCGGCAATCCAGTGGGATGCGATGTCCACGCACAATTGCACGGCGCGCGTCAGATTCACCGCGATGATGTCTTGCGCATCGATGTCACGTGCGAGGTCTTCGGCAAGTGGCGGGCACTTGTCGTGAACGCGCCGCGTGCACAGACGCAGCGATTCGATTTTCTGCGCGATCAGCGCCCGATCCATCGCCGCCTCCGCTCGTCGAAGATGCGCTGCTGCAGCGGCACGAAGTCGGCGACATCGGTCAGGTGGCGGCTGAGCAGCGCGCCGTGCCGGGTGCTGTCGCCCAGCACGCGCACGCCATGGGCGAGGATTTGCCCCAGCAGCGGCTCGCCGGCAGCGGCCAGGTCGATCAGGTCCACCGGGCGGCCGGTGGCCATCGCCAGATCGCTGATCAAGGCGATGATCTCGTCGGCGTGCAGCGGACGATCGGCGCCCACGGCCAAGTCGAGGTCGCTGTCGGGCCGCGCCGTGCCGCGCGCCAGCGATCCGAACAGCATGGCGAAATTCACCTGCGGATGCCGCGCCAGCACGGCGCGCAGCGGGTCGATGAACTCGGGCAGCAGCACGGGATCGGGTTTCATGTCAGGCCCCTCGACCGTGGCGCGGGCTGGATCCCGGCTCGGCGCTGCGCGCCGTCCGGGATGACGTCAGGAAAAAAGTGCACATCGGCCGGAAGGATATCGCTTTATTGCTGTCATTCCCGCGAACGCGGGAATCCAGTGACTTGGTGGTGACAGTTTGACTCGCGGCAATTCGGGAGGGCAACGCAAGCACCAGCGTGGCGCTCTCAGGGGCTGATGGGATTGCCTGTAGCTGTTGCCGCCAGCACTGGCCGTGGCGATCAGCGCCACGGTGGCGATGCCGCCGATGAGGATGTAGGACATGGAATCGGTATGCGGGGGATCCATCGCCGCTGTGTTGCCGCTGCGTGGCGGCCACTGCCAGCGCGTTCTTGCAGTCCGGGGTGACGGTGAGCGAGGAGTTGTGAGAACGGCATTTCAAGAACCATTTGCGAGAATCCACACGCCTTGATCCTGCGTGTCGCATGGATGACGCAGCCAGGCTTTTGATCACCTGATTCGCGTGTCATGGCAGGCGGGCGGATCGACCTTGCGCCGCGAGCAAGGCGACCGCTTTTTGATCGAACGATACGAAGGTTTCACCGCCGAGCCATTGACCCTCGAACGCGATCACGCCATCGGCGAAGTCGCCCCCGGCTTCGAGTACGGCCAGACCGGCTTCAGCGGCTGGCCGGTTCGTTTCCGTATTGGCCGCATCAAGCAATGCCCGGATCGCACCGGCCACGTCCGCGGGGGTGAAGCCGTACACACGACGCAGCACCCAGACGAACTCGCATAAACATGGCAGCGCGACCGCGATCAGGTCGGCATTCAGCAGCAGCTTGGCGGCAAGCTTCGCTTGCTTGGCATCATCGCGCACGACAGCGCGAACCAGCACATTGGTGTCGACGGCGACCTTCACTTGCGGCCCGCCCAGCCCATTGCCGTGGCCTCGTTGATTTCATCGATGCTGGCAACCTTTGCTGTCCGCCCGGCCAGCAGACCGACAAAACCCGCCATCGACCCGGCAGGCCGGGCTGCTTTCAATGCGGCGCGGCCATCGGGCAGCAAGTCCAGCTCGATCTTCTCCCCTGGCTTGATGCCAAGGTGTTGCAGCACATCTTTCCGAAAGGTGACTTGCCCCCGTGCAGTAACGGTCAATGTGGTCATGGCGACGTCCTCGGGTTGCGGCTTGCACGCAATGTAATGTAACATTGCATTACATTCAAGTTCTCGCCCGTTCGCCGCGGGATCGTCGCGTTGGCTTCGCTGTCCCTGTCACGGTCATCAAGACAACAGGCGTCGTTCGCTGCGATCAGCCTCGTGGGCTCGATCCTGGCGCGCGCAATGCGGCGATCGGTGTCGAGCGCGTATGACGCACTTCATTAGCAGGCGATGCACAGGGCGACGCCGCAAGGGCACTGGGTGGGGTTGTCTGCAACCAAATGACGCATGCCTGCTACAGACAAGCATGGGGCTCTCTGACATCATTGGCACGTTTTGATGCCGGCCCCGCCTCCGCAGCGCAGCGCCATCCGCAGGGCCTGCCCGGTTTCGGCACAGTCGCGACCAATACGAGCGGCACCGGACCCTCCGCGCCTGCGGAAGGCCACCGGTCCGACAGGGGAATAGACATGCAGGATCTGCAGGGCGCCACCATTGCCGTCATCGGTCTCGGCTACGTCGGACTGCCACTGGCGGTCGAGTTCGGCAAGCGCTATGACACCGTCGGTTTCGACATCAACGCCGCCCGCATCGACGAATTGCGCGGCGGACGCGACGGCACGCTCGAGGTCGACGCCGTGGATCTGGCCTCAGCCAAGCACCTCAGCTACAGCACCTGTCTCGACGACCTGCGCTGCTGCACGGTGTTCATCGTCACCGTGCCCACGCCCATCGATGCCGCGAAACGGCCCGACCTCACCCCGCTGCAGCGCGCCAGCGAAACGCTGGGCAAGGTGCTCAAGCCCGGCGACACGGTGGTGTACGAGTCGACGGTCTATCCGGGTTGCACCGAGGAAGTCTGCGTGCCGATCCTGGCGCGGGCCTCGGGTCTTGCCTTCAACCGTGACTTCTTCGTCGGCTACAGCCCCGAGCGCATCAACCCCGGCGACAAGCAGCATCGGCTGCCCGGCATCCTCAAGGTGACCTCCGGCTCGACGCCCAAGACCGCCGATTTCATCGACCGGCTGTACGGCTCGATCATCACCGCCGGCACGCACAAAGCCAGCAGCATCAAGGTGGCCGAGGCCGCCAAGGTCATCGAGAACACGCAGCGCGACCTCAACATCGCCTTGGTCAACGACCTCGCCATTCTGTTCAACCGACTCGGCATCGACACGCTGGAAGTGCTGCAGGCGGCGGGCACAAAGTGGAACTTCCTGCCGTTCCGCCCGGGCCTAGTCGGCGGCCACTGCATCAGCGTCGACCCCTACTACCTCACGCACAAGGCGCAGGAGGTCGGCCACCACCCGGATGTGATCCTCGCCGGGCGCCGCACCAACGACGGCATGGGCCCGTACATCGCCACCGAGGTGATCCGCCTAATGGTGCGCAAGGGCATCAACCCGGTCAACGCGCGCATCCTGGTGCTGGGATTGGCGTTCAAGGAGAACTGCCCGGACCTGCGCAATACCCGCGTCGTCGACATCGTTCAGGTGCTGCACGGCTACAAGGCCCGGGTCGACGTGCACGACCCCTGGGTGGACGCCGACGAGGCCGCGCACGAGTACGGCATCCGGCCGCTGGCATCCCCAGCGGCAGGCAGCTATGACGCCATCGTGCTGGCCGTCGCGCACCAGCAGTTCGCCGCGCTGGGCGCCACCGGCGTGCGCGCCTTCGGCAAGCCCGCAGCGGTGGTCTACGACGTCAAGTCGATGCTGCCGCGCGAGACGGTCGACGGACGCCTGTGATGGACATGATCGCCTCTTCACTGCCGCCGGCCCTGCAGGCACGGCTCCGCGCCGGACCCGCACCGTGGCTGGTGACCGGCGCCGCGGGCTTCATCGGCTCCAACCTGGTCGAGGCACTGCTGGTGCTGGACCAGCGGGTCGTGGGGCTGGACAACTTCGCCACCGGCTACCTGGCCAACCTGGACGAGGTGCGGCAACGCGTCGGCGCCAACGCTTGGGCACGCTTCCACTTCGTCGAAGGCGACATCCGCAACATCGACGACTGCCGCACTGCCTGCACGGGCATCCGCCACGTGCTGCACCAGGCAGCGCTGGGCTCGGTGCCGCGCTCCATCGAGGATCCGCTGACTACGCATGCGGTGAACGCCGCCGGCTTCGTCAACATGCTTGCCGCGGCGCGCGATGCCGGCGCGGCCAGCTTCACCTATGCGGCATCGAGTTCGACCTACGGCGACGAGCCCACGCTGCCCAAGGTCGAGGACCGCATCGGGCGCCCGCTGTCGCCCTACGCAGCGACCAAGCTGTTCAACGAGATCGACGCCGAGGTCTTTTCCCGCTGCTACGGCTTCAAGACCATCGGCCTGCGCTATTTCAACGTGTTCGGACCGCGCCAGGATCCGGATGGCGCCTATGCCGCGGTAATCCCGCAGTGGATCGCCACGATGATCCGCGGCGACGAGGTGTTCATCAACGGCGACGGCTCGACCTCGCGCGATTTCTGCTTCATCGCGAACGCCGTGCAGGCCAACCTGCTCGCGGCCCTGGCCCCCGACGCACACCGCGATCAGGTCTACAACGTGGCTGTCGGGCAGCGCACCAGCCTCAACACCCTGTTCGACACGCTGGCGGTACAACTGGCCCGGCACGGCATGCCGTACGCGCGACGACCGACCTACCGCGACTTCCGCGCCGGCGACGTGCTGCATTCGCTGGCGGACATCCGCAAGGCGGCACAGCGGCTCGGCTATGCGCCGTCGCACAACCTGCATGACGGCCTCGACGCGGCCATGCCCTGGTACCTGCAAAGCGTCTGCCCGCGCGGCAGCCGCTGAGCCGCCGTCGGACCCCGACGCCCCGCCCCGCCCCATGTCCGGGCTCGCTCCCGCTGTCAATGTCTTCGAGCGGAACCTCCGTCAAGCCCTGGTGCGGCAAGGGTTCGCCCCGCCCACGGGCACGGAAGTCTGCGTCGTCCTGTTCGACGCCACGCACAGCGCGGACCGCGCGGCCGAAGCGGCCGGGCTGCTCGACGCGGCCGAGGGACATCGCGCCGCGCGCTTCCGCTTCGCCCGCGACCACACGGCCTATGTCCTGGCCCATGCCTTCTGGCGGACCGTTCTTGGGACCTGCCTCGAGTGCCCGGGCAAGCGCGTCCCGCTGGGTGCGACGGCCAGTGGCCAGCCCCGGCTACCGGGTACCGGCCTGTCCAGCAGTCTCAGCCACAGTGACCACTGGGTGACGATGGCAGTCACCCGGCAGGCGACCGTGGGGATCGACATCGAGCCGTTTCCGTCAGGCGTCCCGCTGGACGATCTCGTTGCGCGCTTCTGCACGCCGGGCGAAACCGCCGCCCTGGCGACACTGTCATCCCCCCAGCTTGCGTGGGCTGCGCTGTCGCTGTGGACGCGCAAGGAAGCGCTGCTGAAGGCCTGGGGCACGGGACTGCGCACCGACCCGGCGACCTTTAGCGCCCCCACCGGAAGCCCGATCGCATCGCCTGCCTGCGGCGATGATGCCCCCGTGTGCCATGTCCGCGACCTCACGCTGCCCGCGCCGCTCGTGGGCGCCTTAGCAACGCCCCGGCCCGAGGGACCGGACCGGCTGTACGCCGTGGACGTCCCCACGATCGGCTAACACCAGCGTCAGGAGTGGTGTCGATGCAATGTGCGCCTGCGCATTGGCCGTGGAATTGCTGTGCCTGTACCGGCTGTGCTCCTAGCGAAGACATAATATCGACACAAAAATGTGATGGACATCACTGGATGTGTCTGCTAACTTTTCAGGCCGCACTTCGATGGCACGGAGCCGAAGCAACAGGGGGAAGGGCTGGATGGTCAGCATGATTCGCAAGCAGGCGCTGCGCCTGCTTGTTTTCCGCGCGCTCTGCGCATTCGCGCTTCTCGGCCTCTCGCTGTATGCGGCCGTCATCCTGCGCTATTACGGCGACGCCTACGAGATCGCCAAGTTCCAAGCCGGCCTCGGAGCACGCGTGCTCGTGTTCGCCATCGCACCGATGCTGGGCATGGTGGCACTCGGACAATACCAGTTGCAGACCCGCAGCACCTGGTTCGGCATCCTGGCGCGCCAGGCTGTCGGATTCGCCCTAGGCGGCCTGTTGCTGGTGGTCGTCTACTACGCGGTACCGGCGGCCTACATCGGACGCGGCGTTTTGGGCATCGCGCTGCTGCTGGGCTTCGTCCTGGTCACCGCATTCCACATTCTCTTCATGCACCTGACCGAGACCGAATCGCTGAAGCGGCGCGTGCTCATCCTCGGCGCCGGGATCCGCGCATCGCAGCTCATGTCGCTGGTGCGCGAGGAAGCGGACCGCCTAGGTTTCCGCATCGTCGGCTTCCTGCCCTGCCAAGGCGAGGCTCCAGCCGTCTCCGACGGCCGGGTGCTGGAGCCGAGCTTGCCGCTGCACGTGATTGCGCAGCGCGAGCAGATCGATGAGATCGTGGTAGCCGTGGATGACCGGCGCGGCAGCCTGCCGATGGAGGCCCTGCTGGGGTGTCGCCAACTGGGCATCGACATCTCCGACATGACCACGTTTTTCGAGCTGGAGTCCGGCCGGCTGCAGCTCTCATTCACCGATCCCTCCTGGCTCGTCTTCTCGGGGGGATTCAATGCCACACCGCTGTGCAGGTTCAGCAAGCGCTGCTTCGACCTCGGCGTCGCCGCGTTGGTGATGCTGCTGACCTGGCCGCTGATGCTGCTGGTTGCGCTCGCCATCCGCCTCGAGTCGGGTTCCGGCCAGCCCATCCTGTACACGCAGGAACGGGTCGGCGCTCTGGGACGCACCTTCAAGCTGTACAAGTTCCGCAGCATGCACACCGACGCCGAAAAGGACGGCGTCGCCCGATGGGCACGGCAGAACGACGACCGGGTCACGCGCACCGGGCATTTCATCCGCAAGACGCGCCTGGACGAGTTGCCGCAGCTCTGGAACGTGCTCAAGGGCGAGATGAGCCTCATTGGCCCGCGCCCGGAGCGCCCGCAGTTCGTGGCTGACCTCAGCCACAAGCTGCGCTACTACAGCCTGCGTCATTGTCTGAAGCCGGGCCTCGCGGGATGGGCGCAGTTGCGCTACCCCTACGGCGCATCCGATGAGGATGCCGCAGAGAAACTCAAGTACGACCTGTACTACGTCAAAAACCACAACATCCTGTTCGACTTCCTGATCCTGGTCCAGACGGTCGAAGTCGTCCTCTTCGGACGGGATGCACGCTGATGCGTCCCCTGAGTTCCGCTGCTGTCCGGCGGCTGCCGCGCATAGCGGCGGACGGTCCCTCCCTGCATCCTGCCAAGGGTCGATCATGAAAGCTCTCGCAACTACCATCGTGCTGTCGTTGCTGCTCTTGCTGACCGCGTGTTCCACGACGCCTGCCGTCCAAGACATGCCGCACTTCAACTCCGACAAGGAAGCCGTGAAGGCCTACCGCATCGGCGTCGATGACCAACTCCAGATCAACGTCTGGGACAACCCGCAACTCAACGTCAACGAGCCGGTCCTGCCCGATGGCAAGATCTCCGTGCCGCTGATCGGCGACGTGCAGGCCGGTGGCCGCACGCCCGAGGAAGTCGCCAAGGACATCAAGGACCGGCTCAAGGCATATGTCCGCGATCCGCAAGTCGTGGTCATCGTCACGGACCTGCGCAGCCACCAGTACCTGTTGCGCGTCCGCGTCACCGGCGCCGTGCGCACGCCGGTGTCACTGCCCTATCGCCAGGGGATGACCGTGCTGGACGCCGTACTCGCCGCCGGCGGCACGACCGAATTCGCCAACGCCAACGACACCATGCTGTACCGCAAGAACCAGTCCGGCGAGGTGAAGTCCTATCCCGTGCACCTCGGCAACATCCTCCAGCAGGGCCGGCTAAAGACCGACTATCCGCTGGAGCCCGGCGACATCATCACCGTTCCGATGCGGTCTTTCTGACGATGAACGCGAAACAGCCTTCCCTGCGCTTCGCGCTTCCCAACGTTTCGAGTCCCATCGACGCCATGCTGCCGGTGGTCCTGGCTGAGGCCCGCCGGCGCATGGTCCCGCTGGTGATGCTCGCCGCCGGCATCGCATTGCTCGGGCTGGTGCTCGGCCTGCTCTGGCCGAAGAAGTACGAGGCCTCGACGACCATCCTCGTGCAGGAGAGCAGCATCATCACGCCGCTGATGCGCGGCGTCGCCACACCCACCGGCACCAAGGACCGTGCTGACATCGCGCGCGACGTGATCTTCAGCCGCGAGGTGATGAACGACATTCTCGCCACCGGGGGATGGATGGAGACCCATCCCTCGGCAATCGCGCAGGATCGCATCATCGAGGGCATCGAGGCACGCACGCGGGTCAAGTTCACGCACGGCAACCTGATCACGATCAGCTACTACGACTCGAACGCGCGGCGCGCGTACGAGGTCACGCGCGAGTTCGCCCAGCTGTTCATCAGCGAGAGTCTGGCATCGAAGCAGCGCGAGAGCCGTGACGCCTACGAATTCATCAACAATCAGGTCGAGGCCTACCGCGGGAAGCTGACTGAGATCGAGAACAACCTCAAGGTCTTCCGCGAGCGCCACCCGGACACCAGCCCAGGCAGCGGCGCTGCCACCACAGTACGCATCAGCCAGCTGCGTTCGGATATCGAGAACGCCCGCATCAAGCTGACCGAGGAGCAGTCGCAGGCGACTTCGCTGCGCGCCCAGCTGTCCGGCGAATCCGAGGTGACCGCCGTGCAGACCGCCCAAGGCGTGTACCAGGCACAGATCGCCGAACTGCAGGCGCACCTCGACAAACTGCTGCTGACCTATACCAACGACTACCCCGATGTCGTCCGCACACGGCACGAGATCCGGGACCTGCAGCAACTGCTGGCACAAGCGCAGAATGCGAAGCGACAGCAGGAAGCGAGCGGCCCGCCCACGGCGTTGGGCGGGCATGCGGTCCGGTTCAATCCCCTCTACCAGGACCTCAAGAACCAGCAGTCGGCGCTGCAGAGCAGCATCGCGGCGACGCAGGCGCGCATCGCCGCGAGCGAGCAGTTGCTGCAGACCGAGATCGACCGCAGCAAGCGCATCGCCAGCGCCGACAACGCCGCAGCCGAACTGACACGCAACTATCAGGTCGACCAGACCATCTACCAAGACCTGCTGACCCGCCGCGAGAACGCGCGCGTGTCCATGAACCTCGATGCCGAGCACCGCGGCCTGACCTTCCAGATCCAGAACCCCGCGAGAATACCGCTGATGCCGTCCGGGCTGCGCTTCTTCCACTTCGGACTGGCCGGCATCTTCCTCGCGTTCGCCGTGCCCATCGGCGTGCTCTTCGGCATCGCGCGCTTCGATCCCAGGATCCGTTCCACCGAAAAGCTGGAGCTGGCCGCCGGTCAGGCCGTGCTGGCCGTGATCCCGTTCTATCCAACGCAGCAGGACCAGCACCGCGCGCGCATGCAGCGCACCCTCGCGGCTTCCGCCGTGGCGGTCGTGATCCTCGCCTACCTGACTGTCTTCTGGCTTCGCCACAAGGGGCTCGCATGAGCAGTGCGAACGAAATCAACCCGGGTCTCCCGGATTCCCCCATCCCCGCTGCGGACAGCGCGGAGGCCCATTTCCTGCGCCAGGCGTCCACTTCGCACTCCATCGCGCTGATGGAGGAGAGCGCCACACTCGGAGCCGACGAGTTGGAGTCGCAACGGCTCATCCACCGCGGCAATCCGATCCGCAAATACACCGATATCTTCCGGGAAATCCGCACGCGGCTGCTTGAAAGCACGGGTGCGCGCAACTTCATCACCCTGGTGGTATCGGCCAGCCCGGGATCGGGCGCGAGCTTCGTGGCACGCAACCTTGCCGCGGCCTTCGCGCTGGACGAGGCGAAGACCAGCCTGCTGGTCGACTGCAACCTGCGCCACCCGGCGCAACACATCGCCCTGGGCGTCGATCTGGTCAATGGCGGCCTCAGCGATTTCCTCGACCACCCCTCGATGGGCTTGGCCTCGGTGCTGTACCAGACCGGCATCAAGCGGCTGCGCCTGCTGCCCGCGGGCAACGCACGCGAGAACCGTAGCGAGTACTTCACCTCGTTCCGCATGCGCGGCGTGCTGGATTCGTTGCGTTCGCGCTATCCGGACCGTTACATCTTGCTGGATGGGCCGACGATCAAGGGCTCCCCTGATGCCCGTATCCTCTCGGACCTCGCCGACTATGTGCTCATCGTCGCAGGCTACGGCCGGGATACGCCCAAGGCGATCAGCCAAGCGGTGGCCAACTTCGACCCGGCCAAGCTGGCCGGGGTGGTCTTCAACCACGCACCATGAGCCGGGCCACACCGAGGGGGCTTTCATGAAATCCAGCGGACTGATGTGTTCCGTGCTGATCGGTGCCGCGCTGGTGCCGCATCTCGCATCGGCCACCGAGTTCAACTACACGCTGTACTCGGGCATCCTGCACAGTGACAACATCGACCTGAGCCCGGTTCAACCGACCAGCCAAAATGTCTTCATCCCGGGCCTCAGCTTCACGCTGTCGCAACTGGGATCGACGGTGCAGGCCAGCGTGATTGGCAACCTGGAGTACCGCGACTATCTGGGCCGCGCCTTCAGCAATCAGACCTTCACCCAGGCTGCCGGCGTGGTGAACTGGACGCTGTCCCCGCATCGGCTCGACCTGAACCTGGCGGATTACGCCGGCGTCGAGCCCGTGGCGTCGCTCGCCGCGGACACTCCGGCCAACCAGCAGCAGACCAACGTCTTCGTGCTCGGGCCGACGCTGCACTTCCGCCTGGGCCAGGTCACGAGTGCTCAGGCCACGCTGCACTACATCAACACCTATGCGCAAAAGACCCCGGAGTTCAATTCGTCCCGCGGCGATGCCGAGCTGCAGCTGACCCAGGCATTGAGCCCGACGACCCAGATCTCCGCGAACGTGTCGAGCCAGCGCGTGCATTTCACTAATGCGACAGGCGGGCCCGATTACACCGACAACGCGATCTATGCGCGTTACACCAATCGCCTCAAGCAGTTCGACCTCGATGCCATCGCAGGCTGGTCGCGGCTCACTTTCAACGGCGGCGCCCCCAGTGCAACGGACCCACTGGTACGCCTCACGGCAAGCTACCGGCCGACGGTCCAGAGCCAGCTTGCGTTGACCCTGCAGAACCTGCTGACAGACGCCGCGCAGTCGATGATTATTCCCGCGGACCAGATCGGCAACGAGATTGCCGCAACTGACAGTCCCGTCAGCGCCATCGGCACCATGCCGGGCATCGCCACCGGCAGCGCCGTCATCAATTCGCAGACGTTCCTGCAGCGCAGCGTCGTGGGCACGTATTCGTACAGCGCCGGGCGCGTCACCCTCAGCGTGTCCCCGTACTACAGCAAGTTCATCTATCAGAACGACGCAACGCTCAACCTGACCGGACCGGGTATTAGTGCCGGTCTCGCGTACCGCCTGCGCCCGCTGCTGACCCTCTCGGCCTATGCCAACGGCGAGCGCCTGGATTATACGAATTTGCAGCGCCGCGACATGGCGCTGAACTACGGACTCAGCCTGGTCGGCCGCAGGACACCCAACTGGAGCTGGAGCATCTCCATCGACCACCGCCAGCGCAGCAGTACCGCGGCGGGCCAGGACTACCGCGAGAACGAAATCTACTTCGGGCTCATGTTCCGGCGATGACGTCTTCCCCAGCCGCAGGGATGCCGCGCTACTTCGGGCCGCGCCGCGCGCTGTTCGGCCTCTACCAGGCTGCCGCCGCGCCGCGGCGCGCGGTACTGCTGTGCCCGCCGCTGGGCCAGGAAATGATCCGCTCGCACCGCATATACCGCCTGCTTGCGCAGGCGCTCGCCGAGCGCGGACACGCCGTGCTGCGCTTCGACTACCGTGGCACCGGAGATTCTGCCGACGCTGGCGAAGGGCTCTCGTGGAATGCGTGCCTCGCCGATGTCCGCGAGGCGGCGGCCGAGCTTCGCTCTGCCTCCGGGCTCGACGCGGTCACCGCATTCGGCACCCGTCTGGGTGCGAACATCGCGATGGACGCGGTAGACACCGCCCAGCTTGTCGGCGTGGTCGCTTGGGATCCCGTCCTCGACGGCGGGCAATTCCTGGCAACCATGGACGCGTTGCAGGCTCACCTGCTGGTGGACACCAGCCGCTTCCTGCGGCCGCGCCGCGACGTGGATCCGCATGCCGAGTGGGTCGGCTTCGCCCCCGGGGACCGGCTGCGCGCCCAGCTGGGAGATGTGCGCTGGCGTCCCGGATCCGCGCTGAGCTTGCTGATCGACTCGGCGCCGCGGGAACCGCGTGCCGGCCATGCCATACAGCAGCCGCCGCCCCGGACCCTCCGCATCGAACGGCCGACGTCCTGGCACGACCTGGATGCCCAGGAGGACGTGATCCTCGCCCATGGCGTCGTGGAGGCGGTCACCGCGCATTTCCAGGAAGGCCGGGCGTGAACGAGACGGCCCACCGCTTCGGACGCGCGCACCATCTGGTCGGGATTGCCGGCACGCCGGCGACTCCCGCTGCGCCGGTCGGCGTGATCGTGCTCAACGCCGGTCTCGTGCAGCGTGTCGGGCCATTCCGACTGCATGTCGGGCTGACGCGGCACCTCAATGCCTGCGGCTATCCCACGCTGCGCTTCGACCTCTCGGGGCTGGGTGACAGCGGCGTCGACGGCAGTCCGCGGACCCGGCAGGAACAGGTCGCCGCAGATGTCACGGACGCCATGCAGCTGCTCACGTCGCAGAGCCGCTGCACCAGGTTCGTGCTCATCGGCCTGTGTTCGGGCGCCGCCCATGCGCATGCGATGGCACGCACGCATCCCCAGGTCGTCGGTGTGGTCTTCCTCGACGGCTATGCCTATCGAACGCCCGGCTTCTGGATGCGGCACTATCTGCGGAAACTCGTGCGCACCAGCCCCATCCGCCTGCTGAAGGCCCTCTTCAATCGCGTGCGCCGCGCAGGCCAGGCGCATGACCCGGTGTTTGAAGTGGGCTTCCCGCCCCGCGCCGAAGTCGCCGCTGACCTGAAAGACATGCTCGGTCGTGGCCTGCAACTACTTTTCGTCTTCAGCGGGGGAGCCAGCGGGTACTTCAACCACGCGCGGCAGTTCCGCGAATGCTTCGGCGCTCTTGCATGCGACCCGGGCGTCGCGGTGCATTATTTCGTGGCGGCGGACCACACCTATGTGCTGGGCAAGGACCGGGCGGCCCTGACCGGGATCGTGGCCGCCTGGCTGCGCGGTCGCTTCCCCGCCTAGTACGCCCGCTTTTGGTCGCGGAACCTCAGCGCGCGCCGCGTCATCCGGCAGCAGGCGCGTCGCGCCTCCGCGCGCTCCCGCCCGCATGTGGCGGTGGCGGCAGGTGGAAATCGCGGCAGGCACCGGGATTGCCCGTCTTGCCGGCCTCCGCTGCCTTGATGATGTTGTAGGCCTCGCGCGCGGTGACGTAGTGCAGCATATAGCGCGTGCCGTCGTTGTACGTGCTCTCGAGATAGCGGTGCATCGCGTCCAGGCGCGGCCCCAGCAACGTGTCCATGTCGCGCTCCTGCGCGCCGTGCGTATGGACTTTGACGAACACCCAGTCCGGCCGTCCCTCGACGTGGATGCCCGTGCGCACCCAGGCATCGATGCGCGCGTCCGTCGGCGGGCAGCCGCGGCGCACGTCGGCGTTCTCGATGCGCGGGACGATACCGAGGCGCCGCTCGCGCCAGTTCAACCCCAGTGGTCCCTGCACGATCATCAGATCGCCCACGGGATGGCCGCCGACACGGACCGCCTCACCGGTATCGTGCGACTTCGGGCGTACCGGGTCGTCGGTTGCGTAGTAGATGGCGTTGCTGGCGCGCGTCTGCGTGTCGCTGGGCGCCGAGGGCAGGGTGAAATCCGCATAGCACCCGAGATCGCGCAGCAGCAGCAGCTCGTTGTTGATGCCGCACCAGCGCCCGTCGGCGCGCGAGTTGTCGAGGCACCAGTTGCCGTGGATGAAGGCAAAGTGCAACTGTCCCGTGGCGGGGTCGCGCGAGATGGCGCCATGCCGTTCGTGCAGCAGATCGACGAAGCGGCGCATGGTGGCGTTGAAGTTGGCCGCGGTATCGTTGTCGTGGTGCAGGTGCACCTCGATCTCGCCGAAGCCGTCCGCGCACAGCGCCGCGATCTTGTCGAGGTGCTCCTCGAGGTACTCCTCCTCGGGATAGAAGAAGGTGTGCTGGGGCGGGCGACCGTCGGCGTCGTGGTGCGCGGCGGCCAGCGCGCGATACCCGATGCACCAGCGATCGACCCGCCGCCGCTGTGTCTCCAGATCGGCCTTGCCCCAGGCCGGCTCGAAATGGTCGACGAAGCAAAACATGACGTGCACCGGTCCCGCAGGCGGTCGCCAGCGCCGCCGGGTGGCATACCCCCACAACCAGATGTGCATGTTGCGCGCCCTGATCATGGCGGCAAGCGCAACGAGTGCGGCAAGGACCATTAGCAACACGGCCAGAGCGATGAAGAACATCATGGACCCACCTTCACTGCAGCCAAGGCGAGCAGTTGCTCAGCGTTGTTGCGCCAGAGACGCTCGCGGAGGATGTAGTCGCGTGCAGCGGCGCCCGCGTGCTCGCGCTCGTCCGCGCGCGACGCCAGGTCGAGCACGCGCTGCACGCAGGCCGCGGTGTCCTTGCGCGGGAACAGCCAACCCGTGCGGCCATCGGCGATCACCTCCTTGATCGGCGCATAGTCCGGGGCCACGACGGCAACGCCCATGGCCATGAACTCGAAGAGCTTCATCGGCGATCCGTAGTGGTTCGAGTCAGGCAGCACGGCATAGTCCATGCACGCGATCCAGACCGGGATCTCGTCGTGATCGACGCGCCCCGGCAGGACCACGCGTTCGGCCAGACTGCACGCGGCGACGCGATCCCGCACCACCGGCAACATGCGCCCATCGCCCACGAGCAGCAGGCTAAGATGAGGCTCTTCCGCGAGCCGCCCGACGATCGCATCGATGAATGCATCCACGCCATGCCAGCGTGCGAACGAGCCGACGAAGCCGCAGACGGTGCGGCCTTTCAGCCCGCGCTCGCCGCGCAGTCGCGCCCTGTCGTAGCGGCCTGGATCGAAGCGCTCCGGGTCGACGGCATTCGGCGAAACCACCGAGGGACTGAGGCCGCCGTAGGCCTCCATCGCCTGCTGGCGGAAGTGGCTCGAGATGAACACCAGCCCGGTGCAACGGCGGAAGCACCAGCGCTCGACGCGCCGTGCCAGTGACTTCAAGCGCAGTGGCCGCACCCGCTCGACCAGCGCCGAATCGTTGATCTCGAGGACGACCGGGATACCGTGGCGCCGCGCCATCCACACTGTCGCCCACAGGAACAGCGAATAGCGCTCGTAGATCAGCTGCGGCCGCAGGCGCCGTATCGCCCGACCGATGCGGAACAGGGTGACGAGGTTGTAGGCGATCTCGGAGAACTCGAACACGACGCCCGGCATCTTGCTGACCGCCGTCGCAGCGGAGCCGCGCACGGCCACGCCCTGACCTTGCCGCGCCTGCTCCGGATCGGCGCCGGGAAAAGACATCACCGTGACCTCGTGGCCAAGATCGCGCAGCGCATGCACGATGCCACGGATGTGGACGCCCTCGACATCCCGGCCCCGCGTGCGGTGGTGATAGAGCACCCTCATCCGGCATCGGCCCGCAGCGCGTGAAACACACGCCCCTCGCTGCGCCAGACGGGCAGCAGTTCGCCAAGTGCCGTCGCCGCGCGCGCATTGTCATCATGCATCAGCACGATGTCGCCGGCAGTCGGCGGCAGTCGGCGCAGGCGGTCGGTGAGTTCGTCCGCGGACTGCGGCTGGTAGTCGAGGCTGTCGTAGGACCAATAGGCGATGCTGCGCCGCGCGCGCATGAAATGCAGCAGCAGCGGCACGGTAAGGTGCCCCTGCGGGGGCCGTACCCGGTGCAGGGGCCGCTGGTCGAACGCGCTGAGCAGTTCGTCGGCGCGGCGGATCTCGGCGACCTGCTCGGCCAGAGACAGGCTGACGAAACCGCGGTGGTTGTACGAATGGTTGCCCAAGGTGTGGCCCTCGACCACGATGCGCTCGACAAGGTGCGGCTGCGCCTCAGCGAGCTTGCCCACCACGAAGAAACTGGCGTGCACGCCATGCGCTGCCAGCAGATCAAGCAGGCGCGGCGTGTGCTCGGGATGCGGGCCATCGTCGAAACTCAGGTAGCAGGCGTTGCCACGGCGCGGGCCTCGCGTCTGCAACACCCGGTCCGGCAGCACGCCGAGCAGCAGTTTCTTCTTCAAGCTCATCGTCATGGAGGCGTACCGGTAGCGGCCGTGTTTTCGTCGACGACCGCCTGCAGGATCGCGGCAAGTCGGGTCACGTTATCTTCCCATCGGAACGTTGCGGCATGGCGGGCGATGACATCTTTGTCCCATGAACGACACAGCGCCCGGGCCAGCGCCGCCGACAGGGCCCCGCGATCGGCGACAGGAACCAGCAACCCGGCCTCCCCCGGCAGGATCTCGGGAATGCCTCCAACGCGCGTGGAAACCACCGGCGTACCGCACGCCATGGCTTCCAGAACGACATTGGGCACGCCCTCGTTGTGGCTGGGCAGGCACAACACGTCGGCCGCGCGAAACCAGTCGGCCAGCCCGACGTGCTTCACGGCGCCGACCAGGCCCACCTGCGCGGTGCACCCCAGGGCCTCGACGCGCGCGCGCAACGCGGCAGCGGCAGGCCCCGCGCCGACATAGACGAGGCGGGCTTGCGGCCGTTCGCGCAACAGCGCCGGGAAGGCCTCGAGCAGGTCCAGGCAACCCTTGCTGGCCTTCAGGTTGCCGACGAAGAGCACGAGCGGCGCCGCGGGATCTAAACCCAGACGCGCGCGGGCCGCCGCGGCGGGGGCGGGATGGAACAGCATTCCGTCGACGCCGTTGTAGAGCACATGCACCCGGTCCGCCGGTGCGCCGATCGCCCTGGCCTTCTCGCCCAACGCCGCGCTGACCGCGAGCACCGCGCTGGCGTCGCGCAGGGCCCGGCGGATCTGCCACCGGCGCAGGGCGAATCCGGTCTGCACGTTGAGGTCGCTGCCATGCACCTTGATCAGGTAGGGGATGCGCAGCCAACGTGCCACCCGGCGTGCTGCCACCGCGTCCGGATACGCCCAGCTGGCCAGCACGCAGTCGTAGGCCCCGGCACGCAGGTGCCCACGCCGCTGCAGCATCAGCGACATCCACAGGAATACCGCGTGCAGCGAACGCAGCGCCCCGGGCAGATAGACAAACGTGAAATAGTCGACCTTCACGCCGGCAACACCGGTGTCGCACGGCGCACGGGTCATGCGCTGGCGGAAGTCGACCGCAGTGAGAACCTCGACGTCATGCAGGGCGCCAAGGCGCTCGAACTGCTGCCGGTTGAACGCGCCGCGCAGCGGATCCCAAGGGGTGGGAAACAGGTTGGTGAGTACCAGGATCTTCATGCCGTAGCGCCTTCGCCTGCGTACAGCCGGGCATAGCGCGCCGCCATCGCCTGCAGCGAACCCTGGCGCTCGACCCAAGCGCGCGCCGCATGCCCGAGTCCGGCTGCCAGCGTGGCATCGCCCAGCAGCCGGTCCAGGGCTGCCGCCAGCGCAGGGGCATCCTGCGCGGGGACCAGTAGCCCGGTCTGGCCGTCGCGCACGATCTCGCGGTTGCCGCCCACATCCGTGGCGATCATCGGCAAGGCCGCGGCGCAGGCCTCGAGCAGCGCCATCGAGTAGCCCTCGCTGAGCGAGGACAGCGCGAACACGTCCAAGCCCTGGAGCAGCACCGGCACGTCGCTGCGATCACCAAGCAGGTGGACGTTCCCGGCGATGCCGGCGTCCTGCGCGCAGCACTGTAGTTCCTCGCGCAGCGGGCCATCGCCGATCAGCACCAGGGCGCTGTCCGCATGCCGCGCGCGCACCCCGGCAAACGCACGGATGAGCGTGGCCTGGTCCTTCAGCCGGCTGAGACGCCCCACGCTGCCGATCACGCGCGCGGTGTCGGGCAGGCCCAGCTGGCGGCGCAGATCCCGGCGTCGCTCCGGTGAGCCCGGTGCATGCGTTTCGAGCCGGATCCCGTTGGTCACCACGCACACCTTGGCCGCGGGAAGGATCCCACGCCGGACGGCATCCTGCCGCGCGGCTTCGCACACGGTGGCGACGACATCCGTGCGCCGCAGTGCGGCCCGGTACAACCCCTCGCGCCGCGTTGCGCGCGCCAGTGCCCCCATGCCGTGACGCGTGTTGACCGTGCGGCGCAACGGCAATCCCAGCGTGGCCAACACCGCAAGGTAATGGGCCACGGCATTGTGTGTGTGCAGAACCTCGGTGGCATGCGCACGGACGGCGCGGCGCAATCCGGCCAGCGCGCGTAGGTCGAGGCCGCAGCGCTTGCCGAAGGCATGCAGCGCGATGCCGGTGCCATCGAGCTCCTGCGCCAGCGATCCCGGTTCGAACAGGCACAGCACCTGGCACAGGTGGCCCTGGGCCTGCTGCGCGCGGACCAGATCCAGCACCATGCGCTCCAGGCCGCCGCGGTTCAGGTTCTCCACGACATGGGTGATGTTCACGGGGGCGTCCCCGCTGCATCCGCGGGCCGGTCCAGCTCGGAGACGGTGACCCGCAGCTTGCCACTCGCGGTCAAGGGGATGTCGTCCACGAAACGGCACTCCAGCATGACGCTGTCCCCCAGCACCCTGGCGACCTCGGTGCGGATGAAGGCCAGCGCGGCATCGTCGAACCCCGGACCGCGGACGATGGCGAGATCCAGCCGGTCGAGGCGGCGCTGCACCAGTTGGAAGCGCTGCACCCCCACCACTTCCTTGAGCATGTACGGGAAGAACTCGCCCGGCAGGATGTGGCCATCCGGGGTGCGGATGGCATCGAGCACGCGTCCCTCGACCCGCGCCAGCGTCGGCAGGCCGCGGCCGCAGCCGCATGGCGTCTCCGCGGGCGTGGCCATGTCGCCGTTGGCGTAGCGGATGAAGGGCATGCCGTAGTTGAACAGATCGGTGACCACAACCTCGCCGGCTTCGCCCGCTGCCGCGTGGGCTGATGTCGATCCCGGACGCACGAACTCCACCAGCAGGTGGTCGATATTCACGTGCAGGCCCGTGCGCCGCTCGCATTCCGATGCCACCAGCATGAACTCGCGGCAGCCGTAGGTGTTCCACACGGGGCAGCCAAACGCCTGCTCCAGCAGGGCGCGCTGGAACTCGTGCAGCGGCTCGGCCGCGGCGATGATGCCCTGCGCGCGGAATGCCGGCCTGCGCCCCGTCTGCAGCATCCACTGCGCGAGGCATACGAGCGGGCTGACGTAGGCGACGATGATCTCGGGCCGGTAGCGGTCCATCGCAGCGACGTAGTCGCCCAGGTTGGCCTCGGTCATCTGGAAGCTGTTCAGCACCTGCCGCGCGAAGGCCGCATTGTAGAGGTGGTCCTTCCACTGGTGCGCACGGCTGGGGTGGCCGACGCCGCCACCCCAGAGATGGAGCGTGCGCCGGCCCATGCGCGAACCTGCCCAGCCATAGCCGCGCCACATCACCGCCGTGCGGCGGTCGTTGCTCTCGCGCGTGTAGCCGAAGCGCAGCGGCTCGCCGGTCGATCCGCCGGTGGCTTTGAAGAGCAGCCCGCCACGCAGCGAGGCGGCCTTGAGGTCCTCGAAATTGGCGCGGATGTCGGCCTTGGTCAGCAGCGGTAGCCGCGCATAGTCCTCGCGGCTGCGGATGTCTTCCGGCGTGACGCCGAGCTCGCGCCAGCGGCGCCGGTAATAGGGCACCTCGCGGTAGCAGTGCGCGAGCAGGCGCTGCAGGCGCTCCCATTGCAGCGCCTCGATACGCTCAGGCGGGAGCCACTGCGCCTGTTCGTACTCGTCCAGCCACGCCAAGGTGCGACGCCGGCGCAGGCCGCTCTCGTAGGCCGGGTAAAGCAGCTTGCGGAACAATGTTTCATACACAGCACTCATGGCGCACCCTGCGCGGCGTGGCGCTGTGCACGGGCCAGCATCCAGCCCAGCGCGCGCGGGCGTCCGCGCAGGAGCTTCCGGTGCAGCCCCTGGAGCTGCAGGATGTCATCGCGGTTCCAGCAGCGGAACAGCAGGGTCATCGGCAGGTAGACGACCCCGAGCGCGATGCCACCGGCCAGCAGCGTCCAGAGGTGCGGCATCCCCGCCGCGAGCAGTGGCGCGCTGGCTGCGACCGCCACCACTGTGGCCAACATGATGCCGAGCAGCCGGCCCCACTCCATGGTCACCGTCGCGACGCGCATCGCGATGACCAAGTAGGCGATCGAGTTCAGCAGCGTCACCACGATCACCGCCATGATGGCGCCGTTGAGGCCAAACGCCATGATCAGCGCGACATCGAGCAGTATCTTGAGGATGCCGAAGATGATCATCAGCATCAGGATGAGATGCTGCCGGTCGGCGCTGACCAGGAAGCTGCTGGCGCCCTGCGTCACCGTGCTGACCGCCGTAGCCATCACGATGAGGGCAAAGGCGGGCGCCGCCGCCGCATAGGCGCTGCCGAACAGGAACCCGATCGCCGGTCCCGCGAAACACGCGCAGAAGGCCGCCACGGGGGCGGCCAGCAGCGTGAGATATCGCGTCGCGGCAACAAACCTCCGTCCGCCGGCTTCCGGTCCCTGGCTGAGTGCCCTGGCCATCATCGGCAGGAGCACCGCGCTGAAGACGCCGGGCACCAGCAGGATGATGCTGGTCGCCAGTTGGTAGGCCACCTTGAAGTAGCCCGCCTCCGCCGCGGTGGCGAACTGGTTGAGGAACAGGATCTCCACGCCGCTGCTGATGAAGAAACCGATGATCACCGTCGGCGAAACGATGCGCAGATGACGGCGCGCGCGCGCGCGCAGCGCTTCGGGCAGATCCTGCGGAGCCGGCATGCCACGCAGCAGGCGCCGCGCCCGGGCACTGGAAACCAGGTAGAACACCACGCTGGAAACCATGTAGACCAGCAGGAACCAGTCGATCGACGCGTGGAGCAGAAAGACGAGCGCCACCATCGCCAGGTTGATCGGCGCGGCGACCATGGCCACCACGGCCGTGGCGTCGAAGGCCTCGAAACCCTTCGCGATGGCGATGTTGAACATGTACGGTGCACGCAAGCCGATCGCCACGGCCAGCATCGCGCTTTCCATCAGACCGAGGTCGAAGGCCAGCTTGTAGCCGACTGCCAGCAGCAGCAGCGCGCCGCCTCCCAGCACCAGCAGCAGGTGCCAGCGCTGTACCCGGCGCATGTAGGCCAGCAAGGGGATGATCTGTCCCTCCTCGTGGCGTCCGCGCAGTTCGGCGACGAACTTGATGATCCCCGTTGTCACCCCGGAGTTGGCCATGACGACGCCCATCGCCGCGAACCAGATCAGCGAGCTGTAGATGCCATAGAGCCCGGGTCCGAGGCGGCGCGCGATCAGGATCGCGGTCACCATGCCGAGCAGGTACTCGGTATAGATGCCGATCGAACTGTGCAGCGTGCTGTGCAGAGCTTGGGTTCGCGTGCTCATGCGCTGCGCAACAACACTTTGACGATGACATAGAGCACCGCGATGCTGGCCATCGCGATGGGCGGCCAGCGCCACCAGCTGTCCGCGAGACTCACGCGCGGCAGATCATGAAAACGCTGCTGGCAGCCGACGTAGGTTCCGACCACCACCGCAGCGAGGAGGTACACGAGGATGATATAGCTGCGGCTGAGGAAGAACGCGGCGGCAAACATGCCGCACAGGCACAGCAGCAGCGTGAACGCGATCGACTGTTCCTGGCGCCACGCCAGCACCCCGAGTTCGTCGTCCGCATCCAGGTCCGGCTGGTGGCGGAGGATATTGACCATCATCCAGAATCCGTAGCCGACGAAGGCCAGCCAAAGCGTGTAGCCCACAAAGCCTGTTTCCGCCAGCACCAGTACCAGCGAGTTGTGCGCGGTGAGGTAGTTGTAGTCGGTGAAGTTGCCCACGCCGACACCAAGCAGCGGGTGTGAGAGGAACATATGGATGCCTGCGTACCACGCGTCGATGCGGCCCGTCGCCGACTCGCCGCTGGCCTCCAGGTCCTGGAAGCGGGTCTTGATCAGGCGCATGGCGAGGAAACCAACGCCACCAAACACCAGCGCGGTCAGCTTGCCCCGTTTCATCCATAGATAGACGCCGAAGATCACCGCGACGGCCAGCATGGTGCCACGCGAATTGGTCAGATAGATGCCATAGAGGATCAGCGCGGCGCATGTGAGCCAGAACAGCCGGCGCAACAGTCCGCCCCCCGCGCTGAGGTACACGGCCATCGGCAGAATCGAGACGAACAGCAGGCCCAGATCGTTGGGATCGTTGAAGATGCCGACGTAGCGGATGCGATGATCCTTGTCCAAGGGCATGCCGGTCCAACCGACGCCATGCCGGATCTGGTCCACGCCGTGCAACGCGAGCACGGTGGTACAAAGCGCGAAGACCGCGAAAATCGTCCTGACGTGGCGCGGACTGCTCGACGCCGCGGCCGCCAGCACGAAGAAGGCGACGACCGCCGGCCCGAACTGGCGCAGTTGCTCGATCGATCCACCGAACCAGCCGGTGGCGACCTCGGAAGCCATCATGGCCAGCAGGAACAGCGGCAACAGCACGAACTGGGGGGCCGCGAAAGTCTTGGCCTTCGAGCCCAGCCAGCTGGCAAACGCCAGCACCTGCACGACGATCAGCAGTGGCACGTTCGCCAGCCCCGGCATGTAGTCCTGCGGCCGGATGATGGTGAGTACGATGTACAGCAGGATCATGAGGAACATGGTCATGCCTGCCCGGTACGTTCCGGGCCGGTGGCCGTGGGGTAGGTCATCAGCCCCGGGAAGGCCAGCATGGCGGCGAACCAGCCGAGGCCCATCGCGCGCTCGACCGGAAGCCGCCGCAAGGTGTAGCGGTTGCCTGCGGGATCGCGGTTGACGCCGCAGATGTAGGTGCACGCCAGCGCATAACCCGCCGCGTTAGTCGCCGCGATGACGCGGCCATCGAACGCCCTGTCGCCGCCCACGGGATAGGCCATCAGGTCTGCCGGCCCGCCCAGCGCACGCTCGAGGACGGCCTTGGACTCGTTCAATTCATTCTCCAGGTCTGTCTGCGGGAGCTTGGACAGCATGCGGTGGTCGACACCGTGCGAGCCGATCTCGAAGCCGGCCGCGCGCATTTCCCGCAGTTGCGTCCAGCTCACTGGCTGGCAGTCGGGATGGCGCACTTCCCCGCGCGGCATCGCCCACGTGCGTTCGAGCCGCGCGATCAGCGCGGATTGTGCGCTGTCGTCCAGCGTCTTCACATGATCCAGCAGCCGCATGGCGAACACGTGACGCCCTTCCCTGGACGCGGGCAACAGCTCCCGCGCACCGAATTCCGGCAGGTCCACATCCGACGCAGAGGTGGTCAGCACCATGTGCACGAGCCAGTCGTAGGCAAACGGCCGGCCGCTGTCGACATGCCCGGTCGAGACGAAGAAGGTGGCAGGCACGCCCACCTCGCGCAGGATCGGATAGGCCAGACGGTAATTGTCGTCGTACCCGTCATCGAAGGTCACGGCCACCGCGTTCGGCGGCAGCGCCCGGCCCTCGCGAAAGGCTGCCGCCACCTCGCCCAGCGCCACCGGATGGAAGTGGCGTCTGAGCAGCCGCATCTGCTCGCGGAAGCAGTCCGGCGATGCGCTCACCAGCTCGAGATCGAAGTCGAACCGCGATGGATCGGGTACGTCCAGGACACGGTGGTAGGCCAGGATGCGCAGGTCGTGTAGCAGCGGCCGGTACAGCCGCTGCAGTGGCCAGAGCACGCCCAGTGCGTAGGACAGCTCGCCCAAGCGCGAGCGGATGCCGGCGCCGGTCCCGGATTCGGCGGTGCGCGTCACCACAAGTGCAGCCTCCGCCGGCCGATGAACGTCACCAGCGCCTGCGCCGCGAACAGGTTCATGTAGAAGAACGCCACGGTCAGGCGTATCGGCAGCCAGCGGCCGATGGTCGGCAGCAGCCGCCCCATCACGGTCATGGCGATGCTGGCAAGCAGCAGGGCCAGGCTTGCCGCGTAGATGAGGGCTTGGCCAGCAAGCACCGTCGCGGACAGCGCCATCAGCAGCAACAGCCAAGGCGCCAGCAGCCGCAGCAGCTTGTGGCTGGCGAAGCGCAGCCACAGCGGGTTCCGCCAGGGCGCCAGCAGCCAGGGCGCCAGCTGGACCAGCTGGTAGTTGCCGGCGAGCGTGCGCACCTTGCGGCGGCGTTCCGCCGCGGGCTCCTGCGAAGGCCAATCCCAGGCCACCGCGGCGGGCTCGAACACCACGCGCCACCCCGCGCGCGCGACCTGCATGGGAATCAGCACGTCGTCGAGCACAGTGCCAGCCGGAATCGCCGTGAACAGGCTGCGACGCATGATGTAGATGGCGCCGGTCACGCCGATCGTCGAGCCCGACCGGCTCTCGGCGTTGCGGATGAACTTCTCGTAACGCCAGTAGGCGTCCACGCTCTTGGCGAAACCCGTATCGGCATCGCGGAACTGCAGTTCACCGCCGGCCGCGCCCACCAACGGGTCCGCGAGGTTGGCCACCAGCGCGCGCAGCGCCGGCGGCTCGAACTGCTGGCGCACATCCGTCATCAGCAGCACGTCGCCGGTCGCCGCAGCCACCGCATCGTTCAGGCACGCAGCCTTGCCCCTGCGCGCGGCGAATTCCAGGACCTGCACGCGTGCGTCGCCGGCACCGCGCGCCACGTCGGCGGAGCCATCCGTGCAGCCGTCGCACGCAACGATGATCTGCACCTGCGCGCGGGGGTAGTCGAGCAGGTCGAGGTTGGCCAGCTTCGCGGCGAGCTCCCCCGCGCCATTGCGGACCGCCATCACCACCGACACGCTCGGCGTCTGCACGCGCCGGTCGACGCGGCGCGGGCGCAAGCGGGCAAGCAGCCATACCAAGGCGGGATAACCCGCATAGGTATAGACAAGCAGCACCACACTGACCCAGAACAGCGCTTCCATCGCGACCATCATCGGCATCTCCCCCGGTGGTCCATGATCAATGCCTCTCGAGCATGCGTCGCAACCGGCCCAGGATCGACGCGGAGCGGGGCGCGGCGCCAGGCGCCTGCGGCAGGAGGGCGGCCAGCGTGGACAGCGTGCCGGTGGCGACCTCGAGCAGGTTCAGCTTGACACCCGTTTCGCGTTGCACCCGCGCACCGAACTTGACCGCCAGCAGCGAGTGTCCGCCGATGTCGAAGAAATTGTCGATGCCACGCACGTCGGCCACGCCAATCAGCTCACGCCAGATCGCCGCGAGATAGGCCTCGCGGCGATCTTCCGGCGCAGCAGGCGCCGCCGCAGGCTGCGTGATTGCCACCTCACTCCGGCCTGCCCGCCCGCGCTCGACCGGGGCCACCGCGGGCATGGGCAGCGCCGCACGGTCGATCTTGCCGTTGGGCGTCTGCGGCAGGACGTCGAGCCACTCGATGTGCTGCGGCAGCATGTAGGCGGGCAGGCGCGCGCGCAGGTGCTCACGCAGCGCGCGCGCGAGCGTCTCGCCCGCGCCATCGGCGACGGCATACAGCACGAGACGCAGGTCATTGTCACCCAACTTCCGCGCGACGACGACGCACTCGCGTATGCCTTCCAGTCGAGTCGCAGCGGCCTCGATGTCGCCGGGTTCGATGCGAAAGCCGCGGATCTTGATCTGGTGGTCGGCGCGGCCATGGAAATACAGCACGCCATCACGCCACGCACCCAGGTCGCCGGTGCGGTACATGCGCCCGCCGCCCGAATGGAACGGCTCGGGCACGAAGCGCTGCGCGGTCAGCTCCGGCTCGCCGAGGTAGCCGTCCGCCACGCCGTCACCGGCGATGACGATCTCGCCGATCACCCCCGGCGGTACGGGCTGGCCGCGCCCGTCCAGCACATAGATGCGGGTGTTGGCGATCGGCCTGCCCAGCGGGACCGCCGTCAACCCAGGTGACAGCCGCGCGAGCGTCGACCAGATGGTCGTCTCGGTCGGGCCGTAGAGATTCCACAATCCCTGGCAGCGCCCCGCAAGGTCGTTTGCCAGTTCGAGCGGCAGCGCCTCGCCGCCGACTAGCAGGCGCAGGCGCGTCAGGGCGACATCGCGCCCGGTTTCCAGCAGCAACCGCAACAGCGAAGGCGTGGTCTGCAGCACTGTGCAGCCACTGCGCTCGACGAGATCGGCGATCTGTTGCGGATCACGCCGCTCGTCCTCGGTGGCGATGACCACGCGTCCGCCGCAAACCAATGGCAGGTAGAGCTCGAGCCCGGCGATATCGAACGACAACGTGGTGACCGCGCACAGCGCGTCATCGGCGCCAAAACCGGGATCCCGCTGCATCGACTGCAGGAAATTGACCAGGTTACGATGCAGGATGCGCACGCCCTTCGGCTGTCCGGTCGAGCCGGAGGTGAACAGCACGTAGGCAAGGTCATCGCCGCACACCCGGGGCAAGGGCATGTCCGAAATCTCAGCCGCCAGCGCTTGCACCTGCAGCAGCCCGCGCCCGGCCGCAACAGGCTCCGGAACCAGCCCGGGCTGTGTCACCAGCACGTGCGCCACGTCTGCCTTTGCCGCCATGTAGCGCAGACGCTCGACCGGGAAATCCGGGTCCATGGGGAGATAGGCCGCGCCGCTGCGTAGTACACCCAGCACCGCGACGAGCATGTCCATTCCGCGCGGCATGCAGATCCCGACGATGGCGCCGTGACCGATGCCACGGGCCGCCAGAGCTCGGGCAACGGCATGCGTGGAGCGATCCAGTTCTGCATATGCGAGACGCTCGCCTTGGCACTCAGCGGCGACCTGGCGCGGAGCACGCCGCGCCTGAAGATCGAACAGTGCCGTGACGCCCTGGCTGCGGTCGAATTCGTGACGGGTGGCATTCCATTCTTCGAGGAGCTCCCCGCGTTGCCCTGCGTCCAGCAGAGGCAGATCGCCGATCCGCTCCGTGGTCGTAACCGCGGCCTGACCCAGCAGCGTCCGCAAATGAGATGCCCAGCGCCGCACGGTATCGCCGGTAAACAGGCGGGTGTTGTAGTGCAATAGCAGGTCGAGGCGACCTTCACGCTCGGTGAAATGGAAAGCAAGATCCCAATTCGTATGGGTCTTGGGCATGTCGCGATGACGGTGCTCCAGGCCCGTGTAGGCAGCAGCCCTCGACGATGTCGGGTTGAGGTTGAAGAAGACATCAGCCAGCGGGAGGCGGCTCATGTCACGCGGCACCTTCCGCGCGCCGATGATGCGCCCGATCGAGACGTGCTGATGTTCGCTCGCATCGAGCAGGCCCGCCCGGACCCGCTGCAGCAGCGTCTCAAACGTATCGTCCAGATCGATGTGCATGCGCAGCGGCAGGGTGTTGTCGCTATCCCCGACGCTATGCCGGTCGTCGCTCACCGCCTGTCCGGCGAAAGGCACGCCACACACCAGGTCGTCCTGTCCGGTGAGGCGGTGCAACAACAGGTAGAACCCGGTCAGCAGAAATGCGAAGAGCGTGGCATGCCGCGCACGCGCGGCGGCGCCCAGCGCACGGACCAGCGCCGCATCGAACGACAGCTCCACGCTGTCGCCATCGAAGCTGACGACGTTGTCGCGCGGGAGATCCGTCGGTAGCCGCAGCGCCTCGGGCAGGTTGCGATAGCCTGCCAGCCACCACGCCAGCGACGCCTTGCCCTCCGCGCCATCCCGCCGCCGCCTTTCCAGCAATGCGAAACGGCGCCAGGAGCCGGCCTGGGGAAGCTGCGGCACCTTCCCCGCGCGGATCGCGCTGTAGCTGATCGCCAGCTCGTCGCTGAATACGCGCCAGCTCCAGCCATCCATGATGATGTGGTGCGCGATCACGAGAAACATTGTGCGCTGGCGCGAAAGCGTCACCAGAAAGGCGCGCATCAGCGGCGGCCTGGCGAGATCGAACGCCTGCCCTGCCTGCGCGCGCGCATAGTCCTGGAACGCCGTCTCGGCGTCGGGTTTGCCTGATAGGTCGTGCTGCTCCAGCCTGATCAGGCTGGGCGGCTCCCAGATCTGACCGCTGCCATCCTCCGCAAACCTCATAGCCAGCGCGTCATGCCGCTGTACGACTGACTCGAAGGCACGCCCAAAGGCGTCCGCATCCAGCGCACCATCAAACTCGATGCACATCGATTCGTTGAATGCGGTGGCGATCGTGTCGTTGTAGTGCGCACCCAGCCAGCGCTCCATCTGAGCGTCGGTCAACGGCACCTTGGCCGGCAGATCCCCACCGGAACACATCCCGTCAGGCCCGGGCGGCGGGTTATCGGTCTTCGCCCGGGGCATCAGCACACCCGCCGCGAGCAGCTCGTCCACCGCCACGCTGACTGCGGCGACTATCTGCGCTACCTCGGCCTCGCCATGTGCGACGGAGAGAAAACAGTTGAACTGCTCGAACAGGTGCAGGCCGGCATGGCGCAGGCGGTACCAGAGCAGGCTGGCGCAGGGCTGGTCCTCGTCCACGCGCAGCTTCCACAGCGAGCTGTAGCCCACCGCGGTCACCGGCGCTCGGCGTTCGGCGAACAGCGCATTGAGCCGCGCGACCATCGCCTGGGTGCGCGCGTTGAGGCTCGTCTGCAACTGCGGCCCCTGCGCGCTGATCCATTGCAGCGCGGCCAAGGCCGCGGCCAGCGCCAGCGGATGGCGCACGAAGGTGCCGGCGAAATAAGTGACGCCGGCCTCGGGGCAGCTGTCGTCACCGAACTGCCAGTAGCCGCCATCGAGCGCATCCATCCAGCGCGCGCTGCCGGCGATGGCGGCGAACGGCAACCCGCCGCCGATGATTTTGCCGTAGGTGGCGATATCGGCGCGGACCCCGTAATACTCCTGCGCGCCACCCGGGGCCATGCGGAATCCGGTGATCACCTCGTCGAAGATCAGGGCACAGCCGCCGACGGTGCAGATTTCCCGCAACGCCTTCACAAAAGCCGTCGGCAACAGCGTCGGGTGGCGGCTCTGCACCGGCTCGACCAGCACGGCAGCCAGCTCGTGCGTGCGCTCGCGGATGATGCGCAATGAATCCTCGCTGCCGTAGTCCAGCACGAGGACGTTTTCCACCGCATTCGCGAGAATGCCGGGCGCCGCCGCGATGGATCTCAGCATGCGGGTGCCGCGCACGATCACTTCATCGAAGATGCCGTGGTAGGAATCGCGGAACACCACGATGGTCTTGCGCCCGGTGACGGTGCGGGCGACGCGCATCGCCCCCATCACCGCCTCGGATCCGGTATTGCAGAACGCCACGCGCTGCATGCCGGTCATGTCGCTGATCTGCTGGGCCACCTCGGCGGTCAGCGGATGCTGCGGCCCGATTTCCATGCCTGTGTCGATCTGCGCATGCAGCGCGGCGGTGATGAACGCCGGCTGGTAGCCGAGGAAATTCACCCCGAAGCCGTTCAGCAGGTCGATGTATTCGTTGCCATCGATGTCCCAGAGGCGCGCTCCACTCGATCGCGCCACCGTGATCGGATAGGTCAGTTCCTTCCACAGCGGGTTGAAACCGGTCACCACGCGCGGGTCGGCCATGATCGCGCGGTGTTGCTGGGCGAAGGTCTTCGAACGCGCCGTGCGCTGGCAGTACGCCTCGGTAAACGTAGCCAGCCAGCGCCGCTGCGTCGCCGAGAGCTCGCCGCGGCGCTCGGTGGTGATGCGCGCGGACGCGCCGAATGGGCGCTCCTTCAGATTGGCCGGGGCGACCTCGTCGCCAGCGGGTTCGGCTGCCACCGGTGCCGTGCCCGGGACAGGCATGGCGGGCATCGCGACCGCCGGCTGGCCGGCCAGGCTCGCCAGCAGCGCGCTCTGCTGCTGCAACAGCGCCATCTGGCCCTGGATGAGCCGGGCCAGCGCGTTCGGCGCGATCGCACCCGGCGCCAGAGCGGTGGCGGGCTGAGCCGGGATATCGGCTGCCGCCGGAGCTACCTCTTCCGGCGGCAGGGTGACGTCGAGCATCGCCGTCAAGCGCTGGATGCTGTCCGCATCCTCCATCAGGCGGCGGAACTTGAGCTTCAGTCCATATCGCTGCTCGACGGCCAGCGCCGCCTGGGTCAGCGCCAGCGAGTCGAAGCCGAGATCGAGAAAGCTGTCGCTATCATGCCGGGCCTCCAGCAACTCGCCGCAGAGGTTGCCGAACAGTTCGCGCAGCTCGGCGGCCAGTCGTGCCGAGCGAGGCGCGGCCGTGATCGGGGAAGGCATTGCTGACGGCAGCCTCGCAAGTTCCTCTGCGTACGTCGATGGCGCGGACAAGATTGCCTCCACCGAGGTCATGTCCCTGGTGTCGGCCACCTCGGCGGCCGGCTCCACCCAGTAGCGCTTGCCCTGGAAAGGATAGCCGGGCAGCGCAACACGCCGGCAGGAAGCGCCGGCGTGAAATGCAACCCAGTCCGGCACCATGCCCGCGCACCAGCATTCGCCAAGCACCCGCAGCAGCTGCTCCTGCGCGTCGCCGGCGCGGGCGGCCGGTCCCAGACTGGGCACGGCCAGCCCCTGTCCGTCGAGCATGCCGCGCACCAGGCCGGTGAGCACTTGCGATGGACCAGCCTCCAACAGCAGCGTGCGCCCCTGCCCCAGAGCGTGGCGCACGGCGTCGGCGAAACGCACCGGTGCGCGCAACTGGCGGCACCAGTAGTCAACCGTGGTGGCTTCCTCCGCCGTGATCGGCAGGCCGCCGACGCAGGAATAGAAGCGCTGCTGCGGCGGGTGCAGGGTGACACCCTCGAACGCGCGCCGGAACAGCGGCAACGCGCCGTCCATCAGATGGCTGTGGAAGGCGTGGCTGACGCGCAAGCGGGTGCAGGCGATGTCCTCGAGGGCTAGAGTGGTGGCGAGCGCATCGATCGCTTCGTCGGTGCCGCTGAGCACGGTCTGCGCAGGCGCGTTGTACCCGGCGATCTCCACGCCTTCCGGCAAGCGAGTGGCAAGCGCATCGGCGTTCATACGCACCACCAGCATGGCGCCGGGTGGTTGCGCGGCCATCGCCGCACCGCGCGCGACCACCAGCGCCACGGCATCCTCCAGCGAAAACACGCCGGCCCGGCAGGCCGCCACGTACTCGCCGATGCTGTGGCCGATCATCGCTGCCGGGTGCAGGCCCCACGCCGACCACAACCCGGCCAGCGCGTACTCGACCGCGAACAGTGCCGGCTGCGTGTAGCGCGTCTCGGCCAGCCGCCGCGTGGCCGCATCCTCGCCGCCAGGCATCGGCAGGATCAGCGCACGCAAGTCCTCGCCCAGCGCCGCGCTGGCCAACACGCAGCAGCGCTCGAAGGTGTCGCGGAACACCGGCTCGTGCTCGACCAACTCGCGCGCCATGCCCACATGCTGCGAGCCCTGCCCGGGGAACAGCATCACCAGCGCAGGCGGCTCCGTCGGCGCGCTGTGGGCGGCGAGGTGGACCAGGCGCTCGCGAGCCTGGGTCACGTCGCCAGCGACCACGAAACCACGCACCGGCATCGGCTGCCGGCCCAGCGCCAGCGTATAGGCCACATCCGGCAGCGCCGGCGCGTCGGCGCGAGCCAGCGCGTTAGCCAATCCGTCCGCCCGGCATTGCAGTGCAGCCCCGTTACGTGCCGAGAGCGGCAGCAGACTCAGGCGTCGACCCAGCCCGCGTGCCGGCGCCGCAGGCGCTTCCTCGAGAATCACGTGCGCATTGGTGCCACCCACGCCGAACGAGCTCACGCCAGCCCGCCGCGGACGCTCCTGCCGGGGCCAGTCGACAAGGTGGTCGACCACCTTGAAGGTGCTGTGCGCGAAATCGATCTCCGGGTTGGCAGCGCGGTAATGCAGTGTCGGCGGGATCCGCCCGTGGTGCAGCGACAAGGCCGCCTTGATCAGCCCGGCGACCCCGCTGGCCGCATTGAGGTGGCCCAGATTGCCCTTCGCCGAACCCAGCCAGCAGCTTTGCCTCGCGGCGGCGCCCTGTTGGTAGACGCGGTCCAGCGCGGCGACTTCGATCGGGTCGCCCAGGGGCGTGCCGGTTCCATGCGCCTCGACATAACCGATCGACGCGGCTTCCACGTCGGCGCTGGACAGCGCCATGGCGATGGCCTCAGCCTGGCCGCGAACACTCGGCGCCGTGAAACTGGCCTTGTCGCCACCATCGTTGTTGACGCCGACACCGCGGATCACCGCATAGATGGTGTCACCGTCGGCGATCGCATCCTCCACGCGCTTCAGCACGACCGCCGCGCCACCCGAGGAGAACACGGTGCCGCTGGCGTCGCGGTCGAAGGGTCGGCAATGCCCGTCCTCCGACTCCATGCCGCCCTCGGCTGGCAGATAGCCGGACTCCTGCGGCACGACAATGTTGATGCCGCCGGCCAGCGCCAGATCGCACTGCCAGCTCATCAGCGCATACCATGCCTGGGCGACGGCCACGAGCGAGGTCGAACAGGCCGTGTGGATGCTGAGCGCAGGCCCGGTCAGATCGAGACGATGGGCCACCCGCGTGGCGACGTAGTCCTTTTCGTTGGCGAGCATGGTGGCGAATTCGCCTGAGGACGCCACGAGACCGGCATGCGATTCGACCAGCCTGCGATAGCCATTGTTGGACGTCCCCGCATACACACCGATGCTTCCGGTGAATCGGCCAGGGTCGACGCCGGCATCTTCCAGCGCGTTCCAGCACAACTCGAGGAACACGCGCTGCTGCGGATCCATCAGGAGCGCTTCGCGCGGCGGAATGCCGAAGAACGCCGCATCGAAGCGGTCGGCGTGGGCAATTACCCCGCGCGCAGGCACGTAGCGGGGATGCCTGCGCAGCGCATCCGGCACCAGCGGCGAGAGCTGTTCGTGCGTGAAGCGCGTGATGGTCTCGCGCCCGGCCAGCAGGTTGGCCCAGAGCGCATCGACCGACTCCGCGCCGGGAAAGCGGCCGGACATACCGACGATGGCAACGCCTGTGACTGCAGCGCCGGCGGATGGCGAGCTCATGACCCACCCTCGCGACGCGAAGCGAACCGGTTCAACGCAGCTCGCTGCCGACTGCCACGCGTCATGGCCTCGCCGTTGTTGCCAGGCTGCGGACCGGCAGGCGCAGCCAGGCTGGCGGCCAGCCTGGCGACGCTGGGATGTTCATAGATCTGTGCCGCAGTCAGCATGCGGAAGCCACGCCGCCGCAATTCGGTCAGCGCACGCACCACGGTCAGTGAGCGCGCGCCCAGATCGAACAGGTTGGCCTGTGGATCGAGCTCGTCGAGCCCCAGGAGCTGTTGCCAGAGACGGACCAACTGCTGCGGCAGGGACTGCGCCTCATCCCAGGCCAATGGGGCGTCGACGGCCTGGGCCGCCAGTGCGCGCCGGTCGATCTTGCCGCTTGCCGTCAGGGGCAGCAGCGGCGCGAACGCGAAGGACTGCGGCATGAGGTAGGGCGCGAGCTCGGTCTGGCAATGCGCGCGCAAACTTGCAGCCATGGTGCCATCCCCTGCCCGGGGATCGCGCAGGACGACGTGTGCGACCAGTTTCCGGCTGGAACCGTCGCCGACCGCCACGACCGCGACCTCGGCAACTGCCGGGTGACGGCCGAGCACTGCCTCGATCTCCGCAGGCTCGATGCGGTATCCGTCCAGTTTGATCTGCGCGTCGAGCCGTCCCAGATAGTGAAGATCACCCTCCGCATCGGCGCGGACGAGATCCCCGGTCCGGTACCAGCGCGTGCCATCGAGTTCAACGAAGCGTTCGCGTGTCAGCTCGGGCCGGCGAACATAGCCGGCCGCGAGACAGTCACCACCCAGCAACAGCTCGCCCTCGCCAAGGCCGGTGACCGGCCGCAGGGCTTCGTCCGCCCGCACGGCGCGCACATGCGGTAGCGGCCGCCCGATCGGCGGCAGCTCCGGCCACGCCGCGGCGTCGCCGCCCAGCTCGTACGCCGTGACTACGTGCGTTTCGGTGGGACCGTAGTGGTTGTGCAGCACGCTGTCCGGCAGGGCTCGGAACAGGGCGCGAATCGCCGGGGTAATGCGGAGCTGCTCACCCGCCGTGACCACGTCACGCACTGTCGCAGGCGGCGTGGCACCTGCGGCGACGCCCTCGGCGAGCGCTTGCAGGGCCACGTAGGGCATGTACAGGCGCTCGATGCCCTCGCGTTCGATCAGCGCCAGCAAGGCATAGGGATCGCGACGCTCAGCCTCCGTCGACAAGACCAGCGTGCCACCGGTCGCGAATGTCGTAAGGACTTCCTGGAACGAGACATCGAAGCTCAGGGGGGCGAACTGCAGCGTCCTGGCCTTCGCGCCGAGGCGTGGGTGCGAGCGCTGCCACGCGGTCAGTCTGGCCAGCACTTCGCTGCGCATGGCCACGCCCTTCGGCCGCCCACTCGATCCCGAGGTGAACAGGATATAGATCCACTCGGCCATCTCCGGCCGCGGCCGGGCATCGTCGTGCTCTCCTCCCTGAACTGCCAACGCGAAGGGATCCAGGCACCTCAGGCTGGCGTCGACCTGCAGGCGCGCGGCTGCGTCCGGCGCGACAAGCAGCAGCGCCGGCTGCGCATCTTCCAGCATGGCGGCGATGCGTGCGGAAGGGTAGCTTCGGTCCAGCGGCACGCTCACTCCGCCGGCCAGAAGAACGGCAAGCAACAGGACGATCGCCTCCGGCCCGCGCTCGAGGACCATCGCCACGGCATCGTTGCGGCGCATGCCGTGGCGGGCAAGAGCGTCCGCGACAGCCTCGGCCTGATCGAACAGCTCAGCGTAGGATATCCGGCGTCCGCCGCCGACCAGCGCGGTCACCTGTGCGTGCACCCGGGCCTGTTCCCTCAGGTGGCGCGCCAGATCCAGCGCGCAGGCTTCCATCGGCAGATCCCCTGCAGCGCCCTTCTGCGTCACCTTGCGCCCCAATGCGGCGTCTGGTTCACGCCGAAATGTTCGGCCACGCCGAGAACCGGGCCGATCAAGTGCAGGTAGGTGGCCAGCAACGCGGCCTTGCCCGGATGGCCGAGTCGCCGCCTTTCGTCACGGACATCGCCGACAAAAGCCCCCCAGTTGTCGGAGCCGAGCTGGTCGAAGGCGATCGAGATCGTCATCCCAAGGCTGCGCGCCGTATGCCACCAGCCGCAGGGCAGGAACAGCGTCTCCCCCGCATGCACGACCACTTTCTGCGACTTCGCCTGGCGGAACAGCGGGTAGCGTCCGTAATCGGGGTGGTGGTGGTCCTCGATACTCGACTGCCACGGAATGTCCGGGTTGATGTACAGCAGATGCTCCTGGCCCGGGGTGTAGAGGGTGAACTCCTTGTCGCCATGCAACTGGGTGATCCATGCGTGCAGACGCATCACGTCGTAGTGCAGATAGGGAAACTCTCCACCGGGACCACCGAAGAAGATCTCCAGATTATTGACATGACCGAACAGGCGTTGCGGCAGTAACGGGTTGCGCTGCCGGTCCGGCAAGCTGTGGGGTGGCCGTGGAGTCACTTCGGCAACCAGTTCGGGAAAATCCCTGGTGAGCTCGAACTTGCAGGGATAAGGTCCCGGCTGGTCGAGAGTCGAGGTCTGCAGCAAGTCGATCAAGGCCGCGAGCGTGTAGTCCTGCCCATGCACGCGCAGCTTGCGCTGCCCGTAGTGATCGCGGAAATAGTCCGGCGAGCACTTGTTGTACAGCGGCCAGGTCGCGGCAGCATCGGTCAGGATCACCGGACGCCGCGGATTGCGATAACTGGCAATGAACTCCTCCAGGCGCAGTCCAGTGCGTCTTTCCAAGGTGAAGCCGGACCGACCTGGCATGCCAGCAGAAGGCCGTTGCTCAAGCGATTCCTGTTTATCCGTCGTCATAGTCGCCCCCGTTCCCGACTGCCCACTTCGCCGAGTGGATGATCGCGTGCTGCGTCCGCGGCGTTGGGATCAGCGCGCGCCCCAATCCTTGCGCCGATTCGCGCCGAAATATTCCAGGACATCCATCGCCGGACCCAGCACCCACAGGTAGGCATCAATCAGCCGCGCCTTCATGAACTGGCCCTCGCGGCGCCGTAATGCGACGACTTCCTGACGGAACTCGCGCCAATTGCTGGACTCGAGCTGGTCGAACAGGACGCTGATGCTGGCATTGAGGCTGCGCACCGCGTGCCAGGTTCCGCAGGGGATGAACAAAGCCTCACCCGCATGCACGATGACTTTCCTGCCTCGCGCCTGCCGGAACAGCGGGTAACGCCCGGGGTCCGGTTCATTCGTCGATTCCATCGTCGATCGCCAAGGTCGTTGCGGATCCACATAGAGCAGGTGCTCTTGCCCCGGATAGAACAGGGTGAATTCCTTGTCGCCGTAGACCTGCGCGACCCAGCCGTGCATGCGCAAGAAGTCGTAGTGCGGAAACGGGAAATTGTTGCCTGCGCCGCCGAAGAAGATGTCGATGTGACTGATCGAGTTGAACAGCAGCGCGGGCACCAGCGGGTGCGTATGCCGGTTGGGCAGGCTGTAGCCGAAGCGCGGCGAAATATCCCGCATGAACTGCCGACAATCAGTGATGGCGCAGGGATACGGTCCTGGCTGGTCTGCCGTCGCATTTCGCTGCAGCGTCAGCGCTTCGCCCAAGCGGTAGTCCTTGCCAGCGCACCGGATCGGCAGATCGGCGAATTCACGACTGAAGTAATCCGGCGTGAAGCGCCCCAGGGCCGGCCAGTCCTGCAGGGCATCGGTCAGGATGACCGGTCGCCGCGGAATACGGAATCTGCGCACGAACTCATCGACGCCAATCCCGCTTACGCGCTCAACTGGCGAGGCATCATGCGATGCTTCGTGGTCACCCATGAACACCATGTCATCTGCCATCTGCGCCCCCTCGCCGATCACGCCACGCCCGTGCGTCCAGCACGGCGCGTGGCCAGTGCCTGTTGCAGGCCGCCCGCAATTCCGGTGCCGTGTGCCCCTCGCGCTTTCCTGCAGCGCCGTATTGCACGGCCAAGCCCGGAAAATCCGCTTCTTCCATCATACGCCCAAGGCTGCGCCTGCGTCTGCACGCGTGCGGTCTTGGCTGCGTGCCGCCCGGGGCGCATGCCTCAGCCACGTCAGTGTCGACTCCGCATCCACCCGCGCTACCGGTGCAGCCTGTGGGCACGCACAAGAGCCCGTCCGCTGGTCGCGGCGTCCAACCCGCCCATCCGTCCTGCGGTGACGCGCGAAAAGTGCATAGAATCGCGTCCGGCAGATCCCGGGGAGGCCAATGTGGGCGCCGACGCTGCGCAATGTCCGATGCCGAACCTGTTCATCGTCGGCGCGCCGAAGTGCGGCACGACCTCGGTTTACGAGTATCTGCGCGGGCATCACGATATCTATTTTCCCCATGACGACAACGATTACGCACGCGTCAAGGAGCCTAATCACCTGTGCCCGGAGCTTGACATCGGCGCAAAGGATGCCATCCGCGATCGCGACGCCTATCTCGCGCTATACCGCGGCAGTGCGGGCGCGCGCTGGCGCGGTGATGCCTCGACGAACTACCTGTTTTCGGAAATCGCCGCGAACGCTATCCGACGCCTGAGTCCGCAGGCGCGCATCCTCATCATGCTGCGTCCGCCACCGGACTGGATGCGCTCGTATCACAGCGAATTGCTGCGCCATCGGCATGAAGACATTGCCGATTTCCATGATGCGGTCGCAGCGAGCGAAGACCGCAGCCACGGACGTCGCATCCCGGCATCGACGGGGGTACCGCGCTGTCTCGACTATCTGGCGATGGCCCGGTTCACGCCCCAGGTTCAGCGCTACTACGACGTCTTCGGCCGCGACGCCGTCAAAGTCATCCTGCTCGAGGATCTGGCCACTTCACCGGCACGGACGTTCAGGCAAATACTCGAATTCCTCGACGTCGATACGGAGTATCGACCTCGGTTCAGCGTCCACAACGAAACCCCGCGGCATGGGCGGACCGAGCGGCTGCTGCGCGCGGGCTACCGGCATGCGAGCGTGCGGACCGCCATACAGCATGTCGTACCGAGCTCGGCGAGACGCCGAATTTTGGCGCTGGTCAGGCGCGCGGAATCGCGTCACGCGTCGGAAGATCCGCGCGATCGACAATTGCGGCTGCAGTGCGCGGCCGATATCGGACAACTCTCGGCACTGATCGATCGTGACCTCGACCATTGGCTGAACCCGCCCGCGCGGCAACGACCCAAGCAGCGCGACTGACGGGCCAGGCAGATATTCGGGTTCATGTTCGTCGACGACCAACCGTATGTCCAACCGCTGCCCGCGCTGTAGCGTGATCATTCCCACCCATAACCGCAGCACGGTCGTGGCACGTGCGATCGACAGCGTTCTTGATGGCGTGCCCGCGACCGAGTTTGAGGTCATCGTGGTCGATGACGCATCGACCGATGCGACGCAGGCGCTGCTGACTGCGACTTACGCTGACGATCACCGGGTCATGCGCTTGGCCACACCCGTCAATCTCGGGCCGGCTGCCGCGCGCAACCTGGGCCTTGGCGCGGCAACCGGTGAGTGGATCCTGTTCCTCGATTCCGACGACACGCTGCTGCCCGATGCCCTTGCCTGCGGGCTGCAGGCGTTTCGCTGTGTGCCGGCCATGCAGTACCTGTCGCTCGAAGGCGAGGCGTGGTCGGCGGACAGGCGCATGGACATGCGACAGATCGTGCGTGCATTGAACCCTGGCTGGCGGACTCCGGCATTCAGGCCCCGTGCGCTTACACGCACTCTCATCGATGCTCCTGCGGGCTGTGCTCGCGGCAGATTGGTGCTCGAGTCCGGCGACCTGTTTCCGGCGATCCTGCATGGCGATCTGTTCTGGCTCTCGGGTTTGATCATGCGCCGTGCGGCAGCGCTTCGCGCCGGGCCTTTCAACGTGCGATACCGCAATCTGGAGGATTGGGACTTCACCGCACGCCTGTGCCGCTGCGGTATCGGCGGCTACCTCGACCATGTCGGCTTTCGCCGTGAAATCGGACGCTCCGATCAACTGAGCCACGCCGGCAATCGCTACCGGCGCGCCATCATGCACGAGCGCATCATCGAGGATCTCCGAGTTCGCGATGACGCCACCCGCAGCATGGCGCCACGGCTGCTGGTTCGGGCACGTGCCGCAGCCGATTACTGCCTGGGATGCCGCCTACTGGAGCGCCACCATCCGAGGCTGGCACGGGCGTTTTTCTGGCGTGCACTCCGTGCTGCGTATAAACCGTTGAGGACGCTGGCATGGCTCGCGGGCGGGGTGCAACTCGGCGAACTCGTGCACGGACTGCGGATACGTGCGCGCACACAGTGAGCTGGCACCGATCGTGCCTTGCAGCAGGGCGGATACGTCCGCAAGGGCGGGCCTGGGGTCTGGCCAAAGTTGCGTGCCCACACCGCGCGCCAGCCCTCGCGATCGCTGCCGCCACGCCGAGTGTCGGCCGTGGTGACGAGGGTGCCGGCATCAGGCGCACCTGCGCCGGCTCCTGCTCGATGCCGAACCGGTTGATCATTGCGCTACGCTTGGAGTTCTGCAACCTGTAAGGCTAGCGCGTCAAACCTGTGGCGCGTCAGGAACGAATTGGCAGGGCATTACGCGAGGGGTCTCTGCATCATCATGTGTGGAATCGCAGGTTTCCATGGTCGTTGCGAGGCGAGCGCGGCCGCGCGCAGCACACTCGAGGCGATGATCCATACGTTGCACCACCGTGGTCCGGACGGCTACGGATTCCACGTCGGCGACGGCATCGGCCTTGCGCACGCGCGGCTGTCGATCATCGATCTGGCAACCGGCGCGCAGCCGATCCACAACGAACACGGCACCGTGTGGACGGTATTCAACGGCGAGGTCTTCAACTATCGCGAATTGCGTGCGCAGCTCGAACGCCAAGGCCACCGGTTCTACACCCAGTCGGACACCGAGGTCATCGTCCACCTGTACGAGCAGCATGGCGACGCCTTCGTCGAGCAGCTCAACGGCCAGTTCGCCATCGCGCTGTGGGACGCCACGCGCCGCCGCCTGCTGCTGGCGCGCGACCGTACCGGCATCCGCCCGCTGTTCCGCGCGCGCGCGGCGGGCCGCCTGTGGTTCGGCTCGGAGATCAAGGCGCTGCTGGCCGTGCTGCCGGACCTGGCCACGCTCGATCCCCTTGGCCTGGTGCAGACGCTGAGCTACTGGGGGCCGGTCGATCCCACCACGCTGTTCCAGGGGATACAGAGCCTGCCCGCCGGACACCTGCTGGCGGTGGAGGCGGACGGGCGCGAGACGATGACGCGCTACTGGGATTGGCGCTTTCCGAATGCGGGCGCGGAGTCCGGCGCGCATGGCCATGGTTCCATCGAGGCCGCCGCTGAGGAACTACGCGCTTTGCTGGTCGATGCCGTGCGCCTGCAGCTGCGCGCCGACGTGCCGGTGGGCGCCTACCTCAGCGGCGGGCTGGACTCCTCGGGAATCGTCGCCCTGGCCAGTCGGTTTACCAACACCCCCATCCGTACCTTCGGCATCACCTTTGCGGAAGCTGAATTCGACGAGAGCGCCCACCAGGAGGCCATGGTGCGTCACCTCGGCACCGCGCATACGACCCTGCGCTGCACAGCACGCGACATCGGCGAGGTCTTCCCGACGCTGGTCCGCCACGTTGAGGCACCCCTGCTGCGCACGGCTGCGGCGCCCCTGATGCTACTGTCCCGGCGCGTGCGCGAGACGGGTTACAAGGTTGTGCTCACCGGCGAAGGCGCGGACGAAGTCTTCGCTGGCTACGACCTGTTCAAAGAGGCCAAGGTGCGGCGCTTCTGGGCGCGTCAGCCCGGTTCGCGCCTGCGCCCGCGGCTTCTGGAGCGCCTCTACGGCTATCTCGACGCATCGCCGGTGGCTCATGCCGCGCTGGCGCAGTCGTTCTTCGGCAAGGGGCTGGAGGCGGTGGACCGCCCCATCTTCGCGCATGCCCCGCGCTGGACGACCGCGCAGCGTGCGCTGCGCTTCCTTTCGCCGGAGCTGCGCGCCAGCCTCGGACCCTGGGATCCGCTGGCGTGGTACGAACAGCGCCTGCCTGCCGACATCGGCTCGTGGAGCCCATTGGCCCGCGACCAGTACGTGGAGGCCAAGTCCCTGCTGGCGGCCTACCTGCTGCCGGCGCAGGGCGATCGCGCCGGCATGGCGCATTCGATCGAAGGGCGCTTTCCCTACCTCGACCACCGCCTCATCGAGTTCGCCAACCGCCTGCCGCCGCACTGGAAGATCCGTGGCCTGCGAGAGAAGTACGTGCTGCGCCGCGCGCTGGATGGCCTGCTGCCGCCGCAGATCCTGCAGCGCACCAAGCAGCCTTATCGCGCGCCCGACCACCAGAGCTTCTTCCATCAGGGCGTGCCGCTGGACTACGTGGCCGATCTGCTGGGCGGCGAACGCATCCGCGCCGCCGGCTATTTTGATGCCGCGGCCGTGGGCAAGCTTTTCGACAAATGTCGTCGTGGCGATGCACTCGGTTTCGCCGACAACCAGGCCTTCGTCGGCATCCTCTCCACGATGCTGCTCGATGAACTATTCATCCGTCGGTTGGCTCGTGCCGAACATCACATTTCGTAAACGCTACGGATAGCCATAGGAGCCGGCATAGAATGCCGGGCCACGCATCGTGCACCGAAGTCAGGGGAATCCGCATGTCGCAGCAGGCAGCACAAATCGAATCCAGGATTCGTGGCTACATCCTCGAAAACCTGCTCTTCAGCAGCAATCCGTCCGACCTCGCCAACGGCGCGTCACTGCTCGAGCAGGGCATCATCGACTCCACCGGCGTGCTGGAGATCGTGATGTTCCTGGAGGGCGAGTTCGGCCTCTCGATCAAGGCCAGCGACATGCTGCCGGAGAACTTCGACAGCGTGGACAACATGGTCCGCTTCGTCCTGCGCCTGCAGGGCGGCACATGAGCCGTCCCATCCGCCTGCTGCACGAGACCCTGCTGCTCGGCACGACGCTCGCCGCAAATCCCGGCAAGACCGCGGTGGTGACCGAAGGCACGCCGCACGCCTACGCTGAGTTGCTGGACAGCGCGCAACGCCTCGGTACCGCGCTCGCCGATCGCGGCGTAGAGCGTGGCGACCGCATCGCCATCTACATGGACAACACCTGGCCTTGCGTGGTGTCGATCTACGCGACGCTGCTCGCGGGCGCGGTAATCCTGCCGGTTAATCCGCAGACCAAATCCGCCAAGCTGGGCTTCATTCTCGACGACAGCGGCGCGCGCGTGCTGCTCAGCGACGGTCACATCGCGCACGAGTTCCTGCCGCTGCTCGAAGGGCGGCCGGGACTGGCCGTGATCTGCTCGGGCGCCCTGCCGGCCGCGCCCGGCATCGAGTCCTTCGATGCGGTTGTGCAGGCCACGCCGCCGCGCCCAGCCTGCGCCGCCACGATCGCGCTTGACCTGGCGGCACTGATCTACACCTCCGGCAGCACCGGCCAGCCCAAGGGCGTGATGCAGACGCACCAAGCCATGGTCTTCACCCTTGGCAGTCTGGTCGAATACCTGCGCCTCGGTGCCGACGATCGCCTGCTGTGTGTGCTGCCCCTGTCCTTCGACTACGGGCTGTACCAGCTGCTGATGAGTGTGCACCTCGGCGCCACGCTGGTGCTCGAGCGCTCGTTCACCTTCCCGGCGCAGATCTTCGCGCGCATGCAGGAATTCGGCGTCACCGTGTTCCCGGGCGTGCCGACGATCTTCAGCATGCTGCTGTCGATGCATCGCCGCGAACCGCTGAGCTTCCCGCAGGTCACGCGCGTGACCAACACGGCCGCGGCGCTGGCTGACACGATGGCAACACAACTGCGCGCAATCTTCCCGGGGGCTCTGGTGTACAAGATGTACGGCCTAACCGAATGCAAACGCGTCAGCTATCTCGAACCCGAACTGCTCGACGCCAAGCCCGGATCGGTGGGCAAGGCGATCCCCGGGACGGAGGTCTTCCTACGCAGCGCCGATGGCCAGCCCGTGCCCGCGGGCGCGACCGGCATTCTGCACGTGCGCGGCCCGCACGTGATGCTGGGCTACTGGAACCGCCCCGACCTCTCCGCGCACATGCTGCGCCCCGGCCGCTGGCCCGGCGAGCACGTGCTCTGCACGCAGGACCATTTCCGCATGGACGCGGAGGGGTTCCTGTACTTCGTCGGCCGCAGCGACGACATCATCAAATCGCGTGGCGAAAAGGTCAGCCCAGTGGAGGTCGAGAGCGCCATGCTGCGGCTGGACGGCATCCGCGAAGTCGCGGTCATCGGCGTGCAGGACGCGCTGCTGGGCCAGGCCGTGCACGCCTACGTCGTGCTGCAGCCGGAATGCACGATGGGTGGCGGTGAGATCCGCGCGCGCTGCTCGGCGCTGATGGAGAACTTCATGGTGCCGCAGCTGGTGGTGCTGCGGCCGAACCTGCCAAAGACGGCCAACGGCAAGATCGACAAGCGCACCCTGCTGGAGAGCGCCACTGCCAAGACGGAGCGTCCATGAATCCCGAGACCTATGCCGTGCTGCACGCACGCCTTGCGCAGTACCTGGTGACGCTGCCCGACAAGCCCGAGGAGACGGTCGAGAGCACATTGCACGCGCTCTGGCATACCGCTGCGGGAAGCCCGCGTTCGGCCGTGGCCGCGATGCGCGACGCACCGCCGCCGCTGCCGCCCGGGCCACGCACGGACGCCGTGGTGGCTCTGGTCAACCGGCGCCTCGCGGGAGAACCGCTGGCCCACCTCACCGGGCGCCAGCACTTCATGGGCTTGGAGATGCTCAGCGCGCCGCAGGCGCTGATTCCGCGCGTGGAGACCGAGATGCTGGGCTACGCCGCACTCGAACTGCTGCCGCCCGCAGGCGGTGCGGACGCGCCACTGGCCATCGATGTCTGCACCGGCTCCGGCAACCTGGCCTATGCCATCGCCCGCCACCGGCCAGACGTCCGCATGCATGCCACTGACCTGAGCGCCGAGGCGGTCGCCTTCGCGCGGCGCAATGGCGCCCATCTCGGCCTTGCCGGGCGCGTGCAGTTCCGTACCGGCGACCTGCTGGAGCCGTTCCTTGAACCGGCGTTCGCCGGACGGACGGACTTGGTGATCTGTGCGCCGCCCTACATCCACAGTGCCAAGGTTGAGCGCATGGCGGAGGAAATATCGCAGCATGAGCCGCGCCTGGCCTTCGATGGCGGCCCGCTCGGCGTCACCCTCCTGATGCGCCTGTTCGAGGAGGCCCCGCGCCTGCTGCGGGACGGTGGCTGGCTGGCGGTCGAAGTGGGTGCAGGCCAGGGACCGGCACTGGCACGACGCCTGCAGCGCGATACGACCTATGCCGAGATCCGTCCGCGCGCCGATGCGGGTGGAGAAATCCGCGTCATCCTCGCGCGCAAGGCGGGCGCCTGATGCCATCGGCCGGCGCCACGCACCAGTGGATCCCGGAGTGTTCATGAGCATGCTGGACTGGAGCGTCTTCAACCTCGACGATGTACAGGAAACTGCCCGCATCGCCTCGCGGCTGCGTGAAGCCACGGCGCGCATGCTGCACAAGCGCGGGCTCGTGGTCGCCATTTCCGGCGGCGTCGACAGCGCCGTCTGTGCGGCACTCGCGGTCGCGGCGGTCGGCGCGGAGCGGGTGCTGACGCTGATCCTGCCGGAACGCGACTCGGCCGATGCCAGCGCCAGCAACGCACGGATCCTCGCTGCGCATCTGCGCGTGCGCACCGAGACCGTCGACATCGCGCCGGCCCTGGAGGCCATCGGGTGCTACCGCGCGCGCGACGAGGCGGTGCGCCGGGCGTTGCCCGGATACGCCAGCGACTGGCGCATGAAGCTCGCCATCAGCGGCGGCCTGCAAGGACGCATCAACCATTTCAAACTGGTCGCGCAATCGCCCGACGGCGCGCTGCACGAACGCGCACTCGGACATGCCGAGTATCTCCAGATCGTCGCCGCCACCAGCTTCAAGCAACGGCTGCGCAAGACGCTTGAGTACTACCACGCCGACCGCCTGAATTACGCCGTGGTCGGCACCCCCAACCGGCTCGAATACGACCAGGGCTTCTTCGTCAAGAACGGCGATGGCTCCGCCGACGTCAAGCCCATCGCGCATCTCTACAAGACACAGGTCTACGCGCTGGCCCGGCACCTTGGCCTGCCCGAATGCGTCAGCACGGCGCGGCCCACCACGGACACGTACAGCTTGGCACAGGGTCAGGACGAGTTCTACTTTGCCCTGCCGTGGCGGCAGATGGACCTCGCACTGTGGGCTCTCGACCACGACGTGCCCGCCGCGGAGCTGGCGCGTGCTCTGGGTATCGACGGGGCCACGGCACAAGCGGTCTACCGCGATATCCAGGCCAAGCGCCGCACGACACGCTACCTGCACATGGCGCCGCTTCTGCTGGGCGCCGAAGACGCTGCCCGCGCCTGGGACAGCGCGTCATGAGCGACCCCGCGCCTTCCCGTGGGCCTGCCTATACGACGCACATCGGGGACTGCGCGCGCGACCGCGAAGTGGTCCTCGGCATCTGGCGCGACAACCTCGGACGACCGGCGCGCCATACCGCCAAGTTCGACTGGTTCTACCTCGGCAATCCCTGCGGGGCGCCGCTTCTGACCCTGCTGCGCCACGAAGCAGGTCCCACCTGGATCGGCACCTGCGCGGCCGGTCCGCGCCGCATGCTGTGGCGGGGCCGCGAGATCCGCGCGGGGGTACTGGTGGACATGGCAGTGTCTGCGCAGCACCGGACGTTGGGCCCCGCGCTGATGATGCAGTTCGCGCTCATCGAGGCGGCGGCGGACTGTTTCGAACTGATTTACGGGTTCCCGAATCCAAAATCACTGGCCGTGGCCCGACGGCTCGACTACACAGTGATCGACGAACTGGTCCGGTATGTGCGCGTGCTGCGCCACCGGCGCTATCTCGAGCGCGTGTTGCCGCGCTGGCCGTCGGCAGCGCTCGCGTGGCTGCTCGATACCCCCGGTGCGGCCCGCCGGGCGATGTCGCGCGGGGTGCGGGCAGCCTGGCTGGACCAGGCCGACGCGCGGATGGATGCGTTGTGGCAGGCGTCCCGACATGGTCCGGGTCCGCTCACTATCCGCGACACGGCGTTCCTGCGCTGGCGCTTCGAAACCTTCCGCGCCGTGCAGACGCGCTATCTCCTGATCAGCCCGGCGCGCGAGTCCGGCCCGCCGCTCGCCTGGTTCGCCTGCCAGATCCTCGATGGCACTCTGCACGTGCGTGATTTCTGGTCGAGCCCGGGCACCGGCGGCCTGCCGCGGGCCGCCGCCATCGCGCTCCTGCGTGCAGCGCGTGGCGCCGACTGCCACGCGGTCTCGATCGAGTACGCGGGCCTGCGCGACGCTGTCGCGACACTGCATGCATGCGGCTTCCGCGAACGCGGTCGCCGCCCGATGATCGTCCGCTGGATCGGCGCGGGCAACGCAGGCCCGTCCCCGCACTTCCCCCACCTCACCGCGGCGGATGAGGACGAATAGACACTCCCGGGGCTACGAGGACACTGTACCCGCAGCCGACACGTTGAAGTACAGCACGCCCTGCGCGCTGGTCGTATAGCTGCCACCTGGACTCACCGTCACTGCCTGCGTGCCACCGCTGGTGGACACCGAGACCGTATAGCCGGTGGAGGGCTGCAACTCGGTGATCACATGCTGTGCGGCGGCAGCCGGCACCGAGTAGCTGATCGTGCCGGATACAGGCGTGCCGGGTGTGCCGGTGCTGAAGATCACCACGCTGTTGCCGTCGCTGGCTGCCAACTGCACGCCGGTCACCGCCCCCTGCGTCACCGTCACTGGCGTATCCACCGCCACCAACGATTCCGACGGGGACAGGTCGAACACCGTCAGCCATTGCTGATTGACGTTGCTGTTGGGCGGACGCACCTGCACCTGGTACACCTTGACCGGATTGTCGCCCGGGTACAGCGGTGTCGTGGCCAGCGTGGCATTGGCCGGCAACACCGTGGTCATGGCACCGGCGAACTGGTTGTTGTAGGTCACGCCCAGCAGGTTCTCGCCGGTCGGCGCAGTGCCCGCGACCGGGCTGGCGGGGAAGGCCCAGGCCATGTACTGGTCGTAGCTCGAACTACCCTCCGTCGTGCGGTCATAGACCACGAAACGGCTGGGCCGCAAGTAGACGATCTCACGCGTCCAGGACGACACCGCTGGGCTGCCCGAGAACGAGCGGTACATATCCTCCAGGTGCGTCGCGAGCACGTAGACATAGGACCCGCTGTCCTCGAAGCCCGTGACCTGGGTGCGCACGTTATTGCTTTCTGTGGTGTAGGCGCCCTGGCCATAGGGACTCACCACCGTGTTGCCGCTCATGTTGCGCACGTAGAAAATGTTGTAGAGCTGCCGGTTGCCCTGATAAACCGTACCGTTGAAGGAGCCGTAGTTGTCGTTGTAGACCTCGTTTTCGTCGGCCGTGCCGTTGGGGTTGTGCACCAGCCAGCCGCCGGCATTGACCAGCAGCGGCGTACCACCGCGCACCAGCGCGGGACTGCCCTGGTCGAAGTACTCCTCGCCCTGGGCCGGATTGTTGACGTAGGGCCCGGCGCGGAACGACATCCAGGTGGCGCCCGTGGTCCAGTCGGATCGCGCCGCGACCGCGCCCATGCCGGGGGCGAGGTAGGACAGCGACAGGGTGTTGATCGGCGCCGTCGGCGCGTTGGGGTCGACTTCGAGAAACGCCAGCCAGGGATCCGCCGGGCTGAAGTTTGACGTCGCGGCCGTCACCGCCTGCAGATACTGGTTGAACACTGGCGCCAGGGGCGATTTCCAGTAGGCCAGCTCGCCGGCGATCTGCTGGAACATCGCCACCGCCGGGGTGCCCGGCGGCTGCGTGTTGCTGTTAGCGTGATTGGTATCGCGATCGTCGAAGTAGTTCAGCGACGGCCAGGTGAACTGCATGACGTAGTTGGCGATGTCCAGCGGATAGGTGTACGGCGCACTGCTGCCGGCGATGAGGTTGGTGCCCGTCGCGGTCATCACTTCGCGTATCGGCAAGCTCATGTTGAGGATGCCGAGCGGCGCATAGTTCGCAAAGCCCTCGGGCCAGCCACCGCCCAGCAGGTGTTTCTGGTAGTACGGCTGCACGCGCGCGTAGAACTGGTTGTTGAGCCAGTCGTTCCATTCGGCGCTGGCCTGAGAGTTGTCGCCCTGCGTGGCCAGCGCGATCACCGCCTTGGCGTGAAAGTAACCCGCGTAGTAATTGCTCTGCGGCTGCGCGTACTCGAAGTTGGCCGCGCCGTTAGGATCCTCGAACGCCGTCAGCCAGGCATTGGCCGTGGTGTAGACCTGTTGCCGCTGGGTCGGTGTCAGCAGGTTGTACAACCAGTCGTAGCCGAGACCGAAACCGACGCCGTAGAAGCGGATCGCGTAACCGTCATCGACCAGTGGGTTCTCGCCGAGGTTGCCGCTGCCGGTGGTGTACGGCGTGGACATCTTCATCAGGATGTCCACGGCCTTGGCGCCATAGGGCGCCGCGGCCGTCGGATTGCTGGAAACCAGCACCTGGTAGCACATCGCCTCGTTCAGCAGGGCGGGCAGGTAGGACTCGCCTTGGTAGCCCGAGCCGAGGTTGGGCAGATTGGGGTAGGCGTTCTGCGTGGGGTAATTGACCGTGCCGCCGATCAGGGAATCACACGCCGCCTTCAGCGCCTGCCACTGCGGCGTGTTGGCCGCCGCGCGCGCGCGCAGGGTCGCCAGCGTAGATGCATCGAGGATCAAGCGCGGATGGGCCTGTTCGACGGTGAGCGTCAAGCCGGTCGAGGCGCTGATCGAGCCGCTCGTGCCCTGCAGATTCACGCTGTAGGTGCCCGGGGTCACCGACGCCGCGGGCGTCACGGTGATTTGCACGGTCGTCGTGCCGCTGACGCTGACCGTGGCGGGTGCGATGCTGATGCCACTCGGCGCACTGGTGAGGCTGAGCGCGACTGTACCCGAGAAACCCCCGGAAGGCGTCACCGTTAGACTCGTGGGGATGCCCGCGCCTGCGCCGATCGCCAGCGACGACGGGCTCAGCGAAAGCGTGAACGATCCCGTCGTCCCGGGCGTCGTCGGGGTGGTGGGGTTCGACGAACTGCCGCTACCGCCACCGCCGCCGCATGCGGCGAGCAGCAGCAATAGGCCGAAGACGAACGCGACCCGCGCTGCGCGGCCAATGGTCAGGGTTTTCACATCCGGATCCGGGCGGAACGATTTACGGCAGTCTGGGGGGCGTGCCAGGATCGGTCAATACGCATCTGTCAGCTGTAACGGCTGCGAATATGAACAGCCGGAGTGCTGTCGCTCCAGCGCGATGGCGTTCACTTGCTTGCCGAACGCTGACTGGCCGCAGGTGGCAGGTTGGTACTGGGATTCCAGGGCCTGATGGAATCGCTCGCCTGGAGCAGGGAAGAAATGCTTTTTGCAAAAGATGCTTGGCGTTTTGGCAGCTTCGACCATCAGGCTCGGAACGGTTGAGATTGGTTTTGAGAGGAGCTGCGCAAACGCCGATTGAGTCGTACAATGTACGGCAGAATTGCTGTCGGAATCGCGCCATGAACACTGCGACTGACCGTCTTGAGATGCGCCTGCCGCCCGAAGAAAAAGGGCTGCTGGCTCGTGCTGCGCAACTCGAAGGGGTCAAGCTCAGCCAGTTTGTACTGGG
>JAJYTG010000049.1 GCA_021793195.1 Pseudomonadota bacterium
CACAGACCATGAAGAATCGTTATCTGCCCATGCTTGGATTGGTCACCGCGCTGGCCGCCGGCGCGATGCTTCCCCAGACCGCATCAGCCGCCGAGGCAAACCTCGACTGCAAGCTGCATTTCTCCACCACCAGCTGGTCGGTGATCTACAAGCATGTCGAAGGCAGCGGCCTCGTGACCTGCGCCAACGGCAGCTCCATGCATGTCAAGATCGCCGCCCAGGGCGTCGGCCTGACCGCGGGCAAGTCGCATATCGACAACGGCGTCGGCACCTTCACCGATGTGCACACCATCGACGATGTGCTCGGTTCCTATGCGCAGGGCGAAGCCAACGCGGGCCTGGTGAAATCCGGCACCGCGCAGATCCTGACCAAGGGCACCGTCTCGCTGGCGCTGGCCGGCGCGGGCCAGGGCGTCGATCTCGGCATCAGCATCGGCAAGTTCACCATCAGCCGGGCCAAGTAACCCCGCTCGGCAGGGGCTTGCTCGGCACACCACCGCGCGAGCGGTGGCTGGCAGCGGCGAGCGGCGGATGACCGCGCTCTCGCCAGAATGACGAGCCCCGACGTGCCGGGAGCTTCATGCAGGCCGCGGCGTCCATCGATGCCGCGGCTTCTTGTTTCGTGAGGCACGACAAACGCTGCGAGGAATCGGCACGGCGACCCGGATCGCCTCAGGCCCGCGGGCTCGACCCGCCGCGATGCAGCCTCGAACATCGCCAGCCGGTCGATCACTGCACCGCATTCATGCCCTGCACATAGGCCGCGATGGCGTGGATCTGCTCGACGGTCAGCTTCTGGCCCACCGACAGCGCCAGCTTGGCGTGCGGGCCATCGCCCCAGGCCTGGCCGTTGTGCCAGCCGGTCAGCACCTGCACCACGTACTGGGCGTGCTGGCCGGCGATGCGCGGATACAGCTTGGCACTGTCGCCAAGGCCCTTGGGGCCATGACAGGACTCGCAGGCGGGCAGCCCGGCCGCGGCGATGCCGTTGTCGTAGATCGACTTTCCGAGCGCGGCCTGATCGGTGTCCACCGGCCCCGGCGAGGTTTTCTGCTGCGACAGGTAGGCGGCCACGTTGGCGATGTCCTGCTTCGACAGCATGCCGGCCATGCCCGACATGATCGAGTTGCTCCGCTTGCCGCTCTGGAACGACGCCAGTTGATGCTCGATGTAGGCCGCGTGCTGACCGGCCAGCTTGGGGTACTGCGGGTCGGTCGAATTGCCGTCCGCGCCGTGGCAGGCGGCGCAGACCGAGGACACCTCGGCCTGTCCGGCATCGGCGTTCCCGACGAGCTTGTCCGCGGCTTGCACCGACGTGGCAACGACGGCGAAACCCAAACCGACGGCCAGCAACGTGGCCCGCGAACGGCATGAAGTAATCATGTGGCGTCTCCAGGCAAATGCTTGAACTGTGCCGCTGCACACCCTGTGCAGCTCCCGGGATGATACGCCGCGCGCCGCACTGGACTCGCTGCGCCGCAACAGTCGGCGCGACACCACTCCGCTCAGTGCGACGGCGGCGTCGGGGGCAGCGCCTCGCCGACGAGATCGGCGCGGATCGCGCGCAGCTTGGCCTTGATGCGCGCCGCATCGGCAGGGCCGACGCGGATCAGCAGCTTCTGACCAACCGAAAGTGATTGCAGCGCGGGATCGACGTACACGTAATGCCCGTGCTGCAGTTCCAGCGCGGGCGGCTGCGCCAGATCGGGCGCGGCCAGCAGGTCGTCGATCACCGCGACCAGGCGGTCGTTGAAGTAGCCTTTGGGGTAACCGAGCTGCCGATAGGCCTGCTGGAACAGCGGGTAGAACCGCACGTACCAGGCGACCAGCGCCTTCGGATCCACGCTGTCGACGACCCGCATGTACGGCGCATAGCGCGCGGCATTGCGGTCGCTGATCACGGTGACGCCGCCGACCTGATCGGTGAGGAACGCGCCCTGCGGCGTCTGCAGCGGCAGGATGCGCGAGCCGATCGCGTGCCGCGGCAGCGCATCGATGGTCGCCACGATCCGCGCGATGATCTGCCGCGGCACCAGCAGCGCGCGCAGATCGGCCCCGCCGGCCAGGGCCGCGAGCGTATCGACCACGCTCGTGTCGCTCTGATCCAGCGCCGGCAACGGCGTCGTGGCCGCGGACGCCGGCCCGGACCCGGCCTGCGCGATGGGGTAGCGGATCGATGGCGCGGCCGATGCCGTGGAAGCGGGCGCGGGCGCAGGCGCCAATGGCGGCGTATTCGCGACCATCGCCCGGTGCGCCAGATACGCGCCGACTCCGATCACGGCCACCACGATGACCGCGGCACCCGTCTTGCTCCAGCCCGATGCCTGCCTGCTCATGACGCACCCCGCACTGTCATAGGATTGTCTTGAGACTCGCTCGCGGCACAATCGTTCACTGACCGCCTATCCAGCGCACGCACGCCCCGAGCGACTGCTGTCAGAGTATCCGCATGGAAAGGTCTATCCTCAGCCGCCTGGATCACGTTCTCGACCTGCTGGTCGACGCCGTGTGCGTGGTCGACGCCGAGGGTCGCTTCGTGTTCGTCAGCGCCGCCTGCGAGCGCATCCTCGGCTACACGCCCAGCGAACTGATCGGCCGGCCGATGATCGAGCTGGTACACCCCGACGACCGCGCCCGCACCCTGGCCGCGGCCACCGAGATCATGGCCGGCGCGCCCAACCCGCACTTCGAGAACCGCTACCTGCGCAAGGACGGCCAGATCGTCCACATCATGTGGTCCGCGCGCTGGTCCGAGGCCGACGGCCTGCGCATCGCCGTGGCGCGCGACATCACCGAGCGCAAGCGCGCCGAGTCGGTGCAGGCGGCGCTGCTGGCCATCTCCGAAGCCGCGCACACGGCCGCTGACCTGCTGGCCCTGTTCCGGCGCATCCACGCCATCATCGGCGGACTGCTGCCGGCCCGCAATTTCTTCGTCACGCTGTACGACGCCGGCAAGGATGAGCTGAGCTTCCCCTACTTCGTCGATGAGCACGACGAGGCCCCGGCGCCGATGAAACTCGACTCCGGCACGCTCAGCGCCGAGGTCATCCACAGCGGTCAGGCCCTGCTGCTGACGCCCGGCTCCGGCGCGACGCTGTCCGACCGCGTCGGACCCATCGTCGGTCGCGAGTCACTGGATTGGCTGGGTGTGCCGCTGATCGCGCAGAAGGGCACCCTCGGCGCCCTGGTGGTGCAGAGCTATTCGGGCAGCGTGCGCTACACCGACCAGGACAAGCAGCTGCTGCAATTCGTGTCCACCCAGGTGGCCGCCGCCATCGAGCGCAAGCAGGCCGAGACCTGGCTGCGGCACATCGCCCAGCATGACGCGCTGACCCATCTGCCCAATCGCAAGCTGTTCGACGACCGTCTGCGGACGGCGCTGGCGCGCGCCCACCGCGAACAGGAGCACCTCGCGCTGCTCTACATCGACCTCGATACCTTCAAGCAGGTCAACGACACGCTGGGGCACGGTGTCGGCGATCGACTGCTGCACGAGGTCGCCCAGCGCATCACCGGCTGCGTGCGCGAATCCGACACCGTCGGGCGCATGAGCGGCGACGAGTTCGTCGTGCTGCTGACCGCCATCAAGCTGACGTCGCACGCCGTGACCGTGGCCGAGAAGATCCGCGCCGCCCTGCAGCAGCCCTTCGTGGTGGACGGCCACAGCCTGCGCACCACCGCGAGCATCGGCATTGCCGTCCATCCCGAACACGGTGACGAGGGCCAGCACCTGATCCGCGAAGCCGATCACGCCATGTACGGTGCCAAGAAGCAGGGCGGCAATCGCTGCGTGATGGCGGATGCGCCGATCGCCAGGTAGCGCACGGACGACCTGCGCCGATGACGGCTTGCAACCATCAAGGGTCCTCAGCGGATGCCGGGAAGACGGCCCGCAGCGACCGGCTCCCTGCGATCTGCGTCACGCACCGATCAGCCGGGCCAGGGTGAAGGCCGCCGACGAGGCCAGTCCCCCGATCACCACCGTCTGCAGCGCCCCGCGCAAGGCGCCGGCGCCGGTGAGGCGGCCCTTGAGCGCGCCGAAAGCAGCCAGTGCGGCCAGGGTGGCGACGACCGAGACCGCCAGCGCGCGCTCGACGCCGGCGACCAGCATGTACGGCAGCAGCGGCACCAGGCCGCCGGCGATGTAGGCGCCGCCGATGGTCAGGGCGCTGCGCAGTGCCCGGCCCGGCTGCGGCGGCTCCAGGCCCAGCTCGTAGCGCATCATGAAATCGACCCAGGCGTCGTGGTCGCGGCGGAAGGCGGCGAGGATCGGCTCGCAGTCCTGGCGGGTCAGACCGTAGCGGTCGAAGATCTCGACGACTTCGTCTTCCTCGTGCGCGCCGAGTTCGATCACCTCGCGCTGCTCGCGCCGGCGCTCGCTGGCGTAGTGCTCGGCGTCGCTGCGCGCGGCCAGATAGCCGCCCAGGCCCATCGCGATCGCGCCGGCGGCGATCTCGGCCACACCGGCGGTGACGATCAGGCGGCTGGCGGCCACCGCACCGGACAGGCCGGCGGCCAGCGCGAACGGTACGGTCAGGCCGTCGGCCATGCCGATCACCACGTCGCGCACGCTGTCGGAGGCGTTGAAGTGCTTTTCGCTGTGCGGAACGGTCGGCATGGCGGAATTCCTAGCGCCGGCCGGCGCGCCGCGGATGGATCAGATCAGGCGAATCTCGCGCAGGCGCTCGAGCAGGTAGTCGTGCGCGCTGATCGGCTGCGGGTAGCGACTCGGATTGTCGGCGCTGACGCAGGCCGGCAGCACGTTGATCAGGAAATCGGGATTGGGATGCAGGAAGAACGGCACCGAGTAGCGCGGCTTGCTTGCGTTGGCATTGGGCGGATTGACCACGCGATGGGTGGTCGAGGGGTACACGTGATTGCTCAGGCGCTGCAGCATGTCACCGATATTGACCACGATCGCGTCACCGCGGGTAGTGACCGGGATCCAGCGACCGTCGCGACCCAGCACCTCGAGTCCTTCCGCGCTGGCGCCCACCAGCAGAGTGATGAAGTTGATGTCCTCGTGCGCGCCGGCGCGCACGTTGGGTACGTCGCCGTTCTCGATCGGCGGGTAGTGGATCGGACGCAGGATCGAGTTGCCCTGGTCGACTTTGTCGTCGAACCAGTGCTCCGGAAGACCGATGTGCAGGGCCAGCGCGCGCAGCACGCGCGTGCCCAGCTGGTCCAGCGCCTGGTATAACGCGTAGCCGTGCTCGCGGAAACCGGGGACTTCGCTCGGCCACAGGTTGGCGGGCATCACACCGGCGTATTTCGAATCACGCGCAATCTCGCGGCCGATGTGCCAGAACTCCTTGAGATCCGGGTACTGGCTGTCCTTGGCGGTCTCGACCTTGAACGGGGTGTAGCCGCGCGCGCCGCCGCCGCCGGGCACGTGGTAACGCATCTTGGTTTCCGCGGGCAGCGCGAAGAAGCGCCGGAACGCCTCGTAGGCGCCGTCGATCAGCGCCTGCGGAATGCCGTGTCCGCCGATGCAGCAGAAGCCGAATTCGCGATAGGCCGCGCCCAGTTCGGCGACCAATGTCGCGCGGTCGTGCTCGTAGCGACGGATGTCGAGGGTGGGAATCTGCTTCATGTCGGAGCCTCGCCGGACGACAGGCATGCCGCCGAAGTCACGGCGGCCGCCAGAACCGCGACCAGGCGATCAACCTCGGCGGCGTCCGGCGCCTCGACCGTGACCCGCAGCAGCGGCTCGGTACCGGAGGGCCGCAAGAACGCGCGGCCGCGGTCCGCCAGCGTGGCTTGCGCCGTCGCCAGCGCCTGCCGCACGCCGGGCGCGGCCAGCAGCGCGGCGCCTCCGGCCGCGCGCACGTTGACGGTGCGCTGCGGCAGCTTGGCCAGGCGCTGGCGCGCGGCGGCCAGCGTCTCGCCGCTGCGCGCCAGCGCCTCGAGCACCGCCAGCGCGGCAACGATGCCGTCACCGGTCGTGGTGCGATCCAGGCACAACAGGTGCCCGGAAGCCTCGCCGCCCAGCACGCCGCCACCCTCGCGCAGGGCACGCTGCACGTGGCGGTCACCGACGTCGGCGCGCACGAACGGCAGACCCAACGCGACGATCGCCGTCTCCAGCGCGCGGTTGCTCATCAGCGTGCCGACGATCGGGCCGCGCAGCGTGCCGCGCGCGTGCAGGTCGCGGGCCAGGATGTAGAGCAGATCATCGCCGTCCGCCAGCGCGCCGTCGGCATCCACCATCAGCACGCGATCGCCGTCACCGTCGAAGGCGATGCCGAGATCGGCACCCGCGCTGCGCACCGCGGCAGCCAGCGCCTCGGGATGCATCGTGCCGACGCCGGCATTGATATTGAAGCCGTCCGGCGCGACACCGATCGTGCTCAACCCGGCGCCCAGCGCGGCGAAGATCTGCGGCGCCACCTGGTAGGTCGCACCATGCGCGCAGTCGAGCACGATGCGCAGGCCGCGCAGACTGAAATCGGCGGCCACGGTGGAGCGGCAGAAACTTGTGTAGCGTTCCGCGGCATCGCTGATGCGCGCCGCCTTGCCGAGCCGCTCGGCGGCCACGGTGACGAACGGCGCGGCGGTCGCCATGGCGATCGCGCGCTCGCTGGCGTCGTCGAGTTTTTCTCCGGCAGCGGAAAAGAACTTGATGCCGTTGTCGAGATAAGGGTTGTGCGAGGCGCTGATCACGATGCCGGCGCTGGCACCCAGCGCCCGCGTCAGCCAGGCGACCGCTGGAGTCGGCATCGGCCCCAGCAGGCGCACGTCGGCCCCCGCCGCGACCAGGCCGGCTTCCAGCGCCGATTCGAACATGTAGCCGGAGACGCGCGTGTCCTTGCCGATCAGTACCGTGGCACGACCGTCGCGACCGAGCACCTCGCCGGCCGCGCGACCGAGCTTGAGCATGAACTCGGCAGTGATCGGCCAGTCGCCGACGCGGCCGCGGATGCCGTCGGTGCCGAACAAGCGGCTGGATTCGGGACTCGGGGTTCGGGACTCGATCATGGTGGCGAAGCTTATCCCCTTGGCCGAGCGTCCGGCAGCCGCATCGCGCGCGGCAGCGGCGCCATGGGTCAGTCGTCGTCGCCCCAGCGCGGCGCCTTCGCTTTCGCCGGGGCCGCAGCAGCCACGGCGGGTGCCGCCAGACCCACGCGCAGCGCATCGCGCGTCGCCGTCACGTCGTGCACGCGCACGATGTCGGCGCCGCGCTGGGCCGCGACCAGCGCCGCGGCGGCAGAGCCGACCGCACGGTCACGCGGATCGTCGCGCCCGGTCAGCGCGCCGATCATCGCCTTGCGCGACAGCCCGACCAGCAGGCCGGCACCAAGACCGCGAAAGCGTTCGAGCGCGCCGATCAGGGCGAGGTTGTGCGCCAGCGTCTTGCCAAAGCCGAAACCCGGATCGACCAGCACGCGACCGCGCGGCATGCCGGCCAGTTCGCAGGCGAACACGCGATCGGTCAGAAACCGGTGCACCTCGCCGACGACGTCGTCGTAGCGCGGATCGTCCTGCATGCTGCCGGGCTCGCCCTGCATGTGCATCAGGCACACCGGCACGCCCAGTTCAGCCGCCGCCTCGAGCGCGCCCGGGCGGCGCAGCGCGCAAACGTCGTTGATCAATCCGGCGCCGGCCGCGACCGCGGCGCGCATCACCTCGGGCTTGCTGGTGTCGATCGCGATCGGCAGCGCGCAGCGCGCCGCCAGCGCCTCGATCACCGGGATCACCCGGCGCAGTTCGTCCTCGATCGACACCGGCTGCGCGCCCGGGCGGGTGGATTCACCGCCGATATCGAGCAGGTCGGCGCCCTGCTCCGCCAGCCTCAGGCCGTGGGCGATGGCGCTGGCGGCATCGGCATGCTCGCCGCCGTCGGAGAACGAGTCGGGGGTGACGTTGACGATGCCGGCGATGCGCGGCTGGTCGAGCGACAGCCGGCGACCGCGGCAATCGAGACTGCGTGCGGCCGGATCGAAGTCGAGCACGCTCAGGGCGGACTGCCGGCAGGCGTCACCACGCCGCCCGTGGGTCCGGGACGGCCGATGCCGTCGGCGCCGCGCGCGCTGCCTCCCGCCGCGCCGGCGTCACCGCCGGCATTGGCATCTCGCGCCCAGTCACGCGGCGGGCCCGGCTCGCGGCCGGCCATGATCGCGGTGATCTGGCCGCTGTCGATGGTTTCGTACTGCAGCAGCGCCTCGGCCATCGCGTTGAGCATGTCCATCTTTTCGGTGAGGATGCCGCGCGCGCTGGTGTAGGCGGTGTCGATCACGTTGCGGATCACCTCGTCGATGCGCCGCGCGGTGGCCTCGGACACCGTCTTGTGCTGGGTGACCGAGCGGCCGAGGAAGACCTCGTCCTCCTCCTCGCCGTAGGTCATCGGGCCGAGTTCCTCGCTGAGGCCGTACTTGGTGACCATGTCGCGCGCCAGCTGGGTGGCGCGCTGGATGTCGTTGCTGGCACCGGTGGTGACCTTGTCGGCACCGAAGATCAGCTCCTCGGCGACGCGGCCGCCGTAGAGGCTGGCGAGGCGGCTCTCGAGATGAGTCTTGCTGTAGCTGTAACGGTCCTGCTCGGGCAGGAACATGGTCACGCCCAGCGCGCGGCCGCGCGGGATGATGGTGACCTTGTGCACCGGATCGTGGTCCGGCACCGACAGGCCGACGATGGCGTGGCCGGCCTCGTGGTAGGCGGTGAGCTTCTTCTCGGCCTCGCTCATGATCAGCGAGCGCCGCTCCGAGCCCATCATGATCTTGTCCTTGGCGCGCTCGAAGTGGCTCATGCCGACGTCGCGGGTGTTCTCGCGCGCGGCGAACAGCGCCGCCTCGTTGACCAGGTTGGCGAGATCCGCGCCGGAAAAGCCCGGCGTGCCGCGTGCGATCACCATCGGCTCGACGTCGGCCGCGACCGGCACCTTGCGCATGTGCACGCGCAGGATCTGCTCGCGGCCGCGCACGTCGGGCAGGCCCACCGCCACCTGGCGGTCGAAGCGGCCCGGGCGCAGCAGCGCCGGATCGAGCACGTCGGGACGGTTGGTGGCGGCGATGACGATGATGCCCTCGTTGCCCTCGAAGCCGTCCATCTCGACCAGCAGCTGGTTGAGCGTCTGCTCGCGCTCGTCGTGACCGCCGCCGAGCCCGGCGCCGCGATGGCGGCCGACGGCGTCGATCTCGTCGATGAAGATGATGCAGGGCGCGTGCTTCTTGGCCTGCTCGAACATGTCGCGCACGCGCGCGGCACCGACACCGACGAACATCTCGACGAAGTCGGAGCCGGAGATCGAGAAGAACGGCACCTTGGCCTCGCCGGCAATCGCCTTCGCCAGCAGGGTCTTGCCGGTACCGGGCGGACCGGCCATCAGCACGCCGCGCGGGATGCGCCCGCCCAGCTTCTGGAACTTGCCGGGATCGCGCAGGAACTCGACCAGTTCGCGCACGTCCTCCTTGGCCTCGTCGCAGCCGGCGACGTCGGCGAAGGTGACCTTGACCTGATCCTCGCCCTGCAGCTTGGCGCGCGAGCGGCCGAACGACATCGCGCCGCGGCCGCCACCGCCCGACTGCATCTGGCGCATGAACCAGATCAGCATGCCGATGAAGATCAGGAACGGCACCCAGTCGAGCAGGATCTTCCACAGGATGTTGCCGCTGTCGGCCGGCTGCTGGGTGACCTGCACGCCGTGCTTGAGCAGCTTGGGCATCAGACTGTCGTCGAAGAACGGCGCGACCGTGTGCAGCGGGCTGCCGTCGCGCAGCTTGCCGCTGATCGCCGGCGGGTTGCTGGCGCTGATGGTGACCGCGGTGACGTTGTTGTCCTGCACCTGTTGCACGAACTCGGTGTAGGTCATCGGCTGCGTCGATCCGCCCTGCGGCGCGAAGCTCTGGAACACGGTGAGCAGCACCACCGCGATCACCAGCCACAGCAGGAGGTTCTTGGCCATGTCGTTCATAACGTCACTCGCTCGGAGGCCGGAGACCGCCGCGGAAGCCGGTCGCCAGCGCGTAGACTTCGCGTGAACGCGCACGTGAAGCCTTGGGTTTGCGCATCGTCACGCGCGCGAAGTCGCGGCGCAAGTCGCGGACGTAATCGTCGAAACCGGCGCCCTGGAACAGCTTGATCAGAAGTGCGCCGCCCGGTCGCAACCAGCCGCGACAGAAATCGGCGGTCAATTCGGCCAGATGCATCACGCGTGCCTGATCGACGGAAGCCACACCGGTCATATTGGGGGCCATGTCCGACAGCACAAGGTCGGCGCGCGCGCCATCCAGCAGGACCTCGAGACGCGCGAGCACCTCGGCTTCGCGAAAGTCGCCTTCGATGAACTCGACGCCGGCGATGCCCTGCATCGGCAGGATGTCCAGCGCCAGCAGGCGGCCACTGTCGCCCAGACGCTGGCGCACCACCTGCGACCAGCCGCCGGGCGCGGCGCCCAGGTCCACCACGGTCATGCCGGGCTTGAGCAGGCGGTCGCGCTCGATCAGCTCGTCGAGCTTGTACGCCGCGCGCGAGCGCAGGCCCTCGGCCTGGGCGCGCTTGACGTAGGGATCGTCGAAATGCTCGCGCAACCAGCGCGAACTGCTCTTGCTGCGAACCATGATCATGCCGATGAAGCGGGCGGGCATGATACCTTTTCCGCCCTTCCCCACCCTGGTCCGGCCGCGACACCATGCCGCTTTCCGCCTCCCAACGCCGCTATCTGCGCAGCAGCGCGCACCCCCTCAAACCGGTGATCCTGCTCGGTGCCCGCGGCATCACCGACAGCGTGCTCGCCGAGCTGGGCCGCGCGCTCGATCATCACGAACTGGTCAAGGTCAGGCTGGCCGGCGCCGACCGCGCCGAGCGCAGCGCGCAGGTGGATGCGCTGCTGACCGCCAGCGGCGCCGAGCTGGTGCAGCAGATCGGCCACGTCGCCGCGCTGTACCGACGCAATCCCGATGCGCCACGGCTGGCGCTGCCGCGCTGACGCGATGGACCTGACGCTGCAGCATCCCGGTTCCTATCTGTTCGTGCGCCGCGTCGGCACCGACCGCATCACGCTGGGCGACCGCGAGCTGACCCGCAGCTTCATCCTCGCCCGCGATCGCGTGATCGAGGACTGGCCGGTGACCGACGTTGCGGCCCTTGATCCGGCCGCGCTGGAGCCGGCACTGGCGCTAGGGCCGGACGTGGTACTGCTGGGCACCGGCGAGCGCCAGCGTTTTCCGCCGGCCGCGGTGATGGCCGCACTGCTGGGGCGCGGCATCGGCTGCGAGGTGATGGACAACGCCGCCGCGGCGCGCACCTACGCCGTGCTGGCCGGCGAAGACCGCGCGGTGGTCGTGGCCTTCATCCTGCCCGGCTGATCCGCCATGCGCGATCAGCGCGGCGGCAGATAATCGAGTGGGTCGACCGGCTTGCCGTCACGCCGGATCTCGAAGTGCAGCTCGACCCGCGGCGCGCCCGAAGAGCCCATCTCGGCGATTTCCTGGCCGGCACGCACGCGCTCGCCTTCCTTGACCAGGCGCACGCGGTTGTGGCCGTAGGCCGACAGGTAGCTGTCGGAGTGCTTGATGATGATCAGCTCGCCATAGCCGATCAGGCCGTTGCCGCTGTAAACCACCACGCCGTCGGCGGCGGCATAGACCGGCTGGCCGCTGCGGCCGCCGAGGTCGATGCCCTGGCGGCCGGGATCATTGGCCTGGTAACGGTCGAGGATCGCGCCGTCGGTCGGCCAGCGCCAGGCGATGCCGTCGACCCGGCGGGATGGCGCGGGCGGCGATTGCACCGGTGTGGCCGCGGCGATCGCTGTCGATGCCGCAGCCGGCATGGCCGCCGACGTTACCGCCGCGCTGACCGGCGCGGATGCGGGGACAGCCGGCGCCGGCGCAGTGACCGCGGCGGAGACCGGCCCCGCCGACGGTGCCGGGCGTGCGGGCGGCAGCGGGCGCGGCGCCGGTGACCGCACGCCGGCCGCGGGTGCTGCCGGCTTCCCGGAAAACCGGATTTCCTCGCCGGGATAGATCGTGAACGGCGGCGCGATGCCGTTGATCCACGCCAGCGCGCGGTAGTCCAGGCCGTGGCGGAAGGCGATGCTGTAGAGCGTGTCGCCGGCCACCACGCGATAACGACCCTGCGCCGGCTCGATGCCGCGCACCGGCGGCGGACCCGCCATCCGGCGCACGGCGATCACGCGCGGCTCGGCGCAGCCGGCGAGCAGCGCCAGCAGTCCGGCGATCACGGCAAGACGCGACGCGGTGGTGCGCAAGGTCATGCCGGCAAGCATAGCGGCCCTCAGCGCCACCCGAACCACCACAGCGCTGCGGCACCGAGCAGCGCCAGCGCGCCCCAGCCGATCCACTCGATCCAGCGCCGCAGGAACGCTTCCGCACGCGGACCCATCAGCCGCACCAGGAATGCCAGCAGGAACACGCGCTTGCCGCGGCCGACCACCATGCTGGCGACGAAGGCCGCCAGCGGCACGCCGACGATGCCGGCCGCCCAGGTGAACAGCTTCAGCGGCACCGGCGTGAAGCCGGCGGCGACCAGCAGCCAGAACGCCGTCCACGGATGCAGCACCACATCGGCGCGCAGTTCCAGCACCAGCCGGTCGATGGCATCCATCCAGCCCAGATGCGTCAGCAGCGGCTGCAGCAGATCGAACGCGAAGTAGCCGAGCGCATAGCCGACCAGCGATCCCAGCAGCGAGAACGCCAGGCTGATCGCGGCATAGCGGTAGGCGCGGC
>JAJYTG010000050.1 GCA_021793195.1 Pseudomonadota bacterium
CGCGATAGCGGCCGTCGTCCATGCGCAGCACGCGGATCGGCTGATCCAGCGTCAGCGAGTTGCTGGCGCCGGAACGGTCGCGGTCGGGCGCGACCACGACCACGTCGCCCAGCACGCGCAGGCGCTCCGCGAGCAGGCGGATACCAGGCGCGTCCACGCCATCGTCGTTGCTGACCAGAACTCGCATCGGACCCCGCTCGCGGCGCGTTTCACCGGCGCCCCACGGGCGCGCTGCCATCGTCAGCGCCGATCGCTGATCGAGTTTAGCGGATTTGGCCGTGTCGCCGAGACCTCCCGCGCGCACCCTTCAGCTGCTAGGTTTCAGCCATGGCCCGCAAATCCGTACCGCCTCCGGATGCCGACGCCGTACGCCTGTTCCGCGAGGCGGTCGGCAACGTGCGGCCGTTGCCGCGCAAGCTCGCGGTCGTTGCGCCGCGGCGCCCGCCGCCGGCACCGCGCGCGCGCATGCGCGAGGCCGACGAAACGGCGGTGACGACCGAGCTGCTGACGCATGCGATCGACCCGGCGCTGCTCGAGGTGGGCGAGGAACTGGCTTATCTGCGCACCGGTCGCGATCCGCGCCTGCTCAAGCGCCTCAAGCGCGGCGCGTACGCGGTGCAGGCCGAGCTCGACCTGCACCAGATGAATGCCGCCGCCGCGCGCGCGTCGATCACCGATTTCCTCGCCGAGTGCCACCGCGAGGGCCAGACCTGCGTGCGCATCATCCACGGCAAGGGGCTGCGTTCGCGCGGCGGGCCGGTGCTCAAGGTGCTGACCGATCGCCTGCTGCGGCTGCGCGCCGACGTGGTGGCGTTCGCTTCGGCGCCCTCGGCGCAAGGGGGCACCGGTGCCGTGCTGGTGCTGCTGCAGCACGCACGCTGAAGCAGCGGGCCGCCGGCACTCCCGTGCCTGCCGGCCGTCCCGGCATCGCAATCCTCAGACCGCGGCCAGCTCGCGCACGACCACGGTGGCATAGGCGCCGGCCGGCAGGGTGAAGCGCAGCTCCAGCGCGGCATCCTCGCGCCAGCTCCATTCCAATGTCGCCGGATGCAGCCGCAACGCGCGCCGCTCCTGCTGCAGGCCCGCCGCGACCAGACCGGCGCAGAGATCGGGCAGCGTCGCGGCGATCGCCTGCTCCAGTGCTGCAACGGCCTCGGCCGCGGGGTATGGGCCGTCACCCCACAGCGGCCCCGAGGGATGGATGTCGAACGCGGCCAGTCGGGCGGCCAGCGCGTCGTTCCACGGTTCCGGCCCGAACCAGCTGCGCGAGCCGGCGAGGCTCCACAACTCGCCGGCGAGCGGCGCGTCCCACGCCGCGCGTTCGACGCGGGCGGCCAGCACGGCGTTGAAGATCTCGGCACGCGCGGCCGAAAGCAGCAATCCGCGCAGCGTGCGATCGACGCGCCTGCCGGCGAACATCGCCTGCGCGCGCTCGACATTGGCGCCGCCGCGACCGAAGCGCTGCTCGCCGAAATAGTTGGGTACGCCGCGCGCCGCGATTGCGGCGAGGACGCGTTCGGCGGCATCGCGATCACCCTGCACGTCGCGCAACACCAGCGCGAAGCGGTTGCCGGCCAGCGCGCCGCGCTTGAGCTTGCGGCGATGGCGCGCGCTGGCGAGCACGCGCACCTCGGCATGCGGGAAGGCCGCCCAGTCCGGCTCGGCCTGGGCGCCCAGCTGCACGCTGAAGCTCTGACGGGTGACGGCGTGACGATCCTTCATGCCGGCGTAGCCCACCGCCAGCGGCGCCACTCCGGCGTAGCGCGCCAGTTCGCGCGCCACCCATTCGCTGTTGGCGCCGGTCTTCTCGACCGTCAACAGGACGTGCTCGCCGTCGCCGTCGGCATCGTAGCCAAGCACTTCCTCGACCACGAAGTCCGCGGGTGTCGCCCGCAACTGCGCGATCAGCGGCGGTCCGCCATGGGCGTACGGCAACGCGCTCAACGCGAAACGGCCTGCGACCGCGGTTCCGGATGGCCCGTCGGACAATCCCCGGAATCGCCTTGCGAACGTTTCGTACCCATTTGAAATGTGTGTTTATGCATTTGCAACGATCAGTGCGACCGCGAGCGCGGCGATGCCCTCGCCGCGACCGGTGAAGCCCAGCATCTCGCTGGTGGTGGCCTTGATGCTGAGCGCGCCCGGATCGCATCCGATATCCGCGGCCAGGCCGGCAGCCATCGCCGCGACGTGCGGCGCGACCCGGGGATGCTCGCAGATCACCGTGACATCGGCGTTGCCCAGCCGGTGACCGCGAGCATCGAGCATCGCCGCGACCTCGCGCAGCAGGACGCGGCTGTCGGCATCTTTCCAGCGCGCGTCGCCGGGCGGGAAATGGCGACCGATATCGCCCAGCGCCAGTGCGCCGAGCAGGGCGTCGCACAACGCGTGGATCACCACATCACCGTCGGAGTGCGCGATCAGGCCGCGATCATGGGCGATGCGCACACCGCCCAGCATCACGTGATCACCGGGCCCGAAGGCGTGGACATCGAAACCCTGGCCGATGCGGATGTTCATGCGAGCGCCTTGTGCGCGGACGACTCCTGCGCCCGGATGGCCACGATCATGCCTGCGATTCACCTTGCAGCGACAGCCGGAACGCGGCATAGGCCAGATCGGCCGGGGTGGTGATCTTGAGGTTGTCGTCGCTGCCCTCGACCAGCAGCGGGTACAGCCCGATCCGTTCCAGCGCCATCGCCTCGTCGGTCACCGCGATCCCGGCTTGTGCGGCGGCGGACAGGGCGCGATCGAGATCGCCGCGGCGTCCCAGCTGCGGCGTCAGCGCGCGCCACAACCCGGCACGCGGCACGGTCGCGGCGACGACGCCATCGTCTCCGGCGCGCTTGAGCGTATCGCGTACCGGCGCGGCCAGGATCGCGCCGACCGCGTGCCGGACGCCGAGGTCGATCAGGCGATCGAGATCGTCGGCGCGCAGCAGCGGCCGGGCGGCGTCGTGCACCAGCACGCAATCAGCCGCCGCGATCGCTGACGGCAACGCGCGCAGGCCGGCCAGCACGGAAACCGCGCGCTCGGCACCTCCGGCGGCCACCAGCACCGGCTTGCCGGCGATCGCGGTCAGGCCCGGCCAGCGTTGATCATCGGCCGCCAGCACCACCATCAGGCCGGCCACGCGCGGATGCGCGGCCAGGCGCTGCAGCGTATGCAGCAGCAGCGGGCGCCCGAGCAGGTCGGCGTACTGCTTGGGTACCTCGCCGCCGAAGCGCGTGCCGCGTCCGGCCGCCGGCACGATGCACCACAGCGCGTCAGCCGCCATGGGCACTGGCGGCCGCCGCCGGCGCGGCCGCCGCGCGCGGATCGGGATTGACCACCTGATAGAACGTCTCGCCGGGCTTGATCAGGCCCAGCTCCGAGCGCGCGTGCGCCTCGACGGCCTGGTTGCCATGCTTGAGATCCTCGACTTCGGCGCCGAGCGTCTGGTTGCGCTGCTGCAGGCGCAGATTCTCGGCCTGCTGCGCCGTCAGCTGGGCACGCAGCTGACTGACCGCATGCATGCCACCGGCACCGGTCCACAGGCGCAGCTGCAGCAGGGCCACCAGCACCAGCAGGACGACGGCGATCCAGCGCAGCATGGCGGGTCCGTAAGTCGCGTTCAGCCGGGCAGCGGACGCTTGAACGCGCCGCGCCCGGCATAGCGCGCGGTGGCGCCCAACTGCTCCTCGATGCGCAGCAGCTGGTTGTACTTGGCGATGCGGTCGCTGCGGCACAGCGAACCGGTCTTGATCTGCGTCGCCGTGGTCGCCACCGCGATGTCGGCGATGGTGGTGTCCTCGGTCTCGCCGGAACGGTGCGAAACCACCGCGGCATAACCGGCCTGCTCGGCCATGGCGATCGTCTCCAGGGTTTCCGACAGCGTGCCGATCTGGTTGACCTTGATCAGGATGGCATTGGCGATGCCGGCGGCGATGCCTTCGCGGAAGATCGCCGGATTGGTGCAGAAGTTGTCGTCACCGACCAGCTGCACGCGCGCGCCCAGCGTGGTCGTCAGCTGCTTCCAGCCATCGCGATCGGCCTCGGCCATGCCGTCCTCGATGCTGATGATGGGGTAGCGTTCGCACCAGCCGGAATAGAGTTCGACCATGCCCGCGGCATCGAGCTTGCGGCCTTCGCCGGCAAGGTCGTACAGGCCCTTGTCATGGAACTCCGAGGCGGCGGCGTCGAGTCCGAGGAACACGTCGCGTCCGGCGACATAGCCGGTCTTGCCGACCGCCTCGAGGATGATCTCGATCGCAGCTTCGTTGGACTTGAGATCCGGGGCGAAACCGCCTTCGTCACCGACCGCCGTGCCGAGGCCGCGCGCTTTCAGCACGGCCTTGAGCGCATGAAAGATTTCGGCGCCGGCGCGCAGCGCCTCGGAAAAGCGTTCAAAGCCGACCGGCAGGATCATGAATTCCTGCATGTCCACGTTGTTGTCGGCGTGCGCACCGCCATTGATGATGTTCATCATCGGCACCGGCAGCGATACCTCGCCCGCCCCGGCCAGCGCGCGCCACAGCGGCTGCCGGCGCGAGACCGCGACCGCGTGCGCCGACGCCAGCGACACGCCGAGGGTGGCGTTGGCGCCCAGGCGTGCCTTGTTCGGCGTGCCGTCCAGCGTGATCAGGCGGGCATCGAGCCCGGTCTGATCGGCGGCGTCGAAGCCGATCAGGGCCTTGGCGATCTCGCCGTTGACGTGGGCGACGGCCTTGCGCACGCCCTTGCCGCCGTAGCGCGACTTGTCGCCATCGCGCAGCTCGACCGCCTCGCGGGTGCCGGTGGAGGCGCCGCTGGGCACCGCGGCGCGGCCGCAGCTGCCGTCGGCCAGAGTGACTTCGGCTTCGAGGGTGGGGTTGCCGCGGGAATCGAGGATTTCGCGCGCGTGGATGTCGCTGATGCGGGTCATGGGCAGGTCACGGATGCGGTTCGGACTGAAGTCTCTCGGGGACGGCTTACGACGTCTGCTCGATGAAGCCGGCGCGCTTGACCGCACGATCCAGCTCGACCAGGGTTTCGAGCAGCGCGGCCATCTTCGGCAGCGGCCAGGCGTTCGGACCGTCGCTGAGCGCGTGGTCCGGATCGGGGTGGGTCTCGGCGAACAGGCCGGCGATGCCGGCCGCGACCGCGGCGCGCGCCAGTACCGGCACGAACTCGCGCTGGCCGCCGGACTGTGCGCCCTGCCCGCCCGGCAACTGCACCGAGTGGGTGGCATCAAACACGACCGGACAGCCGGTGGCGCGCATCACCGCCAGACTGCGCATGTCGGAGACCAGGTTGTTGTAGCCGAAGCTGGCGCCGCGCTCGCAGACCATGATCTGCGTGTTGCCGACCGCGCGTGCCTTCGCGACCACGTGCTGCATGTCCCAGGGCGCCAGGAACTGGCCCTTCTTGATGTTGACCGGCCTGCCGGCGCGCGCCACGTTCTGGATGAAGTCGGTCTGCCGGCACAGGAAGGCCGGCGTCTGCAGCACGTCGACCACGCTGGCGACCTCGGCCAGCGGCGTGTACTCGTGCACGTCGGTAAGGACCGGGACGCCGATCTGGCGCTTGACCTCGGCGAGCACGCGCAAGCCGCCCTCGAGGCCCGGACCGCGGTGACCGGACGCCGAAGTGCGGTTGGCCTTGTCGAAGCTGGACTTGTAGATGAAGGGCACGCCGAGGCGCGCGGTGATCTCCTTCAGCTGGCCCGCGGTGTCCAGCGCCAGCTGCTCGGACTCGATCACGCAGGGCCCGGCGATCAGGAACAGCGGGTGCTCGAGACCAACCTGAAATCCGCAGAGGTTCATGCGTTGCGACCCGAGGCCGGAATGACGCCGGCAGCCGCCATTCCGGTCAGGGAATGACCGGGGCCCCGCGCCCGGGGCGGCAAATGCAGCTTCATGCCGCGACCTCGCGCGCCAGCCGCTCGCCCCGGCGTACCACGCGGTATTCGCGCGCGGCGCGCACGAAGCCGGCGAACAGCGGATGGCCGTCGCGCGGGGTCGAGGTGAACTCCGGATGGAACTGGCAGGCGACGAACCACGGGTGCCGCGCGACCGGCAGTTCGATCATCTCCACCAGCAGGTCGTCCATCGATTTGCCGGCGATCACCAGGCCGAGATCCTCGAACGCCTGCCGGTAACGATTGTTGAACTCGTAACGGTGACGATGGCGCTCGCGGATCACGTCCTGGCCGTACAGCTCGCGCGCCAGACTGCCCGCCTTGAGGCGGCATTCCTGCGCGCCCAGGCGCATGGTGCCACCGAGGTCGGAGGCCTCGTCGCGGCGCTCGACCTCGCCGGCGGTCGTGGTCCATTCGGTGACCAGGCCGATCACCGGATGCGCGGTCTGACGATCGTTCTCGGTGGAATCCGCGCCGTCCAGGCCGGCGACGTGGCGGGCGAAATCCACCACCGCCGCGTGCATGCCGTAGCAGATGCCGAAGTAGGGAATGCCGCGCTCGCGGGCGTGGCGCGCCGCCATCACCTTGCCCTCGAAGCCGCGCCTGCCGAAACCGCCCGGCACCAGGATGGCGTCGACGTCGGCCAGCGCCGCCTCGCTGCCCTCGGCCTCGATCTGCTCGGAGTCGACCCAGCGCAGGTTGATCCGCGCGGACTGCTTGATGCCGCCGTGGCGCAGCGCCTCGCCCAGCGACTTGTAGGCGTCCTTGTGCTCGACGTACTTGCCGACGATGGCGATGGTGACCTCGTCGCGCGGATGCTGCATGGCGGCGACGGCGGCCTCCCACTCGGCCAGGTTGGCCGCGCGCGCGTCGAGGCGCAGGCGATCGACCACGATCCGGTCCAGCCCCTGCTGGTGCAGCCACAGCGGCAGCTGGTAGATCACCTCGACGTCCACCGCGCTGATCACGGCCTGCTCGGGCACGTTGGTGAACAGCGCGATCTTGCGCCGCTCGCCCTCGGGCAGCGGCTGCTCGGAGCGGCACAGCAGGATGTCGGGCTGGATGCCGATCGAGCGCAGCTCCTTGACCGAATGCTGGGTCGGCTTGGTCTTGATCTCGCCGGCGGCCTTGATGTACGGCACCAGGGTCAGGTGCATGAACAGGCACTTCTCGGGGCCGCGCTCGATGCGCAGCTGGCGGATCGCCTCGAGAAACGGCAGTGATTCGATGTCGCCCACGGTGCCGCCGATCTCGACCATGGCGACGTCGAAGCCGCGCGTGGCCTCGTCGATCGCGTGCTTGATCTCGTCGGTGATGTGCGGGATCACCTGCACGGTCGCGCCGAGGTAGTCGCCGCGGCGTTCCTTGCGGATCACGCTCTCGTAGATCTTGCCGGTGGTGACGGAGTTCTTGCCGGTCAGCCGCGTGCGCACGAAGCGCTCGTAGTGGCCGAGGTCGAGGTCGGTCTCGGCACCGTCGTCGGTGACGTAGACCTCGCCGTGCTGGAACGGGCTCATCGTGCCCGGATCCACGTTGATGTAGGGATCGAGCTTCATCAGGGTGACGCTGAGCCCGCGCGACTCCAGGATCGCGGCCAGCGAAGCCGATGCGATGCCCTTGCCGAGCGAGGACACCACGCCACCGGTGACGAAGATCAGGGGGGTCATGGAGCACGCTCGCGCTTGGAAAGTCATACTTTACCGGCTTGTGAAGTCGCCCGCGAGCACACCTCGAGGAAATCCATGTCCAGCACCATTCCGCAACGCCTCGCCGCCCTGCGCGCCGCGATGCGCGCCGCCGGCGTCGCCGCCGGCATCGTCCCGACCGCCGATCCGCACCTGTCCGAATACCTGCCGGCGCGCTGGCAGGCGCGGCAGTGGCTGTCGGGCTTCACCGGTTCGGCCGGCACCCTGATCGTCAGCAAGGATTTCGCCGGGCTGTGGACCGACAGTCGCTACTTCGAGCAGGCCGAGCGCGAGCTGGCCGGCAGCGGCATCGCGCTGATGCGTCTCAGGGTGCCGCACGCGGCCGAGCATGGGGACTGGCTGTGCGGGCATCTCGGCGCCGGCTCCAGCGTCGCCGTCGCCGGCGATTCAATCAGCATGGCCAGTGCGCGCACGCTGGCCGCCGCGCTGACCGCTCAAAAGATCGATCTGCGCCTCGACCTCGACCTGCCGGCGCAGGTCTGGAACGATCGCCCGCCACTGCCGACGGCACCGATCCGGCCGCACCCGACCGCCTTTGCCTGCGCCTCCCGCGACGAACGACTGGCCGCAGTGCGAGCGTTGATGCATGAGGCCGGGGCAACGCATCATCTGCTCAGCAGCCTCGACGACATCGCCTGGCTGACCCTGCTGCGTGGCAGCGATGTCGAATTCAATCCGGTGTTCGTCGCCCATCTGCTGCTCGCCGAAGACACCGCGACGCTGTTCGTGCCGGCCGGCAAGATCGACGCCGCGCTGGCCGCCGAACTGGCCGCCGACGGCATCATGCAATCGGACTACGCTGCGCTCGCATCGGCCCTGACCGCCCTGCCGCCCGGCGCGCGGCTGCTGCTCGATCCCGCGCGCGTCGTCGCGGCCGTGGACGAGCGGATCCCGGCAATGGTGTTGCGCATCGAGCGCGCCAACCCCTCGACCGCTTTCAAGGCGCGCAAGTCGACCGGTGAACTTGATCACTGGCGCGAGGTGATGCGCCGCGACGGCGCCGCGCTGGTGCGCGGGTTCCACCAGATCGACCAGCGCGTGCGCGCCGGTCAGCGCCTGACCGAACTCGACGTCGATGCCATCGTCACCGGCGAGCGGGCACGCGAGGCCGATTTCGTCGGGCCGAGCTTCGCCACCATCGCCGGCTACGCCGCCAACGGTGCACTGCCGCACTACCGGGCCACGCCCGCACATCACGCCATGCTCGAAGCACGCGGACTGCTGCTGGTCGATTCCGGCGGCCAGTACCTCGGCGGCACCACCGACATCACCCGCGTCTGGGCGCTGGGACCGACGACCCGCGAGGAGCGCGCCGACTTCACCCGGGTGCTCAAGGGCCTGATCGCACTCAGCCGTGCGCAATTTCCGGCCGGCGCCAGCGGGCCGCAGCTGGACGCGCTGGCGCGTGCGCCGCTGTGGGCTGCCGCAGCCGACTACGGCCACGGCACCGGCCACGGGGTCGGCTATTTCCTCAACGTGCACGAAGGCCCGCACGGCATCCGTCCGCCGGCGCCCGGCGGCGCGCTGGTGGCGCTGGAGCCGGGCATGATCAGCTCGATCGAACCGGGGCTGTACCGGCCTGGACGTCACGGCGTGCGCCACGAGAATCTGGTCGCCGTGCGCGAGGCGGCCGAATCCGGGTTCGGGCGCTTCCTCGGCTTCGAAACGCTGACCCTGTGTCCCATCGATACGCGTGCGTTGGAACCGGACCTGCTGGACGCCGGCGAGCGCGCCTGGCTCGACGCCTACCACGCCGAAGTCCGCGCCGCGCTGGCGTCGCGTCTCGAAGGCGCCGACCGTGCCTGGCTGGAGGCGCGCTGCGCGCCGCTTGCGGGCTGAGTCGAGCTCATTCCGCGGAGACGCGGCAGGCATGCAGTCGGCTTGACCGCTCCGCCGCGCGCACCCATGCTCCGCGGCCTTCGCCATGGGACCATCCGCAGGCATGAGCAGCCGCTACAACGCCGCCGATATCGAAGTGCTGTCGGGCCTGGAGCCGGTCAAGCGCCGGCCCGGGATGTACACCGACACCTCGCGCCCCAATCACCTGGTGCAGGAGGTGGTCGACAACGCCGTGGACGAGGCGCTGGCCGGACACGCCAGCCGGGTGGAGGTGACGATCTTCGCGGACGGCTCCGCCGAGGTCAGCGACGACGGCCGCGGCATGCCGGTGGACATCCATCCCGACGAGGGCATCTCCGGCCTCGAACTGATCATGACCCGCCTGCATGCGGGCGGAAAGTTCTCCAACAAGCACTACGCCTTCGCCGGCGGTCTGCACGGCGTCGGCGTGTCGGTAGTCAACGCGCTGTCGTCGCAGGTCGAGGTGACCATTCGCCGTGACGGCCAGATCCATCGCATGACCTTCGCCGACGGCGATCGCAGCAGTGCGCTGGAAGTCACCGGCAGCGTGCCGAAAAAGCAGACCGGCACCACCCTGCGCTTCTGGCCGAACCCGAAATATTTCGATACGCCGAAGATCGCGCTGCCGAAGCTCAAGCACCTGCTGCGCGCCAAGGCGGTGCTGTGCGCCGGGCTCAGCGTCAGGCTGACCGACGCCGCCAGCGGCGAAACCGAGGAGTGGCGCTACGAGGACGGCCTCGCCGATTACCTGCGCAGCGAACTGCAGGGCGCCGAATGCCTGCCCGGCGAGCTGTTCGTCAATCAGCTGGCGCGCCCCGGCGAAGGCCTCGATCTCGCCCTGGCCTGGCTGCCCGAGGGCGAGCTGGTGCAGGAGAGCTACGTCAACCTGATTCCGACCGTGCAGGGCGGCACCCACGTCAACGGCCTGCGCAGCGGCCTGACCGAAGCGCTGCGCGAATTCTGCGACATCCGCAACCTGCTGCCGCGCGGCCTCAAGCTGGCACCCGAGGACGTCTGGGACCGGCTGGCCTTCGTGCTCTCGGTCAAGCTGCAGGATCCGCAGTTCGCCGGCCAGACCAAGGAGCGCCTGTCCTCGCGCAACGCCGCTGCCTTCGTCGAGGGCGTCGCCCACGACGCCTTCAGCCTGTGGCTCAATCAGCACGTGACCGACGGCGAGCGCATCGCCCAGCTGGCGATCGAGCGCGCCAGCGCACGCTTGAAAGCCGCCAAGCTGGTGGTGCGCAAGAAGATCACCCAGGGCCCCGCCCTGCCCGGCAAGCTGGCCGACTGCGCCGCCACCGATCTCGCCCGCACCGAGCTGTTCCTGGTCGAGGGCGATTCCGCCGGCGGTTCGGCCAAGCAGGCGCGCGACAAGGACTTCCAGGCGATCCTGCCGTTGCGCGGCAAAATCCTCAACACCTGGGAAGTCGAGTCCGGCGGCGTGCTCGCCAGCCAGGAAGTGCACGACCTCGCCGTCGCCATCGGCTGCGATCCCGGGCGCGACGATCTCTCCGGACTGCGCTACGGCAAGGTGGTGATCCTCGCCGACGCCGATTCCGACGGACTGCACATCGCCACCCTGCTGTGCGCACTGTTCCTGCGCCACTTTCCGCTGCTGGTGCGCGAGGGCCACGTGTTCGTGGCGATGCCGCCGCTGTTTCGCGTCGATGTCGGCAAACAGATGTTCTATTGTCTGGACGAAGACGAGAAGCGCGCGCTGATTGAACGCATCGAGCGCGAGAAGATCCGCGGCCAGGTCACGGTGACGCGCTTCAAGGGCCTGGGCGAGATGAACCCGTCGCAGCTGCGCGAATCGACCATCCACCCCGACACCCGCCGGCTGGTCCAGCTCACCGTTGATGCCGGCGAGTCCACCGCGCAGCTGATGGACATGCTGCTGGCCAAGAAGCGCGCCGGCGACCGCAAGGCGTGGCTGGAAACCAAGGGCGATCTCGCTTCGCTGGAAGTATGAGGGGACCGGGACCGGGACTCGGGACTCGGATTCAGCTTGTCACCCTGAGCGCAGCGAAGGGTCTGTCCGCTGGCACGCGGGTGAGCGGTGTCGAAGCGTGACCGTGCGGAAAGATCCTTCGCTGCGCTCAGCAACTGTCTTGATCATGCTGAAGGTCTTGTCATGCTGAGCGCAGCGAAGCATCTGGCCTGCCGGGCCAACCGGGCCGGCAATGCAGCGGGGTGCCCGTCGCCCGTCAGATCCTTCGGCCTTCGGCTTCAGGATGACCAACGGAAATCCCCAAGGGATGACAGCCTGCTCTTCACGCCCAGCGCTCACTGCCCAGCGCTCAGCGCCCGTCGCGACCACTTGGCCGCCATGCGCCGCAGCGAGTCGTCGGCCTCGGTATCAGCAACGACCTCGGTCACCGGGCGCCATGCCAGCGCCAGCGATTCGGCGCTGACCGCGAAGTTTTCGTCGCCATCGGCGCGCACCACATAACGCACGTCGTAATGCCAGTGCTGCGGCTCGGCGCCGCGCGCAGGGATGCGGTGCCGGTCGAGGTCGAAGATCGCCTCGCCATCGAGCGCCAGCCCTGCCAGACCCGACTCCTCTTGCGCCTCGCGCAGCGCGACGCGGGCCAGGTCCGGGTCGCCATCCGCGTGCCCGCCCAGTTGCAGCCAGCGGCCGAGCTTGCGGTGATGGGTCAGCAGCACGCGCCTGCCGTCCGCACTGACCAGCCACGCCGAACCGGTGAAATGCCCGGGCGCCAGCGTGCGTTCGAAGCACTGTGCATGATCGACGAGAAAGTCCTGAAACAGCGCGACCGTGGCGGCCTCGTCGCGGTGGGCTTGCGCATAGGCATCGAAGGCGTGATGCAGGCGGATGCGTGGCGAAGGGGGGTGCATGCAGGATCCGGAAGTTTGCGGGACGTGATGTTGCAGCGCGGTTGCCGTGCGGCGGCAGGCTGCGTAAGGTAGCGCGGCGCGCGGGGCGGGAGGCGAAGATCCGGTTGCGCGCGGGGCAGCGCACCACCCGGCAGCGGGATGCGCACCTCCCGGTCCACTACCCCATCCACCAGTCACGCGCCGACAGTGTCCTTACGCGACCCACCGGCAGCGCGCAGCGGGAGCTTGCAATGATCTTTTGGCGCGTCAAACCTCTCGACCAGATCCTCGCCACGGCGGAAAAGAAAAGCCTTACGCGACAGCTGGGCGCCTTCCAGCTGACCATGCTCGGCATTGGCGCCATCATCGGCACCGGCATCTTCGTGCT
>JAJYTG010000051.1 GCA_021793195.1 Pseudomonadota bacterium
GGCGACAACGTGAAGATGGTGGTGTCGCTGATTGCGCCGATAGCGATGGAGGAAGGGCTGCGCTTCGCGATCCGCGAGGGCGGTCGCACCGTCGGCGCCGGCGTCGTCGCCAGGATCTTCGAGTAACGGCAACAGCAAGCAGTGCGCGTGCCGCGAGAAGCGGCGCGCGATCGATTGTGGCAACGCTCTTTCATACAGGACACGGCAATGGCGAACCAGAAGATTCGCATTCGGCTCAAGGCGTACGATCACCGGCTGATCGACCGCTCGGCGAGCGAGATCGTCGAAACGGCCCGGCGTACCGGCGCGCAGGTACGCGGTCCGATCCCGCTGCCGACCAAGATCGAGCGTTACACCATCCTGGTGTCGCCGCATGTCGACAAGGACGCGCGCGACCAGTACGAGACGCGTACCCACAAACGCGTGCTGGACATCGTCGATCCCAACGACAAGACCGTGGACGCGCTGATGAAGCTGGATCTTGCGGCTGGCGTCGACGTGCAGATCAAGCTCGGCTAAGGCGCTGACAGGACACACCCATGAGTATCGGATTGGTTGGCCGCAAATGCGGCATGAGCCGACTCTTCACCGAAGACGGCCGCTCGGTGCCGGTGACGCTGATTGAAGCGACACCGAACCGCGTGACCCAGGTGAAGGTCGCGGACAACGACGGCTATACGGCTGTGCAGGTGACCGCGGGCGCCAAGCGCGCGTCCCTGTTGAGCAAGGCCCAGAAGGGACACTACGCCAAGGCCAGGGTCGAACCCGGGCGCGGTTTGTGGGAATTCCGGCTGGCCGCGGCCGACGCCGGAAAATATGCGGTCGGCGCCGAGATCAAGGCAGCGGAAGTTTTCAGCGTCGGCCAGATGGTCGATGTCGCCGGCGTGTCCAAGGGCAAGGGCTTCCAGGGCACGATCAAGCGCCACAACTTCACCATGGGTGATGCGACACACGGCAATTCGCTGTCGCATCGCGCACCCGGTTCCATCGGCCAGCGGCAGACGCCGGGCCGCGTATTCCCGGGCAAGCGCATGGCCGGACACATGGGCAGCGATCGGCGATCGGCGATGAATCTCGAAGTGGTCCAGATCGATGCCGAGCGGCATCTGATCGCGATCAAGGGTGCCGTGCCGGGCGCGCCCGGTGGCGACGTGATCATCCGTCCGGCAGCCAAGGCTTGAGGAGCGACGACATGGAACTGAATGTGATCGGCGCTTCCCCGCTGGCGGTTTCGGAAGCAGTGTTCGCCGGCGAATTCCGCGAGGATCTGGTGCATCAGGTGGTGGTGGCCTACCAGGCCGCCGGACGTGCGGGCACCAAGGCGCAGCTGTCGCGCGGCGAACTTTCCGGAACGACCAAGAAGTTCAAGAAGCAGAAGGGCGGCGGCGCTCGCCATGGTGACTTCCGCGCCCCGATCTTCGTTGGCGGTGGCGTGACTTTCGCCGCCAAGCCCCGCAGCTTCGCGCAGAAGGTCAACCGCAAGATGTACCGCGGCGCCATGCGCGCGATCCTGTCCGAGCTCAATCGTCAGGGCCGGCTGAAGATCGTTGCCGATTTCGCGATCGATGCGCCGAAGACCCGGGCGCTGGTCGCGCGACTGGCCGCACTTGAGGCGACAGGCCGGGTACTGCTGGTCGACGAAGGGGTCAACCAGGCGCTCTATCTCGCCGCGCGCAACCTGTCGAAAGTGAACGTCGTCGATGTCGCCGCGATGGATCCGGTCAGCCTTGTCGGCGCCGATCAGGTGCTGATGACCATCGGCTCGGTGAAGAAGGTCGAGGAGTGGCTGGCATGAACAACGAACACATCCTCAGCGTCCTGCGTGCGCCACACGTGTCCGAAAAGGCGGCGCGACTGCAGGAGATCAACCAGTACGTGTTCGAGGTGGCTGCTGGCGCTACCAAAGCCGACATCAAGTCTGCGGTCGAGCAGATGTTCGACGTCAAGGTCGCCGCGGTCAACCTGGTCAACGTCAAGGGCAAGGTCAAGTCGTTCCGCTTTCGCCCCGGCCATCGGGCCGGATTGCGCAAGGCTTACGTCCGCCTCGCCGCTGGCCAGACCATCGACATGATGGCCAAGGCTTAAGCCAGGAGCACAATCCCGATGGCACTGATTACCCTCAAGCCCACCTCACCCGGCCGTCGCTCGATGGTGCGCGTGGTCACGCCTGGCCTGCACAAGGGCGCGCCGCTGGCGGCGCTGACCGAGGCGCAGAGCAACACCGGTGGCCGCAACCACTACGGTCGCATCACCACGCGACACCGCGGCGGTGGTCACAAGCAGCATTACCGCATCATCGACTTCAAGCGCGACAAGGAAGGCATCGCCTGCCGCGTCGAGCGCCTGGAGTACGACCCGAACCGCACCGCGCATATCGCCCTTGTCTGTTATGCCGACGGCGAACGTCGCTACATCATCGCGCCCAAGGGCGTGCAGGTGGGTGATCCGCTGGTCGCTGGCCGTGACGCGCCGATCAAGGCCGGCAACTCGCTGCCGCTGCGCAACATTCCGATCGGCACGACGATTCACTGCGTCGAAATGAAGCCGGGCCGCGGCGCCCAGCTGGCGCGCAGCGCCGGCGCCTCGGTGCAGCTGATCGCGCGCGAGCAGGGGTACGCCACGCTGCGCCTGCGTTCAGGCGAGATGCGCAAGGTGCCGGTGGAATGCCACGCGACCATCGGCGAGGTCGGCAATGCCGAGCACAGCCTGCGCAAGATCGGCAAGGCCGGCGCCAAGCGCTGGAAGGGCATCCGCCCGACCGTGCGCGGTGTCGCCATGAACCCGGTGGATCATCCGCACGGCGGCGGCGAAGGCCGCACCTCGGGTGGCCGCCATCCGGTCAGCCCGTGGGGCCTGCCGACCAAGGGCTACAAGACTCGCAACAACAAGCGCACGCAGAACATGATCGTGCGTCGTCGCAAGTAACGGGAAGCCGCCATGCCGCGTTCTTTGAAAAAGGGTCCGTTCGTCGACCTGCACCTGATCAAGAAGGTGGAGGCCGCGTCCTCCAGCAACAACAAGCGTCCGATCAAGACCTGGTCGCGGCGTTCCATGATCCTGCCCGAGATGGTGGGCCTTACGATTGCCGTCCACAACGGACGTCAGCACGTGCCTGTGCTGATCAACGAGAACATGGTCGGGCACAAGCTCGGCGAGTTCGCCATGACGCGCACGTTCAAGGGCCACTCCGCCGACAAGAAGGCAGTCAGCAAGTGACGGAGTCGACGATGGAAGCGAAATCGATCCTGCGCGGCGCCCGCATCTCGGCGCAGAAGGCGCGTCTGGTGGCGGATCTGGTCCGCGGCCTGCCGGTGGGCAGGGCCAGCAATGTGCTGGAGTTCACCGACAAGAAAGCCGCGCACCTGCTGCGCAAGGTGCTGCTCGCGGCCGTCGCCAATGCCGAGAACAATCTCGGCGCCGATGTCGACGAGCTCAAGATCACGCGCGTGTTCGTCGATGAAGGTCCGGTCATGAAGCGCATGCATGCACGCGCCAAGGGCCGTGGTGCCCGCATCCTCAAGCGCTCCAGCCACATCACCGTAGTCGTTGGCAACTGACGGGACGATAACGATGGGTCACAAAGTACATCCCACGGGCATCCGCCTCGGCATTGCCAAGGACTGGAACTCGAAATGGTTCGCGGGCAAACGCGAGTATGCCCAGTATCTGGTTGCCGACATCAAGGTCCGCGACATGCTGAAGAAGCGCCTCGCGGCGGCCGGCATTTCCCGGATCCAGATCGAGCGTCCGGCCAAGAATGCACGCGTCACCATCCACACGGCGCGGCCAGGTGTGGTGATCGGCAAGAAGGGCGAGGATATCGAGAAGCTGCGCAAGGACGTCTCGGCGATGATGGGCGTGCCCACGCACATCAATGTTTCCGAGGTACGCAAACCCGAGCTCGATGCCCAGCTGGTGGCCGAGTCGGTCGCCCAGCAGCTCGAGCGCCGCATCATGTTCCGCCGCGCCATGAAGCGTGCGGTCGGCAACGCGATGCGACTCGGCGCGCTCGGCATCAAGGTCAACGTCGGTGGCCGGCTGAATGGCGCCGAGATCGCGCGCTCGGAGATGTATCGCGAAGGTCGTGTCCCGCTGCACACCCTGCGTGCCGACATCGACTACGGCTTTGCCGAGGCCAAGACCACCTATGGCGTGATCGGCGTCAAGGTGTGGATCTACAAGGGTGAAATCTTCGACCTCGCCGCCTCGCAACAGCAGGAGGCGAAGGAAGGCGAACGCGAAGGGCGCCGCGAGCGTCCGGCAGCCGCCAAGTAAGGAGCGCATGCATCATGCTTCAACCCAAGCGAACCAAGTATCGCAAGGTCCACAAGGGCCGCAACGAGGGTCTCAGCCATTGCTCGAATCTCGTCAGCTTTGGCGAGTTCGGCCTCAAGGCGATTACCCACGGGCATCTGACCGCGCGCCAGATCGAGGCCGCCCGTCGCTGCATCACGCGATTCGTCAAGCGTGGCGGCAAGCTCTGGATCCGCGTGTTCCCGGACAAGCCGATCACCCGCAAGCCGATCGAAGTGCGCATGGGTTCGGGCAAGGGCAGCGTCGAGTTCTGGGTGGCGCCGGTGCAGCCTGGCCGCATGCTGTACGAAATCGAGGGTGTCGACGAAGCCACGGCGCGCGAGGCCTTCCGCCTGGCTGCCGCCAAGCTTTCGGTGCAGACCCAGTTTGTAACCCGGGCGGTGCTGTGATGGAACTGAATGATCTACGTGGCAAGTCGGCCCCTGAGCTGAACGAGCATCTTCTCGATCTGCGCAAGGAACAGTTCAACCTGCGCATGCAGAAGGGCTCGGGACAGCTGACCCAGCCTCAGCAGCTGCGCCGCGTGCGGCGCGAGATCGCCCGCACCAAGACCCTGCTGGGCGAGAGAGCGAGGACCGCGCTATGAGCGAGAACCCGAATCTGGCGCGTACCCTCGAGGGCCGCGTCGTCAGCAACAAGATGAACAAGACGGTGACGGTGCTGATCGAGCGGCAGGTGCAGCACAACCTCTACGGCAAGATCGTGCGCCGTTCGACCAAGCTGCACGCGCATGACGAGGCGGGCCAGTGTCGCGAAGGCGATCTGGTACGCATCGCCGAGTGCCGTCCGCTGTCGAAGACCAAGCATCACCGCGTGATCGAAGTCGTCACGCGCGGCGGCGAGTAAGCACAGGAGCGATGTCATGATCCAGATGCAGACCACGCTGGCCGCAGCGGACAACAGCGGAGCACGTGAACTGATGTGCATCAAGGTGCTCGGCGGCTCCAAGCGCCGCTACGCCCGCATCGGCGATGTGATCAAGGTGAGCGTCAGGGATGCGATCCCGCGCGGCAAGGTGAAAAAGGGCGAGGTGTATAGCGCGGTGGTCGTGCGCACCTCAAAGGGCGTGCGGCGCCCGGACGGATCCCTGATCCGCTTCGATGGCAATGCCGCCGTGCTCCTCAACAACAAGCTCGAGCCGATCGGCACCCGCATTTTCGGACCGGTGACCCGCGAGCTGCGCAGCGAGAAGTTCATGAAGATCGTCTCGCTGGCCCCGGAAGTGCTTTGAGCAGAGGCCGCAAACCATGAACCGTATCCGCAAGGGTGATCAAGTGCTCGTGACCACCGGCAAGAACAAGGGTCAGCGAGGCGAAGTGACGCGCGTGGCGGGAGAGCGCGTGTACGTCGCCAACGTCAACCTGGCAAAACGCCACACCAAGCCGAATCCGCAGGCCAACCAGCCGGGCGGCATCGTCGAACGCGAGGCGCCGATCCATATTTCCAACGTGATGCTGTTCAACCCCGCCACGAACAAGGGCGAGCGCGTCGGTTACAAGGCGCTCGACGACGGACGCAAAGTACGCGTCTACCGTTCGTCCGGCGAGGTCGTGGACGCGTGAGGACCCAGCGATGACGCGCCTTGAGACAATCTACAAAGAGCAGGTCGTTCCGAAATTGATGGAACGCTTCGGCTACAAGAACGTGATGGAAGTGCCGCGCATCACCAAGATCACCCTGAACATGGGTGTCGGTGAAGCGGCTGCCAACAAGAAGGTGCTGGAGAACGCGATTGCCGACATGGCCAAGATCGCCGGTCAGAAGCCGGTGGCGACCAAGGCGCGCGTGTCGGTGGCCTCGTTCAAGATTCGCGACGGCTGGCCGATCGGCTGCAAGGTCACGCTGCGCCGCGCGCGCATGTACGAGTTCTTCGATCGCCTGATCACCATCGCCTTGCCGCGCGTGCGCGACTTCCGTGGCCTGTCCGGCCGTGCTTTCGACGGTCGCGGCAACTACAACATGGGCATCAAGGAGCAGATCATCTTTCCGGAGATCGATTTCGATCAGATCGATGCGTTGCGCGGCATGGATATCGCCATCGCCACCACCGCGAAGACCGACGCGGAAGCCCGGGCGCTGTTCGAGGCCTTCAAATTCCCGTTCCGCAACTGACCGGCAGGAAAATCCATGGCTAAGACTTCAATGGTCAACCGCGAGATCAAGCGCGCCAAGATCGCCAAGCGGCACGCCGGCAAGCGCGCCCAGCTCAAGGCGATCGTGCTGAGCCCCAAGTCCTCGTACGAGGAAAAGATGGAGGCGCAGTCGAAGCTGCAGAAGCTGCCGCGCGACGCCAGTCCCACTCGCCAGACCACGCGCTGCGCCATCACTGGCCGCGCGCATGGCGTGTACCGGAAGTTTGGCCTCGGTCGCAACAAGCTGCGTGAGGCGACCATGCGCGGCGATGTGCCAGGCCTGCGCAAGGCCAGCTGGTAACTCGGCGGATATCGATGCATACGCAAGGAACTGAATCATGAGCATGACTGATCCCATCGCCGATATGTTCACCCGCATCCGCAATGCCCAGGCCACCGGCAAGCCGGCGGTGCGCATGCCATCGTCGAAACTGAAGACCGCGCTGGCCGAGCTGCTGAAGGCCGAGGGCTATATCGCGGATTCCAAGGTCGCCAGGACCGCCGGCAAGCCCGAGCTCGAACTGAAGCTCAAGTACTTCGAGGGCCGCCCGGCCATCGAGCGCATCGATCGGGTCAGTCGCTCCGGTCTGCGCGTCTACCGTGGCAAGGGCGAGCTGCCCAAGGTGCTGGGTGGGCTTGGCATCTCCATCGTGTCCACCTCCGCCGGCCTGATGACCGACGCGCAGGCCCGAACCAAGGGTCTGGGTGGCGAAGTCATCGGCATCGTCGCCTAAGGAGCACCGTCATGTCGCGAGTTGCCAAAAAGCCGATCGCGCTGCCCAAGGGCGTCGAGTGCAAGATCGAAACCGCCGCGATCACCGTCAAGGGATCCCGCGGCGTGTTGTCGATGGCGGCCATTGCCGGCGTCAATGTCACGATCGCCGATGGCCAGATCCATTGCCAGGCGGATGAGGGCATTGACAGCAAGTTCGCCGGCACCATGCGCGCCTTGCTGGCCAACATGGTCAAGGGTGTGACCGAAGGCTATGAGCGCAAGCTCGAGCTGGTCGGAGTCGGTTACCGCGCGGCGATGCAGGGCAAGACCTTGAACCTGTCGCTGGGCTTTTCCCACCCGGTCTCGTTTGCGGCACCGGACGGCGTCACCCTGGAGACGCCGAGCCAGACCGAGATCGTGATCAAGGGTACCGACAAGCAGTGCGTCGGCCAGGTTGCGGCAAAGATCCGCGCGTTCCGCCCACCGGAGCCCTACAAGGGCAAGGGTGTGCGCTATGCCGGCGAGAAGATCACCCTGAAGGAAGCGAAGAAGGCCTGATGCGGCACTTGCCGCAGAGAGTCCGGCAGCATCGCCAGACTGTGCAAAAACCTTCCGCTTTCGGAGACTTATGATGGACAAGAACATTGCCCGCCTGCGCCGCGCCAAGTCCACGCGCATGCATATTCGCGATCTCGGCGTCGCGCGCCTGACCGTGCATCGCAGCGGCCAGCACCTCTACGCGCAGGTCATCGCTCCGACCGGCGACCGCGTGATCGCCGCAGCCTCGACCGTGCAGAAGGACATCCGCGAGGGGCTGACCGGCACCAAGAACGTTGCCGCCGCGGCCGTGGTTGGCAGGCTCGTCGCCGAGCGCGCGCGCGCCGCCGGCGTCGAACAGGTCGCGTTCGACCGTTCCGGCTTCCGCTATCACGGTCGCGTCAAGGCGCTGGCCGATGCGGCGCGCGAGGCGGGTCTCAAGTTCTGACTTCGAAGCACCCGATCCACACAACAATTCCAAGCGGCCTGTGCCGCAAATTCCGAGTCCGGCCTGGCCGGAGCGAACCAAGGTGAATCATGTCGACGAACGATCGTGAAAATTCAGACGGCATGCTGGAAAAGCTGATTGCCGTCAACCGTGTCGCCAAGACCGTCAAGGGTGGGCGTCAGATGACCTTCACCGCGCTGACCGTGGTCGGCGACGGCGACGGCCGCGTCGGCTTCGGCTACGGCAAGGCGCGCGAAGTGCCGGTGGCGATTTCCAAGGCGATGGAGCGCGCGCGTCGCAACATGATCAAGGTGAAGCTGAACAACGGTACCCTGTGGTACGCCGTCAAGGCTCATCACGGCGCGGCGCGGGTGTACATGCAGCCGGCTTCCGAAGGTACCGGCGTGATCGCCGGCGGCGCGATGCGCGCCGTGCTCGAAGTGGTCGGCGTGAAGAATGTGCTGGCCAAGGCCGTCGGTTCGCGCAACCCGATCAATCTGGTGCGCGCGACGATCAAGGGTCTGCAGGCGATGGTCACGCCCGAGCGTATCGCCGCGAAGCGCGGCAAGACGGTGGCGGAGGTGATGGGTCATGGCTGATACGACCGTCAAGGTGCGTCTCGTCAAGGGCCTGCGCGGCGTGCAGCAGCGTCACCGCCTGAGCGTCAAGGCGCTCGGCCTCAACAAGATCAACGACGTGCGCGAACTGAAGGACAGCCCGCAGGTGCGCGGCCTGATCGCCAAGGTGTACTACCTGGTTCGCGTCGAGCAGTAAGCGCAGCAGCATTCGGGAGTCGAACATGCGTCTGAATACGATCAAGCCGGCCAAAGGTTCCCGTCGCGACCGCGTGCGTGTCGGTCGCGGCATCGGTTCCGGCCTCGGCAAGACCGCGGGCCGTGGCCACAAGGGCCAGCACGCTCGTGCCGGTGGCTATCACAAGGTGGGCTTCGAGGGTGGCCAGATGCCGCTGCAGCGGCGCCTGCCCAAGGTGGGCTTTCGCTCGCAGAAGGCGGTCGAGACCCAGCAGGTGTTCCTGTACCAGCTCGACTGTCTCAAAGACACCCGTGTGGACCTCGCCTTGTTGCTCAAGGCCGGCCTGGTCGATGGCCGTGCCAAGCGGGTCAAGGTGGTCAAGCGCGGCGAGATCAAGCGCGCACTGAAGCTCAGTGGGCTGCTGGCGACCGCTGGCGCCAAGGCCGCCATCGAGGCGGCCGGCGGCAGCGTGGAGTAGGCGCATGGCGGCAAGCAAGGCCAACATGCTCGGATCGCTCGGCAAACTGACCGAGCTGCGCCAGCGCATCTTTTTCGTGATCGGCGCGCTGGTCGTGTTCCGGCTGGGTTCGTTCATCCCGGTCCCGGGCGTGAATCCGGAGGCCATGAGCCGCATGATCGAACAGGGTGGTGGCCTGCTGAACATGTTCAACATGTTCTCCGGAGGCGCGCTGGCCCGCTTTTCGGTGTTTGCGCTGGGCGTCGTGCCTTACATTTCCGCTTCGATCGTCGTGCAGATGCTGGGCTCGATCCTTCCCAGCTGGCAGCAGCTGCGCAAGGAGGGCGATGGCGGGCGCCGCACGCTGACCAAGTACACGCGCTGGGGTACCGTGGGGCTGGCCGCCTTCCAGTCTTTCGGCGTTGCCATGGCGCTGCAGAAGCAAGGCGAGATGGGCGGCGTCCAGGTCGTTTACACGCCCGGCTTCGGCTTCATCTTCGCGTCCGTGGTCGGACTGACCGCCGGCACCATGTTCCTGATGTGGCTGGGCGAACAGATCACCGAACGCGGCATCGGCAACGGCATCTCGTTGCTGATTTTCGCCGGCATCGTGTCCGGCCTGCCGGGCGCCGTGATGCACACCCTGAGCATGGCGCAGAACGGTGAGCTGTCGGTACTCAAGGTGCTGCTGGTCATCGCGGTCATCGTGGTTGTTACCGCGTTCGTGGTCTACATGGAACGAGCGCAGCGACGGATCACGGTCAATTACGCGCGTCGTCAGGGCGGGCCGCGCGCCTACCAGAATCAGACTTCGCATCTGCCGCTGAAGATCAACATGTCGGGCGTGATTCCGCCGATCTTCGCGACCAGCCTGATCATGTTCCCGGCGACTGCCGCCACCTGGTTCAGTAGTGCCAGCCAGATGCACTGGCTGCAGACGTTGACGACCGCGCTGACACCGGGCGAACCGTCGTACGAAATCATCTTTGCGGTGCTGATCATCCTGTTCGCGTTTTTCTATACGGCGATCGTGTTCAACGCACCGGAGACGGCGGACAACTTGAAGCGCTCGGGTGCCCTGATTCCGGGCATCCGCCCCGGCAAGGCCACCGCGGACTACATCGACGGTGTGCTCAGCCGCCTGACCGGCGCGGGCGCGCTATATCTGGTGGCCGTGTGTCTGGTGCCGACCTTTTTGCAGACAGCCTGGAACGTGCCGTTCTATTTTGGCGGTACTTCGTTATTGATCGTGGTGGTGGTGGTGATGGATTTCATATCGCAGGTGCAGGCGCACCTGGTCAGCCACCAGTACGAAAGCCTGCTCAAGAAGGCCAACCTGCGGCGCAGCTGAAGCCGGAGGCGGATGCAGGTGACGGGCGTGGTGATGCGCCCAGCTCTTTCTGTTTCATCGATTTAACTGTAGTATTACGCGTTTACCGCGCGAGCAACGCATCGGAGACAGCACATCATGGCGCGCATTGCAGGCGTAAACCTGCCGGTTCAGAAGCATGTCTGGGTCGGTCTGCAGAGTATTTTCGGCATTGGCCGTGCCCGGGCACGCAAGATTTGCGTCGATACCGGCGTGGACCCCAACACCCCGATTCGTTCGCTGAGCGAGGGCGAGGTCGAAACCCTGCGGCGCGAGGTCGGCAAGTACATCATCGAAGGCGATCTGCGGCGCGAGGTCGGCATGTCCATCAAGCGCCTGATGGATCTCGGCTGCTACCGCGGCCTGCGTCATCGTCGTGGCCTGCCCGTTCGTGGCCAGCGCACGCGCACCAATGCGCGGACGCGCAAGGGTCCGCGCCGTCAGATCAAAAGGTAACCGGATCCGCCATGTCCACCAAGACCGCAACCGCTTCCAAGCCGAAGAAAAAGACCAAGCGCGTCGTCACCGATGCCGTCGCTCACGTCCAGGCTTCGTTCAACAACACCATCATCACCATCACCGACCGTCAGGGCAATGCGCTGTCGTGGGCCACTTCCGGGGGTGCCGGGTTTCGCGGCTCACGCAAGTCGACGCCATTCGCCGCGCAGGTCGCCGCCGAAAAGGCCGGGCGCGCTGCGCTCGACTATGGCGTCAAGACGGTCGAGGTACGCATCAAGGGCCCGGGTCCGGGCCGCGAGTCGGCGGTGCGCTCGCTGAACGCGCTGGGCTACAAGGTCGTCAACATCATCGACGTCACGCCCATCCCGCACAACGGCTGCCGTCCGCCCAAGAAGCGGCGCGTCTGAGGAGATATCACCATGGCTCGCTATCGCGGTCCCACCTGCAAACTGGCACGTCGTGAAGGCGCCGATCTCGGGCTGAAGAGCCCGGCGCGCGCACTCGATTCCAAGTGCAAGCTCGAGAACAAGCCCGGCCAGCATGGCGCCAACAAGCGCGCGCGCCTGTCCGACTACGCCGTCCAGCTGCGCGAGAAGCAGAAGGTCAAGCGCATCTACGGCGTGCTCGAGCGCCAGTTCCGCAACTACTACATCAAGGCCTCGACGCAGAAGGGCAACACTGGCGAGAACCTTCTCCGCCTGCTCGAGAGCCGTCTGGACAATGTCGTGTATCGCATGGGTTTCGCGGTCACCCGTGCCCAGGCGCGTCAAATGGTCGCCCACAAGTCGATCGTGGTGAATGGCCGCAAGGTCAACGTGCCCTCGCTGCACATCAAGCCGGGCGATGAGGTCAGCCTCACCGAGCGCGCCAAAAACCAGCTGCGCGTGCAGGAATCCATGACCTTGGCCGACGGCATGGACCTGCGTCCGGGCTGGGTCGAGATCGACGCGAAGAAGTTCAGCGGCGTGTTCAAGACGATGCCGGATCGCGGCGAGTTGCCGTCCGACATCAATGAGAACCTGATCGTCGAGCTTTATTCGAAGTAATCACCGGGAGCCTGGTACATGGCAGTGTCGTCAACAAGTGTGCTGCGGCCGCGCGGCCTCAGCGTCGAGCAGCTCGGACCCAACCGCGCCAAAGTCGTGGTCGAGCCGCTCGAGCGTGGCTTTGGCCACACCCTGGGCAATGCGCTGCGCCGCGTGCTGCTTTCCTCCATCCCTGGCTGCGCGATCGTCGAGGTTGAAATCGACGGCGTGCTGCACGAGTACACCACGCTCGAGGGCCTGCAGGAGGACGTCATCGAAGTCCTGCTCAACCTCAAGGACGTGGCGATCCGCATGCACGGCCACGACGAGACCACGCTGACGCTTGCCAAGAAGGGCAAGGGCGTGGTCAAGGC
>JAJYTG010000052.1 GCA_021793195.1 Pseudomonadota bacterium
ATGAAATCCCCCATCCGCGTTGCCGTTACCGGCGCTGCCGGTCAGATCGGCTATGCCCTGCTGTTCCGCATCGCCGCCGGCGACATGCTGGGTCCCGACCAGCCGGTGATCCTGCACCTGCTCGAGATCACGCCCGCGCTGCCGGCGCTGAACGGCGTGGCGATGGAGCTCAACGACTGCGCGTTCCCGCTGCTGCGCGGCATCGTCGCCACCGATGACGTCAACGTGGCCTTCAAGGACGTCGATTACGCGCTGCTGGTCGGTGCGCGTCCGCGCGGACCGGGCATGGAGCGCAAGGATCTGCTCGAGGCCAACGGCGCGATCTTCGCGCCGCAGGGCCGTGCGCTGAACGCGCACGCGCGGCGCGACGTCAAGGTGCTGGTGGTCGGCAACCCGGCCAACACCAACGCCCTGATCGCGCAGTCCAACGCACCCGACCTCGATCCGAAGTGTTTCACCGCGATGGTGCGACTGGACCACAACCGCGCGCTGTCGCAGCTGGCCGAGAAGACCGGTGCGCACAGCACCGACGTCAAGCGCGCCATCATCTGGGGCAACCACAGCTCGACCCAGTACCCCGACATCCATCACGCCACGGTCAAGGGCCTGCCGGCGCTGTCGCTGGTCGATCGGGACTGGTACGAGAAGAATTTCATCCCGACCGTGCAGCAGCGCGGCGCGGCCATCATCAAGGCGCGCGGCGCCTCGTCGGCCGCCTCGGCGGCGGCGGCGGCGATCGACCACATGCGCAGCTGGGCGCTGGGCACCGCGGACGGCGACTGGGTGTCGATGGGCATTCCCGCCGACGGCAGCTACGGCATCGCACCCGGTGTGATCTACGGCTATCCGGTCACCTGCAAGGACGGCCGCTACGCCATCGTGCAGGGCCTCGCGATCGATGCCTTCTCGCGAGCGCGCATGGACGCCACCGACAAGGAACTGCGCGAGGAACGCACCGGCGTCGAGCATCTGTTCGCCGCGCGCTGAATCCACGCGCAGTGGCAAGTACCAAGGGCGGCCTCGGCCGCCCTTGTTGCGTGGGTACCCGCGGCCTCGGCCGCCCGCGTGGGTTACCCGTGGCCTCGGCCGCCCTTGTCGGACGGGGTACCCGCGGTCTCGGACACCCCCCTGGCTCGGGACGGGCCGCTCGCGACGATGCACCGCTTCGACCATGGTCGCACCGCGCGCGCGACGCGCCTGCACTAGGCTGATGGCCTGTATCGGATGAAGTGAAAGCAGGATCGCGAAGGGATGCGTTACGAGGATCTGTATCGCCGTTCGATCGAGCAGCCCGAGGCATTCTGGGCCGGGGAGGCGCGCGCGATCCACTGGCACAAGCCGCCCGGGCGCATTCTCGACTATGCCGAACCGCCGTTTCGCGCCTGGTTTGCCGGCGGCGAAACCAACCTCTGCTACAACGCCGTCGATCGGCATCTGGCCGCGCGTCCCGACCAGCCGGCGCTGGTGGCGATTTCCACCGAGACCGGCGTCACCCGCAGCGTCACCTATCGCGAGCTGCACCGCGAGGTGAATGTCTTTGCGGCGGCGCTGCTGGAGCTGGGCGTCGGCCGCGGCGACCGCGTGGTGATCTACATGCCGAACATGGTCGAGGCGGCGTACGCCATGCTGGCCTGCGCGCGCATCGGCGCGATCCACTCGGTGGTGTTCGGCGGCTTCGCCGCGCACAACCTGGCGCTGCGCATCGACGACGCGCAGCCGAAGCTGCTGATCGCCGCCGACGCCGGCATGCGCGCGGGCAAGGTGATCCGTTACAAGCCGCTGGTGGACGAGGCCTGCGCGCTGGCGCGCACGCCGCCGCCGCGGGTGCTGCTGGTGCGCCGAGGCCTCGATCCCGATCTGGCGATGATCCCCGGCCGCGACGTCGACTACGCGCCGCTGCGCGAGAACTACCGCGACGCCGAGGTGCCGGTGGCGTGGCTGGAGTCGAACGCGCCGAGCTACCTGCTCTACACCTCGGGGACCACCGGCAAGCCCAAGGGCGTGCAGCGCGACGTCGGCGGCCATGCGGTGGCGCTGGCGCTGTCGATGCGCACGGTGTTCGACGTCGGCCCGGGACAGGTGATGTTCTCGACTTCCGACGTCGGCTGGGCGGTCGGACACAGCTACAACGTCTACGGCCCGCTGATCGTCGGCGCCACCAGCCTGCTGTACGAGGGCCTGCCGACGCACCCGGATGCCGGCATCTGGTGGCAGCTCTGCGCCGAGTACGGCGTGCGCACGATGTTCTCCTCGCCGACCGCGATCCGGGTGCTGAAGAAGCAGGATCCGGCGTGGTTGAAAAAACACGATCTGTCGCAGCTCAAGTGGCTGTTCCTGGCCGGCGAGCCGCTGGACGATCCCACCGCGACGTGGATCAGTGAGGGTCTCGGAAAGCCGGTGATCGACAACTACTGGCAGACCGAGACCGGCTGGCCGGTGCTGTGCCTGCAGCCGGGGCTGGACCTCAAGCCGGTCAAGTTCGGCTCGCCCGGCCTGCCCAATTTCGGCTACCGGCTGCGCGTGATCAACGAGGTGACCGGCGCCGAGGCCGGTGCCGACGAGAAGGGCGTGCTGGTGATCCAGCCGCCGCTGCCGCCCGGCTGCCTGACCACGATCTGGGGCGACGACGCGCGTTTTCTCAAGAGCTACTTCAGCCACTTCAAGGAGCTGCTTTACAGCTCGCTGGACTGGGCCATCCGCGATCGCGACGGCTATTTCTTCATCCTCGGTCGTACCGACGACGTCATCAACGTGGCCGGTCATCGCCTCGGCACGCGCGAGATCGAGGAGGCGGTGTCCACGCACCCGGCCGTCGCCGAGGCGGCGGTGATCGGCGCGGCCGACGAGATCAAGGGCCAGGTGCCGGTGGTGTTCGCGACCCTGCGCAACGCCGCGGCGGATGCCGACGCGCGCGAAGCCGCAGCCGCCGGCATGGTCGAGCGCGTCACCGCGATGCTGGGTGGCGTCGCCCGGCCGGCGCGGGTTTACGTGGTCAACGCGCTGCCGAAGACGCGCTCGGGCAAGCTGCTGCGGCGTTCGCTGCTGGCGCTGACGCAGAAGACGGATCCCGGCGACCTGTCCACCCTCGACGATCCCAACGCGCTGGAGGAGATCAAGCGCGCGCTGGTGCGCGGACCGGAGTGGCACGCATAAGCCGTGGCGCGCAAGCGGACGCGGGCGCCGGGGCAGGGCGCGAGCCAGATCGGCTAAAATCGCGTTTTGCCGCGGAGGTCGCATGAGCCTGACTCCCACTCCGGGTGCGCGTTTTCGCGCCGCCGTCGCCGCCGAGAGGCCGCTGCAGATCGTCGGTGCGATCAACGCCTACGCCGGCCGGCTCGCCAAGGCCAGCGGTTTCAAGGCCCTGTACGTGTCCGGTGGTGGCGTCGCCGCCTGCAGCCGCGGCATTCCCGATCTCGGCATCACCACGCTCGAGGATGTCGCCATCGACGTCGAGCGCCTGACCGGCGTGACCGACCTGCCGGTGCTGGTCGACATCGACACCGGCTGGGGCGGGGCGTTCAACATCGCGCGTGCGATCAGGACCATGATCCGCGCCGGCGCCGGCGCCGTGCATATCGAGGATCAGGTGCAGGCCAAGCGCTGCGGCCATCGTCCCGGCAAGGAGCTGGTGCCGAAGGAGGACATGGCCGATCGCGTCAAGGCGGCGGTCGACGCGCGCACCGATGAGCAGTTCGTGATCATGGCGCGCACCGACGCGATCGCGGTCGAAGGACTGGATGCCGCGATCGCGCGTGCGCGCCTGTGCGTCGAGGCCGGCGCCGACATGATCTTCGCCGAGGCCGTCACCGAGCTGCCGATGTACCGCGCATTCAAGGACGCCGTCGGCGTGCCGGTGCTGGCCAACATCACCGAGTTCGGCAAGACCCCGCTGTGGAGCACGCAGGAACTGGCGGCGGTCGGCGTCGACATGGTGCTGTATCCGCTGTCGGCGTTTCGCGCCATGGCCAGGGCGGCGCTCGATGTCTATGGCGCCATCCGCCGCGACGGACATCAGCGCGCCGTGATCGAGACCATGCAGACGCGCAGCGAGCTGTACGACACGCTGGGCTACTGGGATTACGAGCGCAAGCTGGATGCGCTGTTCGGCAACGTCGAGAAGAAAAAGTCCAAGGAAACCAAGGAGGCCAGCTTCGATGAGTGACATGGCGCAGCAAATGCTCCCCAAGGCCAAGAAGTCGGTCGCGCTCTCCGGAGTCGCGGCGGGCAACACCGCGATCTGCACCGTCGGCCGCAGCGGCAACGATCTGCATTACCGCGGCTACGACATCCACGACCTGGCCACCAAGGCGGGTTTCGAGGAAGTCGCGCATCTGCTGGTGCACGGCCACCTGCCGACATGGTCGGAGCTCAACGCCTACCGGCTCAAGCTCAAGCGCTTGCGCGGCCTGCCGGCGCCGGTCAAGGGCGCGCTGGAACTGCTGCCGGCATCCACGCACCCGATGGACGTGATGCGCACCGGCGGCTCGGTGCTGGGGACCGTGCTGCCCGAGAAGGACGACCACAACCCCACCGGCGCGCGCGACATCGCCGATCGCCTGATGGCCAGCTTCGGTTCGATGCTGTTGTACTGGTATCACTGGAGCCACAATGGCAAGCGCATCGAGACCGAAACCGACGACGACTCGATCGCCGCGCATTTCCTGCACCTGCTGCACGGGCGCAAGCCCAGCGAGCTGCACGCGCAGGCGCTGGACAAGTCGCTGGTGCTGTACGCCGAGCACGAGTTCAACGCCAGCACCTTTGCCGCGCGCGTGATCGCCGGTACCGGCTCGGACCTCTACTCGTCGATCACCGGCGCGATCGGCGCGTTGCGCGGGCCCAAGCACGGCGGTGCCAACGAGGTGGCGATGGAGATCATCGCCCGCTACCGCAGCGCCGACGAGGCCGAGGCCGACATCCGCGCGCGGGTGGAGCGCAAGGAGATCGTGATCGGCTTCGGCCATCCGGTGTACACCATCGGCGACCCGCGCAATCCGATCATCAAGGAGATCAGCCGCAAGCTGTGCACCGAGGGCGGCAACCCGCGCCTGTTCGAGGTCTCCGAGCGCATCGAGCGGCTGATGTGGGACCTGAAGAAGATGTTCCCCAACCTCGACTGGTACTCGGCCAGCAGCTATCACATGCTGGGCGTTCCGACGGCGATGTTCACGCCGCTGTTCGTGATCGCGCGCACCTCGGGCTGGAGCGCGCACGTGATCGAGCAGCGCGAGGACGGCAAGATCATCCGCCCCAGCGCCAACTACACCGGTCCCGACGACCGCATCTACGCGCCGATCGAGAAGCGCTGACCGCGGCGCGCCGTCAGAGCGTCGCCGCGAGCGCGGTCGCCTGGGCGATCGCGCGCTTGGCGTCGAGTTCGGTCGCGACGTCGGCGCCGCCGATGCGATGCACCGCCACCCCGCGCGCAGCCAGCGCGTCGGCCAGCGCGCGCTGCGGTTCCTGACCGGCGCAGACGACGACGTGATCCACCTCGAGCAGGCGCGCCGCGCCGTCGATCACGACGTGCAGACCGGCGTCGTCGATGCGCCGGTACTGCACGCCACCCAGCATCTGCACGCCCTTGGCCTTGAGCGTGGCGCGGTGCACCCAGCCGGTGGTCTTGTTGAGCCTCCTGCCGGGGCGGCCGGGCGAGCGCTGGAGCAGCCAGACCTGCCGCGCCGGCGGTTCGGGGGCGGGTTTCAGCAGAGCGCCGCGCGCCGCCAGACTCATGTCCACGCCCCATTCGTGCGTCCAGCGCGCGATGTCGGTGGTGGGCGAAGGCGGCGACTGCACCAGGAACTCGGCGACGTCGAAACCGATGCCGCCGGCGCCGACGATGGCGACGCGCGGCCCGATCGCGGCGTCGCGCGCCAGCACGTCGAGGTAGCTCAGCGTCCTGGGGTGATCCTCGCCGGGGATGCCGGCGCGCCGCGGACTGACGCCGGTGGCGATGATCACCGCGTCATAGCCCCTGGCCAGAGCGTCGGCGGTGGCTTCCTGGCCCAGTTGCAGCTTCACGCCAGTCTGCACGATGCGGCTCGCGAAGTAGCGCAGCGTCTCGGCGAACTCTTCCTTGCCGGGGATGCGCCGGGCGAGATTGAACTGGCCGCCGATCCGCGTGTCGCGCTCGTACAGCGTCACCGCGTGGCCGCGCTCGGCCAGCGCCGTGGCGCAGGCAAGTCCGGCGGGGCCGGCACCGACGACGGCGTAGCGTTTTTTCTGCGCGGCCTGCACGATCACCAACTCGGTTTCATGGCAGGCGCGCGGATTGACCAGGCACGAAGCGCGCCGGTTCTCGAACACGTGATCGAGGCAGGCCTGGTTGCAGGCGATGCAGGTGTTGATGTCGGCGGCCCGACCCTCGCGCGCCTTGGCCACCCAGTGCGGATCGGCCAGCAGCGGCCGCGCCATCGATACCATGTCGGCGTCGCCCGCGGCCAGCACGCGCTCGGCGACCTCGGGCATGTTGATGCGATTGGTGGTGATCAGCGGGATCTGCACCTCGCCCTTGAGCCGCCGCGTCACCCAGGCGAAGGCCGCGCGCGGCACGCTGGTGACGATGGTCGGCACGCGTGCCTCATGCCAGCCGATGCCGGTATTGATCAGCGTCGCACCGGCCGCCTCCACCGCCTTGGCCAGCGACACGATCTCGTCCCACGACTGCCCGCCCTCGACCAGGTCCAGCATCGACAGCCGATAGATGATGATGAAGTCGCGGCCCACGCGCTCGCGCGTGCGGCGCACGATCTCGACGGCGAAGCGCATGCGGTTTTCGCAGGCACCGCCCCAGCGGTCCGTGCGCCGGTTGCTGCGCGCGGCGAGGAACTGGTTGATCAGGTAGCCCTCCGAGCCCATCACCTCGACGCCGTCGTAGCCGGCCTCGCGCGCCAATGCCGCGCAGCGCGCGAAGTCGTCGATCGTGCGTTCGACGCCGTGACCCGTCAGCGCGCGCGGGGTGAAAGGGGTGATCGGCGATTTGATCTTCGACGGCGCCACCGACAGCGGGTGATAGCCGTAGCGCCCGGCGTGCAGGATCTGCAGGCAGATGCGCCCGTTCTCGCCGTGCACCGCGCGCGTGATCTTGCGGTGCCGCGCCACGTGCCAGGGCATCGACAGCCGCCCCGAGAAGGGCTTCAGCCAGCCCGCGATGCTCGGTGCGATGCCGCCGGTGACCATCAGGCCGACACCGCCGCGCGCGCGTTCGGCGAAGTAGGCCGCCAGCTTGTCGTAGTCGCGCGCGTGATCCTCCAGCCCGGTGTGCATCGAGCCCATCAGCACCCGGTTGGGCAGGGTGACAAAGCCGAGGTCGAGCGGCGCGAACAGGTACGGGTAGGCGGTCATGGCGGCCGGCGTGATTCAAACGATCGTTCGATCATCGCCGCTGGCCGGCGCGACGGCAAGCGCTGCGATCAGCTGCCGGTGACATTTCCGCCGTCTGCACGGTATTCCAGCAGCTCGCCGGGCTGGCACTCCAGCGCGGCACAGATCGCCGCCAGGGTCTCGAAACGCACGCCCTTGACACGGCCCTGCTTGAGCAGCGACAGGTTGGCCTCGGTGATGCCGATGCGCGCGGCGAGATCCTTCGACTTCATCTTGCGCCGCGCCAGCATCACGTCGAGATTGACGAGGATCGGCATCAGACGAACTCGCGGTTTTCATCGGCGGCGCGCACGCCGTCGAGCACGATGCCGGCGACGGCATAGCACACGAGCACGCCGATCAGGCTGATCAGAAATCCGCCGTTGAAGCCAAGGCCAATGCGGGTGGTTTGCAAGGGCACCAGTTGCGGCAGGATCAACCCGGCGAACAGATTCAATCCGAGCAGATGACCCAGCCAGCGGAAGCGCGAGGCGACGCGCATGCTCAATAAGGGCCCTCGATCGAGCGCTTTGCCCAGGCGCCGTAACTGTGCAAAACAGGCGAATGCCGAGGCGGCCAGGAGCAACACCACCGACACGGCCATGGCCGGCGGCATGCGAGCGAGGCTGTCGGGCCCGAGACCGGCCAGTTCCAGGAACGGCCTCGCGTCCGATTTGCCTGCGTAGGCCTCACTCACCGCGAAGGCCAGCAACAATCCGCCGAGCGCCGTGGCGAACATCCCAAGGCTGGCCAGCGTCATCAGGCCGCGGGCATGGCTGCGCATCCGTTCCTGTGCCGTGCGACGGTGCAACAGCAGAAACCGCGCCCAGCGCGGATGGCGCTGGCGGAACTCGGACAGGCTCATGATTCATTCCCTATCGCAACGATAAGTTATCTTAAAACAATAAAATATCGTTGTGCAAGAGGATTGCCGTGTCGGATGCACCACCGTGCCGCAACCGTGTTCAACCGGCGACGCCGCGCGTGCCGCGACGCTGCATCCACCAGCCGCCGCCGCAGAGGAGCAGCACCAGCGCGGCCTCCAGCGCATAGCCGGCCCAAGGCCGCGGCGCGAACCAGATTCGGGTCAGCAGATCGTGGCTGAGCATGCGCCCGGCGGTCCAGGCGATGGCGGCGGCGCCCAGATAGACCACGACGGGGAAGCGCTCGATCAGTTTCAGGATCAGGGTCGATCCGTAGACCACCAGCGGCACGCTGATCAGCAGGCCGAGTACCACCAGCGAGAACCGGCCATGCGAGGCGCCGGCGATGGCGAGCACGTTGTCGAGGCCCATCAACGCGTCGGCGATGATGATCGTGCGCATCGCCGCCCAGAAACTTGCCGCAGGCTTGATCGCGTGTTCGCCATCGCCCTGACGCAGCAGCTTCCACGCGATCGGCAGCAGCAGCACGCCGCCGGCCAGCATCAGTCCGGGCAGTTTCAGCAGCCACACCACCACGGCGGTCATTGCCACGCGGACCGCAATCGCGCCCAGCGTGCCCCAGAAAATGGCTTGCTTCTGCAGGTGCCGGGGCAGATTGCGTGCGGCCAGCGCGATGACGATGGCGTTGTCGCCGGCCAGCACCAGATCGATCAGGATGATCGCGGCAAGTCCGGACCAGAACGTGGACGCGAGGGGATTCATGCGGATTCCTGTGCGCCATGCCGGACAGCGTCGGATGCGGGCGCATGCCCATCCGCCGCTGCCCATGGTCTCGCTCGCGACCGCGCCGGTGGCGGGTTGCCCCGACGACCGGAGCTTGCACTCGTGATGACGGCCGTCATGCGCGGGAGCTTCAACGCAAGCCCCCTGGAGCTACTCCCCGTGGGCGGGGTCGGGCGATTGTTGGGGTCGCGTCCGTCGCGGTCAAGCGGCGCCGTCGAAGCGGAATGCGTGCAGTGCCAGGGTGCCCAGCTCCCACGCCGCATGCAGCCGCCGGCCGCGACCGCCGGCCGCGCCCCAGGCGACGAACAGCGGCAGCAGGTGCTCGGGAGTCGGGTGCGCGGACAGCGGCTGCGGCGCCTGCGAGCGCCAGGCCTGTGCCGCGGCGGCGTCGCCAGTGACCACATGACGCTCCATCCAGTCGGCGAAACCGGACGCCCACGCCGCGGTTGGCTGGTCGCCGGCCTGCCATTGCAGCGCGCCGAGGTTGTGGACGAATCCGCCGGAGCCGATCACCAGTACGCCTTCCGCGCGCAACGGCGCAAGCGCCGTACCCAGGGCGTAATGCCAGGTGGCGTCGCGCGCCGGACTGACGCTGAGCGCGACCACGGGAATGTCGGCCGCGGGATACATCCGCAGCAGCGGCACCCAGACACCGTGGTCGATCGGTGCCGTGGCATCCGTCGCCGCGTCGAAGCCGGCGTCGTGCAGCAGCGCGGCGGCGCGGGCGGCCAGCGCCGGCGCGCCCGGTGCGGGATAGCGCAGCGCGTACAGCTCGCGCGGGAAGCCGCCGAAGTCGTGCAGCGTGGCCGGCGCGGCATTGCCGTTGAGGAGGGGTCGTGGCGCATCCATGTGCGCCGAGGCGACCAGGATCGCAGCCGGTCGCGGCAGTACCGGACCGAGCGCATCGAGGAAGCGCCCGGTCGGGCTGTCGGCCAGCGCCAGCGTCGGCGCGCCGTGGGATACGAACAGGCTGGGCAGGGCAGTGGCGTCATTCATCGCGTCAGCATGATGGCAGTCCGGGCGCCGTACGAGTCCGCGTCGCGCGACAGGCTGTTGCCTGGAGCGAAAGAGTCGCGCCTGAATTCCCGGCGGCGAGCCCCGTCGATCTGGCAAAATTGCCTGCCGGCGCACACGCGACGGCGCGACATCCCTTCACCCATGGATTCCGAGCCCATGTCCCAGCACGATACCCGCTCCGCCCAGCGTCCCGCACCCGACGCGCCGATGGTCGCCATCGCCGACTATGTCGCCGACACCGAGGTCACCTCGCAGGAGGCCTACGAAACGGCGCGCTACATGCTGATGGACTCGCTGGGCTGTGCGCTGCTGGCGCTGAAATTTCCCGAATGCGTCAAGCATCTCGGCCCGGTGGTGCCCGGGGCCACGATGACCGGCGGAGCGCGCGTGCCCGGCACCAGCCACGAGCTCGATCCGGTGCAGGCGGCATTCGCCATCGGTACCCAGATCCGCTGGCTGGACTTCAACGACACCTGGCTGGCCGCGGAGTGGGGACATCCCTCCGACAATCTCGGCACCATTCTGGCCGTGGCCGATTACCTCAGCCGCAAGGCCGAACGCGAGGGCGGCACGCCGCTGACTCTGCGCGACGTGCTGGGCTGGGCGATCAAGGCGCACGAGATCCAGGGCGGCTACGCGCTCAAGAACAGCTTCAACCGCGTTGGTCTCGACCACGTGATCCTGGTGCGCCTGGCCTCGACCGCGGTCGCGACCCGCATGCTCGGTGGCGACAAGGACGCGATCGTCACCGCGGTGTCGCACAGCTGGATCGACAACGGCGCACTGCGCACCTACCGGCATGCCCCCAACACCGGGCCGCGCAAGAGCTGGGCCGCGGGTGACGCCTGCCGGCGCGCGGTGATCCATGCGCTGAACGCGGTCGACAAGGGCGCCGTCGGCTATCCCTCGGCGCTCAGCGCCAAGACCTGGGGCTTCTACGACGTGGCGTTCAAGGGCAAGGCCTTCGAGTTCGAGCGCCCGTTCGGCAGTTACGTGATGGAAAACGTGCTGTTCAAGATCAGCTACCCGGCCGAGTTCCACGCGCAGACCGCGGTCGAATGCGCGATGCAGCTGCATGCGCAGGTGGCCGACCGGCTCGACCAGATCGAGCGCATCGAGATCGAAACCCAGGAAGCCGGTGTCCGCATCATCGACAAGACCGGACCGCTGGCCAACTACGCCGATCGCGATCATTGCATCCAGTACATGGTGGCGGTGCCGCTGATCTTCGGCCGACTGACCGCCGAGGACTACGGCGACGCCGTGGCCGCCGATGCGCGCATCGACGCCCTGCGTGCAAAGATGACTGTACGGGAGAACCCGCAATTCACGCGCGACTATTTCGATCCCGGCAAGCGCTACATCGGCAATGCCGTGCAGGTGTTTTTCGCCGATGGCAGCCATACCGCCAAGATATCGATCGACTATCCGATCGGCCACCGCAAGCGCCGCGAAGAGGGCATCCCGGTGCTGATCCGCAAGTTCGAGGAGGCGCTGCGCGGGCACCTGCCCGCCCACCGCGTGCGGCAGATACTGGCCGTCTGCGGCAGTACCGCAGGTTTCGAATCCACCCCCGTGCACCGGTTCATGGATCTGTTTGCGGCATGAGCCCCCTGAGTCGAATGTGAACGCCGTTCGGTCAATCACGCCTAAATGTTTGTTTTTTGCTAAGCTGCGTCCGCCCGCCTGACGGGAACCAAGAGCTGGGACAAGCTCCGTTCGACACATTGACCATGTTGCGCGTGGCGCCCTGGCAGGGTGGTTCGGGCGCGGAATTCAAACCGAGGAGATAACGATGAAACACAAGAGCCTTTACGCTCTGATTGCCCTGGCGATTGCCGGTGGTGCCGCAACCGGTACGGCGCAGGCCGTCGACTATGGCAACTGGTATCTGGCGCCGCGCATCGGCGTGGTGATTCCTGATTCGCATCGCCAGACCCAGAATTCCCTGTTGGGCGGTTTTGGCGTCGGTTTCTGGGTCAATCCCAATTTCGCCGCCGATATCCAGTACACCATCACCAACGCCGACTACAAGAACAGCTCGCCGTTCGCCACCCGGCAGTGGGAAACCCAAGGTCTCGACGTCGCGGGCCGTTACTTCTTCGGCACCCCCGATAGCAGCTGGCGCCCCTTCGTGATGGGTTCGATCGGCGCCGTCTCGCACCGTGCCTTCATGGCGCAGAATGGCTGGGGTCCGGCGGTTGCCGTCGGCGTCGGCGTGCAGCACCCGCTCAGCGACAACATCGCCCTGCGTGGCGAGGTCGACTACCGCCGCAATCGTGACACCGTGTCGATCCCCGGTCGCGCCAGCTATGGCGACGTGCTGGCGACGCTCGGCCTGGTGATCTCGATGAACCATCCGGCCCCGCCGCCGCCGACCCCGGCACCCGAGGCCGCTCCGCCGCCGCCGCCGCCCCCGCCGCCGCCCGCGGCCGAGCCGCCGGCTCCGCAGAAGGTGGTGATCGAGCTGCGCGGCGTGCAGTTCCAGTTCGACCGTCCGCGTCCGGGCCAGACCGATCTCAACGG
>JAJYTG010000053.1 GCA_021793195.1 Pseudomonadota bacterium
CGCCGCAGCAGATCGAGTTCGCGCGCGGCAACATCAGCTACACCGTGATGAGCAAGCGCAAGCTGCTGGCGCTGGTGCAGGACGGCCTGGTGGACGGCTGGGACGATCCGCGCATGCCCACGCTCTCGGCGCTGCGCCGGCGCGGCTATTCGCCGGCCGCGATCCGCGCGTTCTGGGAGCGCATCGGCATCAGCAAGCAGAACAGCTTGATCGATCTCGGCGTGCTCGAGGGCTGCGTGCGCGAGGATCTCGACGCCCGCGCGCCGCGGCGCATGGCGGTGCTCGATCCGCTCCGACTGGTGATCAGCAACCTTCCCGATGGCCACACCGAGATGCTCGCGTTCGCCAACCACCCCAAGGACCCTGCACAGGGCACGCGCACCGTGCCGTTTTCGCGCGAGCTGTGGATCGAGCGCGAGGACTTCATGGAAACGCCGATCAAGGGCTTTCATCGCCTGGTGCCGGGCGGCGAAGCGCGGCTGCGCGGCGTCGGCATCGTGCGCTGCGAGGAGATCGTCAAGGGCAGCGACGGCACGATCGTCGAGCTGCGCTGCACACTCGATCCGGAAACCCGCCACGGCATGCCCGGCGCAGACCGCAAGGTCAAGGGCACCCTGCACTGGGTCAGCGCACGCCACGCCGTGGCTGCCGAAGTGCGCCTCTATGATCGCCTGTTCGGCGTGCCCGATCCCGACGACGAGACCGGCGGCAAGACCTACCGCGATCATCTCAATCCGGACTCACGGCGCGTCGTCACCGGTTACGTCGAACCCGCCGTGGCCGGCGCGGCACCCGAGGACCGCTGCCAGTTCGAACGGCTGGGCTATTTCGTCGCCGACCGCAGGGAACACACCGCGCAGCGCCCGGTGTTCAACCGCACGGTGACCCTGCGCGACTCGTGGGCCAAGGCGTCGACAGGCTGACCATGCTCTACGCCCAGGTCCACCTCACCCTGCCGTCGTGGGTGCACCAGCTGGACCTCGAGGGCCGGCTGTACGCCGACGACGACGCGCGCATCGCGCTGGCGATCGAACTGGCGCGGCACAACGTCGAGCGCCGCACCGGAGGCCCCTTCGGCGCCGCGCTGTTCAACGACTCCGGACGTCTGCTCAGCGTCGGCGTCAATCGCGTGATCGAGCAGAATTGCTCGGTCGCGCACGCCGAGATGATGGCCTTCATGTGCGCGCAGGGACGGCTGGCGCGCCATCGGCTCAACGACGAGGGCCTGCGGGTCGTGCTGGCCACCAGCGCGCAGCCCTGCTGCCAGTGCTACGGCGCCACATTCTGGGCCGGCATCGACGAAGTGCTGATCGGCGCGCGCAGCGAGGACGTGATGCGCCTGACCGCCTTCGACGAAGGCCCGCTGCCAGAGGACTGGCTCGGCGAACTCGAACGCCGCGGCATCGCGGTCCGGCGCGACCTGCGCCGCGACGAGGCCTGCGCGGTGCTCGCGGCCTATACCGCCGCGGCCGGCGCGACGTATTGAACGCGCCCACGCTGTCGCCGCTGCACGGCCGCCTCGCGCTGTGCCGACCCGGCTTCGAACGCGAGTGCCTGCAGGAACTGGAGCAGGCTGCGCGCGATGCCGGGCTCGCCGGTTATGCGCGTGCCCGCGAATCCGGCGGCCACGCCGAGTTCATCCTGCACGATGGCTCCGACGCCGGTGCCTTGACCGTGGCGACGCGCTGGGATGCGCTGATCTTCGCGCGCCAGGTGCTGGACCTGATCGCACGCCTGGAGGGCCTCGACCCCGTTGATCGCATCGGACCGCTGCTGGCCGCGCTGAACGAACGCGGCGAGCGTTTCGGCGACCTCGTCATCGAACACACCGACAGCGACGCCGGCCGCGAACTGGCCGGTCTCGCCCGCAGCCTGACGCCACCGCTGCGCGTCGCGCTGCAACGCGCACGCCTGCTTGATGCGGCCGCGCCGCGGCATCTTCACGTCCTGTTGCTGGCCGGCGACAGCCTGCTGCTGGCCGCCGCCGCGCCGGGCGCCGCCGCGCCCGACCCCGGCGGCATCCCGCGCCTGCGCTTTCCGGCCGGTGCACCCAGCCGCTCGACGCTGAAACTGGAGGAAGCACTGCTGGTGCTGCTGGACGAGCGCGAACGCGAGCGCTGGTTGCGTGCCGGCATGACCGCGGTGGATCTCGGCGCCGCACCGGGCGGCTGGACCTTCCAGCTGGTGCGTCGTTCGCTGCGGGTGATCGCGGTGGACAATGGGCCGATGGATCGCGCCCTGCTCGACTCGGGACTGGTCGAGCATCGCCGCGAGGACGGCTTCCGCTTCCGACCGGCGCGGACGGTCGACTGGCTGGTCTGCGACATGGTCGAGCAGCCGCGCCGTATCGCCGCGCTGATGGCGGCGTGGCTGGGCGAGCGCCGCTGCCGGCGCGCGCTGTTCAATCTCAAGCTGCCAATGAAGAAGCGGCTCGTCGAGGTGCGACTGTGCCTGGACCTGATCCGCGACGCGGTACCCGGCATCGAACTGCGTGCGCGTCAGCTCTACCACGACCGCGAGGAGATCACCGTGCTGGCACTGCCGCACGCCTGACCTTCGCCGCATTGGGCACTTCGCGTCCAGCGGCTATGCTTGCGCGCCCGTCCGCACCCATCCCGATGCAACGCCTACGCGCCCTGCTGCCGCTGCTGCTGCTGCTTGCCACCGGTATCGTGCTGGTGAGTTCGGGCACGTTGCGGCATTTCGACCCGCAGCATCTCGCCGCCGAACATGCCTATCTGCGCCATCTGGCCAGCGCGTCGCCCTGGCTGGCGCGACTGAGTTACCTCGGCATCATGGTGCTGGCTGTCGCCAGCGGTGTGCCGGGCCTGCTGTTCGTGACGATCGCCGGCGGACTGGTCTTCGGACTGGTCGAGGGCACCCTGCTGTCGACGCTGGGCCTGGTGCTGGGATCGCTGCTGCTGTTTCTCGCCGCGCGCTACGCGCTGGGCCAGGGCGACAAGCCCGCGCCCACACTGGCCGAACGCATCCGTGCCGGGTTTCTGCATCATCCGGCCAGCTACACCCTGTTCCTGCGCCTGGTGCCGGTGTTCCCGTTCGGCGGCGTGACGCTGGCGCTGGCCTGGCTGCGCTGCCCACTGTGGCTGTTCATGGCCGCGACCACCGCGGGTGGCGTGGTGATGGAGGCCTTCGAGAGTGCGATCGGCGCCGGCCTCAGCGAAGCCATGGCGCGCGGCGAGCCGATCGGCATGAATCTGGTACTGGAGCCGCACGTGCTGCTGCCACTGGGCGCGCTCAGCGTGCTGGCCCTGCTGCCGGTACTGCTGGGACGGCGGCGCGGCTGAACCGGCGCCGGGGCCGGCGGACGCCTCAGCACAGGGCGGCGAGCGCCTGCAGCGCAGCAGTCACCTGCGTTTCGCGACCCAGGGCCGCGGCGATGCCCTGCACGCACGCGTGCAGGGTTGCTGCATCCGCAGCGCACACGGTCGCGTGCCCCACCTTGCGTCCCGGTCGCGCCGTCTTGCCGTAGTCGTGCCAGTGCGCATCCGCGGCCGTCAGGACTGGTGTCGCCGCGGGAAGTTCGCCGATCCAGTTGAACATCAGGCTGCGACCGCGCGCGCCGGTATCGCCCAGCGGAAGTCCCAGCACCGCGCGCACGTGGTTCTCGAACTGGCTGGTGACCGCGCCTTCGATGGTCCAGTGTCCGGAATTGTGCACGCGCGGCGCCATCTCGTTGCCAAGCAGACGTCCCTGGTCGACGAACAGCTCCAGCGCGAACACACCGACGTAATCCAGCCGCTCGGCCAGCGCGCGCGCATGGGCCGTGGCCTGCTGATGCAGCGTCCCGGTGTGCGGCGCCGGCGCCAGGCTCGCCGCGAGAATGCCGTCATCGTGCCAGTTCTGGGTCAACGGCCAGGTGACGAAACGGCCATCGCGGCCGCGCGCGGCGAGCACCGACAGCTCGCGCTCGAACGCCACGAAGGCCTCCAGGATCAGGCCATGCGCATCGGCCTGCGGTCCCAGCGTGGTCCACGCCGCATCGGCGTCGGCTGGCGACTTGATGCGGAACTGGCCCTTGCCGTCGTAACCGAGCCGGCGCGTCTTCAGGATCGCCGGAGTGCCGATCGTCGTCAGCGCCCGCGCAAGATCCTCGCGGCTGGCGACCGTGGCGAACGCCGCCGTGGCCAGGCCAATGGCATGAAACAGGGTCTTTTCCTCGGCCCGATCCTGGGCCACGGCCAGGGCGCGCGGGTTGGGGAATACCGGCGCGCGCGCGGCCAGCCACTGCGCGGTCGCGGCGGGCACGTTCTCGAAATCGAAGGTGATGACATCGACGCGTTCGGCGAAACGCGCCAGGGCCTCGTAATCGCGCCAGTCCGCGACCAGCAATGGCGCCACCTGGGACGCACAGGCATCGGCCGCGCTGTCGACCACCAGGGTGCGCACACCCAGTGGCGCCGCTGCCAGCGCCAGCATGCGTGCCAACTGGCCGCCGCCGAGTACGCCCAGGGTCGGCTGGCGCCGACTCATGCGTCGCTCGGATCGGGCCGGGCCAGCACTTCCGCGGTCTGCGCGCTGCGCCACTGCTCCAGCCGCACGGCGAGCGCGGGATCCGTCACCGCCAGCATCGCCGCCGCCAGCAGCGCGGCATTGATCGCGCCGGCGCGCCCGATCGCCAGCGTGCCCACCGGTACCCCGGCCGGCATCTGTACCATCGACAGCAGCGAATCGAGACCGCTCAACGCCTGCGACTGCACCGGCACCCCGAGCACCGGCAGACGGGTCTTGGCCGCCAGCATCCCGGGCAGATGCGCCGCGCCGCCGGCGCCGGCGATCAGCACGGCCAGTCCGCGGGCAACGGCCTGACCGGCGTAATCGAACAGCAGATCGGGGGTACGGTGCGCCGAGACCACGCGCACTTCATGGGCGATTTCCAGTCGCGACAGCGCCTGCACCGCGTGCTGCATGGTTTCCCAGTCGGAACGCGACCCCATCACCACACCCACGCGCGGCGCCTGCTCGCTCGATGCCATGGCCGATCCTGCCCGAAAAACGCTATTGTACGGCTCCCGCTCCACGCGATGCGCCGCCCATGGACAAACGCCTGCTCGACCTGCTGGTGTGCCCGGTGAGCAAGGCACCGCTGCGCGCGCTGAGCGTGGGCGAGCTGGCTGTCCTCAACCGCGCGATCAGCGCCGGCGAAGTGGCCACCGTGGCCGGCGCCGCTGTCGAAGTGCCGCTCGCGGCCGGCCTGATCACCCGCGACGGTCGCGTCATCTACCCGGTGGTCGACGACATCCCGGTGATGCTCGGCGAGGCCAGCATCGGCACCGCCCAGCTCAGCGGCTTTCCGCGCTGAACCCGGCCGAGCGTGACCGCGGTCACACTTTCAGGAGCACAATGAAAGACAATGTAACCCCGCGGTCTGGCCTGGCGCCGCCATGAATCAGCCCCCCGAAGCCGCATCCGGCAAGATCGTTTCGCTGGGCCCTCGCAGCGATGCGCGAGGCGAGCGCGTCGGCGAGTTGCTGGTGGCTGCGCGCGGCATCGCCCAGCGTCATCTGCAGGCATTGACCGGCACGCTGTTCGACAACGTCGATGACGCTCTGTTCGATCTCGCCGAAAAGGCCGAAAGCAACGCCGCGCAGACGCAGTTCTTCGACGGCATGCGCGAGGTGCGCAAGAAGCGCTCGCTGACCGAGCGCCTGTTTCTCGACGAGGTCGCGCGCGGCGTCGCCGAACTTGCAAGCGGCAAGCTGCGCTCGCGCAGCGCCACCGAGCAGACCCGCAGCGGCGGCGAGCTCAGCCTGGTCGAGGACAGTGAGCTGGAGGAGTCGCTTGCCGTCGGCAGCATGGGCAGCAAGGCCGAAATGCGCCTGTCCCGCGTGCTTTTCGCGCTGCATCAGCGGCTGGCGGTGATTTGCGGCGGGGTCAAGCTGGACGACACCAGCAACCCGCTGGCACCAGCGGCGATCGCGCAGGCGTTTCGCATCGCGCAGCGCGAGTTGGCCGTCGAGACCCGTGTGCGCCTGATCATCTACAAACTGTTCGACCGCTATGTCATGAGCGGACTCGATCCGCTCTACGACGAGCTCAACATCACCCTGGCGCGCGCCGGCGTGCTGCCGCAGTTGCGTTACACCAGCGGATCGCGCGCGCGCGGCGCCAGCGGTGGCGGCGACGGCTCGCAGGCATCATCCGATGCCGATCCCGGGGACACCGCGCTGCAGACCGAACTGGTGCAGACCCTTGGCAACCTGCTGGCGGCTCGCCGTGGCCATGCGAGCGGCGGCGCGCATCATGGCGCGATGGCAGGCAGTCACGCGCCGCTGCCCGGCCCCGCCGAACTGCTGGGCGCGCTGAGCCTGCTGCAGGGCGAAATCTCCAAGGCCCACAACTACGCCGATGCCGACGAAGCCAACCTGCTGAGCGAGGTCCAGCAGATCAAGGACCAGCTGCTTGCCCAGGTGGCGCAACTCAGCGGCCAGGCCAAGGGCCGCGTTTCCGGCGCCGACGAAGACACCATCGATCTGGTCGGCATGCTGTTCGAGTTCATCCTCAAGGATCGCAACCTGCCCGCCGAAATGCAGGTGCTGCTGGCGCGCATGCAGATCCCCTATCTCAAGGTAGCGATCCTCGATCGCCGCCTGTTCGCCCAGCGCAATCACCCGGCACGACGCCTGCTCGATGCGCTCGCCGATGCAGCCAAGGGCTGGTCGCAGGAGTCCGACCGCGACTCGCAACTGCTGGGTTGCGTACGCGGCATCGTCGAGCGCCTGTTGCAGGAATTCGACGACGATCTCGGCGTATTCCAGCGCCTGCACGACGACCTGGCTGCGTTTCTCGACAGCCACCGCAAGCGCGCCGACATCGCCGAACAGCGCGCCGCCGAGGCCGCGCGCGGACGCGAGAAATTGCAGGACGCGCGGCGCCGGGCGGCGCGCGAGATCCTCGCCCGCATCGAAGGTCGTGCGCTGCCGCCACTGGTACAGAACGTGCTCGTGAGGCCCTGGGCCAACTACATGGTCCTGACCCTGCTGCGGCACGGCGAGGACTCGCCGGAGTTCCGTGCCACGCTGCGCTTTGTCGATGACTTTGTCTGGAGCGCCGAACCGCGCCGCGACGAGGTCGAGCGCGAGCGCCTGCGCAATCTGCTGCCGGGCCTGGAGAAAATGCTGCGACAGGGCCTGGCGACCGTGGCCTTCCAGGAAGCCGACGTCGCCCGTCTGATGGGCGAGCTGAACCTGCTCTACCGCCAGCAGTTGGGCGAGGCCGCACCACTCATCCCCGACGGCATCGCTGCAGCGAGCGAGCCGAGCACGCCCGCGGTCCGGCCGCTGTCGATGCCCGAGTCGATCGAGGCCATCGCGCTACCCGAGGTCGCGGCGGCCGCAGAAGATGCGGACGACCATGCCTCGCCGGAAGCCGCGCTGGTGCGAGAGCTCAAGCCGGGCTGCTGGATCGAGTTCATCGATGCCCAGGGTGCGCGTGAACGCGCCAAGCTGTCGTGGATCAGCCCGATCAGCGGCCGCTACCTGTTCGTCAACCGGCGTGGCCTGAAGGTGGCCGACAAGACGGTGGCCCAGCTGAGCGCCGAATTGCAAGCCGGCACGGCCCAGATTCTCGAGGAAGTGCCGTTGTTCGACCGTGCCCTGGATGCCATCGTCGAACGCCTGCGTCAGGGGCACACCCAGACCGAGAGCGCCGTCAAGGCTCCATGAGCGGATCGCGGATCGCTCCACCCGATCCGGCCTGGGTCGCCGACGACGTCAGTCGCGCCCTCGGCGAGGATATCGGTGATGGTGACGCCACTTCCGCCCTGCTGCCTGTCGGCGCCCGCGGCACGCTGCAGCTCAGCGTGCGCGAGGACGCGGTACTGGCGGGTTGCGACTGGTTCGCCGCCTGCTTTCGCGCGCTCGATCCGGCGGTGTCGCTGCATTGGGGCGCGGCCGACGGCGCGCGTGTCACGGCCGGCAGCAGGCTGTGCCGCATCGCCGGCGACGTGCGGGCCCTGCTCGGTGCCGAACGCAGCGCGCTGAACTTCCTGCAGACGCTGTCCGCCACCGCCACCAGTACAGCGCGCTACGTCGAGGCGGTCGCCGGCACGCGCGCGGTGATCCTCGACACCCGCAAAACCCTGCCCGGCCTGCGTCAGGCGCAAAAGTACGCGGTGCGCTGTGGCGGTGCCCGCAACCACCGCATGGGCCTGTTCGATGCGGTGCTGATCAAGGAAAACCACATCGCCGCAGCGGGCGGCATCGCCGCCGCGATTGTCGCCGCACGACAGCTGTGGCCCCGGCTGCCGGTGGAAGTCGAAGTGGAAAATGCCGGCGAGCTGGAGCAGGCGCTGGCCGCCGCGCCCGACCGCATCATGCTCGATGACTTCGACCTCGACGGCATCACCGCGGCCGTGCGGCGCGTCGCCGGGCGCGTACCGCTGGAGGTCTCCGGAGGCGTGGATCTGACCGTTGTGCGCAGCATCGCCGAGACGGGCGTGGATTTCATCTCGATCGGCGCGCTGACCAAGCACGTGCGCGCCATCGACCTGTCGCTGCGGCTGCTGCCGCCGGATTGAGAAGTCGCGCGATCGGCGAGCGCGGTCACACCCGGTGTTTCGTCGCGCACCGATCCCCGCGTCGGCCTCGCGGCGGCAGGGCAGCGCCGCTATTTGACCACGCGCAGACGCGGCGGCCCTTTCGGCCGCGGCGGCTCGCCGTCTTCGCTGACGCCGATCTGCTCGCCGCGGAGTGGTGCATCGGCGATCGCGGGCAAGGCGCCGGCATTGGCGGCGTCGGCTGCGCTGGCGTCATCCGCCGGCTGACCGGGCTCGGGTTCGAACATCATGCCCTGGCCATTTTCCTGCGCGTACACGGCAAGCACGGCCTGGATCGGCACGACCACGTTGTGACTGACCCCGCTGAAGCGGGCCATGAAGCGCACGGCGTCGTTGCCGAGCTCGAGTTGGGCGACCGCCCGCGTGGCAATGTTGAGCACCACGCGACCCTCGCGCACGGTATGCGGCGGCACGCGCACACCCGCGACCGCGGCGTCCACCAGCAGATAGGGCGTCAGACCGTTGTCGCTGATCCAGTCCGCCACCGCGCGCAGCAGATAGGGGCGGTTGGAGCTCATCGCCGGCGGCGGCTCAGTCACGCAGTGCGCGCTCGTCCGCGGTGAGGCTGCGCGCGAAACCCTGGCTGGCGAACATGCGCTCGCCGTAATCGAGCACCGGCTTGGCCTCGCGTGCCAGTTGCACGCCAAGCACCGGCAGCCGCCAAAGGATCGGCGCCACCAGACAGTCGGCCAGGCTGATTTCGGGGTTGAGGAAGAACTTCGACGCCTTGAACAACGGCACTGCCCCCAGCAGGGCCTCGCGCAGGCGCCGGCGCCCGGTCTCGGCGGGCCGGCCGCCAGCGCGGATGGTGGCGACCAGAGGCATCCAGTCGCGTTCGATGCGCACACAGGCCAGACGCAGCCGCGCCCGCGCCAGCGGGTCCACCGGCATCAATGGCGGGTGCGGATAGCGCTCGTCGAGATATTCGCAGACCACTGCGGTGTCATAGAGCACGAGGTCGCGATCAACCAGTGTCGGCAGCGTGCCGTAGGGATTGAGGTCGGCGAGGTCCGCGGAAGGCTTGTCCGGATTGACGAGCTCGCGCTCGTAGGCCACGCCCTTGGCGGCAAGCACCAGCCGCGCCCGATGGCACTGGATATCATCCGGTGCGGTGTACAGGGTCAATATGGTTCGCGAACGGGCACTCAGGGCCATGCCGACTCTCCCCTCAACCGCAGATCGGGTGCGCGGCGGGTCCCCGCCCGCCACGCTTCCGCATCAGTGTACGTCCTTCCAGTACTCGCGCTTCAGCAGCAGCGCCAGGAAGGTGAACACCGCCAGATACAGCAGCACCCATACGCCGATGCGCTCGCGCTGCAGTGCCGCCGGCTCGGATACGTATTGCAGGAAAGTGGTCAGGTCGCGGATGGTGCGGTCGTACTGCGCAGGCGTCTGCAGGCCGGGCTGGCCGAGCTGCAGCTTTTCGACCCGGGGATCGTGCCCCGGCCGCGCCGGAGCGTAAACCGGCGTCTGCACGCCCTGCAGCTCCCAGAGCGGAAACGGCATCGACACGTTGGGAAATACCGTGTTGTTCCACCCCGTAGGCCGCGTCGGGTCGACGTAGAACGACTTCAGATAGGTGTAGACCCAGTCCGGACCCTTGGCCGCGACTTCCAGCGACAGATCAGGCGGCGCCTTGCCGAACCATTTCGCGGCATCGGCAGCAGGCATCGCCGAGATCACCGGATCGCCGAACTTGTCCCCGGTCATGTCGAGGTTGGTCATCACCTGCGCCTCGCTCAGGTCGAGATCCTGGGCGATGCGCGAATAGCGCATGTACTCCAGCGAGTGGCAGCCGGCGCAGTAGTTGAAGAACGTGCGCGCGCCGCGCTGCATCGCGGCGACGTCGTGGATGTTGGTATGCGCCGCATCCAGTGCATCACCCTCGGCGGCCAGCGCGGCGGTGGCCGTCAGCAGGCCGAGCGCGAGGACCAGGGAGCAGAAGAATGGCTTAGTCATGCGTGGTCACCCGCAGCGGAACCGGCTTGGTCTTCTCCCAGCCGAAGTAGGTATAGGCCCAGAGGAAGATGAAGAAGGCGAAATAGACCCCGGTCAGCGCGCGGCCGATATAGGTGTCGCCGATCCAGGTTCCTTCGCCGCCGCCGATCTTGCCCAGCCAGATGAAGGCCAGCGCGAACAGGCCGAGCGCGATCTTGTAGCTGACGCCGCGATAGCGCCACGACTTGACCTTGCCGCGATCGATCCAGGGCATGAAGAACAGCAGCGCGATCGCCGAGAAAAGCGTGATCACGCCGAGGCCCTTGCTGGGGATCACGCGCAGCATCGCGTAGAAGGGCATGAAGTACCACACCGGGTGGATCGCCGCCGGCGTGACCAGGTTGTTGGCGGGCACGAAGTTGTCATGCTCGAGGAAAAAGCCGAAGAAGGTCGGCTGGTAGAAGATGATGAAGGCGGCGATCAGCAGGAACACGCCGACACCGAACAGATCCTTCACCGTGTAGTAGGGATGGAACGGAATGCCGTCCAGCGGCTTGCCGTCGGCATCCTTGTTCTCCTTGATCTCGACGCCGTCGGGGTTGTTGGAGCCGACCTCGTGCAGCGCCCACAGATGCAGCACCACCAGCATCAGCAGCACCAGCGGCAGCGCGATCACGTGCAGAGCGAAGAAGCGATTGAGGGTGGCATCGGCGGGCAGGAAATCGCCCATGATCCACTCCACCAGCTTGTTGCCGATCACCGGCACCGCGCCGAACAGCGAGATGATCACCTTGGCGCCCCAGAACGACATCTGCCCCCACGGCAGCACGTAGCCCATGAAGGCCTCGGCCATCAGCGCCAGATACACGAACATGCCGAGAATCCACAGCAGTTCGCGCGGCTTCTTGTAGGAGCCGTACATCAAGGCGCGGAACATGTGCAGATACACCACGACGAAAAACAGCGAGGCGCCGGTGGTGTGCATGTAACGGATCAGCCAGCCCCACTCCACGTCGCGCATGATGTACTGCACCGAGGCGAAGGCACCGGCCGCGCTCGGATTGAAGTTCATGGTCAGGAAGATGCCGGTGACGATCTGGTTGACCAGCACCAGCAGCGCCAGCGAACCGAAGTAGTACATCACGTTGAAGTTCTTCGGCGCGTAGTAGTCGGTGGTGGCCGAACGCATGAAGCCAATGATCGGGAGTCGCTCCTCGATCCAGGCGAGCGCCTTGTTGTCGGGCTTGTAGGCATTGGGCGCGGCGGCCATCACGCGGCTCCTTTCGGGCTGACGCCGATACGCACGTGGGTATCGTCGATGTAGTGGTAGGGCGGCACCACCATGTTGAGCGGCGCCGGCACGCCCTGGAACACGCGACCGGAAACGTCATAACGCGACTTGTGGCAGGGGCAGAAGAAGCCGCCTTTCCAGTGCGCATCGAACGGCTCGGGCCTGATCTCGCCGAAGTAGTCGGGTACGCAGCCGAGATGGGTGCAGATGCCGATCATCACCAGCCATTCGGGTTTGATCGAGCGCCAGGTATTCTTGCAGTAGGAAGGCTGCTGGTCTTCCTTGCATTGCGGATCGCGCAGGCGTGGATCCAGCGACGGCAGATCGGCCAGCTGCTCCTTGGTGCGATTGACCACGAATACCGGCAACCCGCGCCAGGCGAAACGCACCATCTGGCCCAGCTCGATCTTGCTGATGTCCGCGGTCACCGGGGCACCCGCCGAAAGAGCGCGCGCGCTGGGTTCCCAGGATTCGATGAACGGCACCGCCGCGGCCACCACACCCACGCCACCGATCACGGCGGTGGTGGCAGTGAGGAAGCGGCGGCGGCCGTGGTCTACGCCTTCATTCGCCATCAGGCTCTCCGGAACGGCATTGCAACGGTGGGAGGGGATGGGAATCCCCAAAAAACGGCCTAG
>JAJYTG010000054.1 GCA_021793195.1 Pseudomonadota bacterium
CCGAGCTGGAGGCGCCCGAGCAGCATCACCGCTTCGTCGAGCGCTCGCTGGCGCTGCGCGGGATCAAGCCGGTGCTGCCGGGCGGCTTTCCGCTGGACGACATCAAGCAGGTGGTGCGCGCCGCGGCGCAGGCGGCGCCGGTGATCGGCGTGCACGTCGACAGCGAGGACGAGTCCGAGGTCTGCTACATCGGGCGCCTGCTCGAACTCGAGGATGACGGCTTCAACCTGCAGGAGATCACGCCCGATGCCGAATGGCTGACCGAGCCGTCGTTCTTCGCCTGGGACGAGGTGTCCACGGTCAGCTTCGACGAGCCCTATGCGCAGGCCCTGTGCGGCGTCGCCGGCCAGTCGCCGGCGATGGCACAGGGCGGGCCCGGCGTCGGCCGCGCGCATTGAGCGTCTGCGCACCGGTGCGCCGGGGATGACCGCGCCGCGCCCCACCGAGATCGTCCTGCATCGGGCCGCGCGCATGCTGGAGGTCGCCTTCGACAGCGGCGAGCGCTTCGAGCTGCCGGCCGAATATCTGCGCACGCATTCGCCCAGCGCCGAGGTGCAGGGCCATGGTCCCGGTCAGCGCGTGCTGGTGGCCGGCAAGGGCGACGTGAACGTCGCCGCCATCGAACCGATCGGCCAGTACGCCGTGCTGCTGCGTTTCGACGACGGCCACGACACCGGCATCTTCGCCTGGGACACGCTCTACGCGCTGGGCCGCGATCAGGCGCGCAACTGGCAGGCCTACCTGGATGCGCTGCAACGGGCGGGGCTCAGCCGCCAGGCGTGAGTGCCGGATCGGCCAGCGCCGGTGCGGCGTTGCCGACTCCGCGCGCCGCGGCAAGTCCGGACCGGGGGATTTTGCGCGATCTTCCCCGGGCCCGTCAGCCGCGCTCGCGCAGATAGGTATAACCGGTCAGCCCGGCCTCGAGCGCGGCGCGCAGGCCCTCGGCTTCGGCGCCGGCAACGCCGGCCGCGGCGATGCGCTCGCGATAGGTCGCGCGCAGCCCGGCCAGGTCATAGCCGACATAGTCGAGCATGACATCGGCGCCGTCGCCGCGGCGGGGCTGCTCGAGCGCGAAACCGTCCGCGCTCACGCGCACGTTGACCGCGTCGGTGTCGCCGAACAGGTTGTGGATGTCGCCCAGGGTCTCCTGGTAGGCACCGACCATGAACAGGCCCAGACAGTAGGACTCGCCCTCGCGCAACGCGTGCAGCGGCAGACTGACGTCGAGGCCGTCGGCACCGACGTAGTGGTCGATGCGGCCGTCGGAATCGCAGGTGAGGTCGGCGATCACCCCGCGTCGCGTCGGCGCTTCGTCGAGGCGCGTCAGCGGCACGATCGGAAACACCTGCTCGATCGCCCAGACGTCGGGGATGGACTCGAATACCGAGAAGTTGACGAACACCTTGTCGACCAGGCGCGCGTCGAGTTCGTCCAGCGCCTGCCGGTGCGCGCGACCGTCCGGCTTCAGCCGTGCGCGCACCGCGTGCATCAGCGCGAAATAGAGATCATCGAGCCGCGCGCGCTGCTGCAGCCCCAGCTGGCCGAGCGCGAACAGGGTCTGGCCTTCGACGAGGTGATGCTGGGCCTCGTGGTACAGCTCCAGCGGCGGCCGCGTCGCCAGTTCGCCGTGCAGCGCGCGCAGATGGCGCAGCACCGCCGGTTCACCAACGTCCGCCGGCGGCAGCGCGCCCGCGGGCACGCATTCGACCTCGCTGACGTTGACCACCAGCACGGCGTGGTGCGCGGTCATCGCGCGGCCGGCCTCGGTGATCACCCGCGGTGCCGGCAGGCCGTGCGCGGCGCAGGCCTCGGCCAGCGGCTGCACGATGCTGGCGGCGTACTGATCGAGGCTGTAGTTGATCGAGCAGAAGCTGCGCGAACGCGTGCCCTCGTAGTCCACGCCGAGCCCGCCGCCGACATCGACCACGTCCAGCGCCACGCCGCGGCCGGCCAGCTCGACGACGTAGCGCGTGGCTTCGCGCATGCCGGCGGCGATGTCGCGCACGTTGGACAGCTGCGAGCCCATGTGGAAGTGCAGCAGCCGCAGCGTGTGCCGCAGCCCGGCAGCCTCGAGACCGGCCAGCAGGCTCAGCAGCTGCGGCGGCGTCAGACCGAACTTGCCCTTGTCGCCGCCGGTGTTCTGCCACTTGCCGGCGCCCAGCGTGGCCAGGCGCACGCGCACGCCCAACAGTGGCTCGACGCCCAGCGCGCGTGCTTCCTCGATCACGTGTGTCAGCTCGGACAGCTTCTCGATCACGATGTGGACGGCCAGCCCGAGGCGGCGCCCGATCAGCGCCAGACGCACGTATTCGCGGTCCTTGTAGCCGTTGCAGATGACCACGCTGCCCGGCCGCGCCAGTGCCAGCACCGCCATCAGTTCGGGCTTGGAGCCGGCCTCGAGACCAAAACCGTCGCCGCCGACGGCCGCCAGCTCGCCGGCCACCGCGCGCTGCTGATTGACCTTGATCGGATAGACCGCGGTGTAGCCGCCGGCGTAGCCGTGCTCGGCGCAGGCGCGCGCGAACGCGCCCTGCAGACGCTGCACGCGGTCGCGGAGAATGTCGGGAAAGCGCAGCAGCAGCGGCAGCCGCAGGCCTTCGCTGCGGGCGCGCTCGACCACTGCGGTCAGTGCCACCGCCGGGCCGTCTGCGCCGCGCGGACGCGCGATCAGGTCGCCGCGCGCGTCGATGTCGAAGTAGCCGTCGCTCCAGTGCGGCACGGCGTAGGTGCGCCGGGCGTCGGCGATGCTCCAGGGCGCGGCCATCACGGACTCCTCGGGGCGGGGATCAAAGCGCGCGATTGTAGCGCCTGCGCCGCGCGCGGCCGCATGAACCGCCTGCGCCCGCGCGGGCGCGCGGCTACAATCGCAGGCTGACCGTCGAGGATGGCTCCATGTCGCAGATCAGCTGGTTCACCGAGGCGCACCAGGCCTCGGGTTCGTCCATCGGCTTTCGCGTCGAGAAGCTGCTGCACGCCGAGCGCTCGGCCTACCAGGCGATCGAGATCTACCAGACCACCGACTGGGGCAACCTGATGGTGATCGACGGCTGCGTGATGCTGACCACGCGCGACAATTTCCTCTACCACGAGATGATGAGCCATCCGGCGCTGTTCACCCACGCCCACGCCCGGCGCGTGGTGATCATCGGCGGCGGCGACTGCGGCACGCTGCGCGAGGTGCTGCGCCATCCCGAGGTCGAGCGCGCGGTGCAGGTCGAGATCGACGAACGCGTGACGCGCCTGGCCGAACAGTACTTCCCCGAGCTGTGCGAGGCCAACGCCGATCCGCGCGCCGAGCTGCGCTTCGACGACGGCATCCGCTACATGGCCGACTGCGCGCCGGAGTCGCTGGATGTGGTGATCGTCGATTCCACCGATCCGGTCGGCCCCGCCGAAGGGCTGTTCAACTCGGTTTTCTATGCCAGCTGCCATCGCGCGCTGCGCGCGGGCGGCATCCTCGTGCAGCAATCGGAGTCGCCGCTGGTGCATCTGGACCTGATCAAGTCGATGCGCGCGGCGATGAAGAAGAGCGGCTTCCGCTCCCTGCGCACGCTGCCGTTTCCGCAGCCCTGCTATCCGACCGGCTGGTGGAGCTGCACGATGGCGCGCAAGGGCGCCGAGCTGACCCAGTTCCGCGAGCGCGGCGCGGCGGCCAAGCGCTTCCCGACCCGCTACTACAACGCCGACACCCACCGCGCCGCGCTGGCGCAGCCGGAGTTCCTGCGCCTTGCGCTCGGCGAGTGAAGCCGGTTCAGAACAACCGGTCGCGCACCCTGGGCAAGATCACCAGCAGGAACGTGGCGATCGGCCCCAGCAGCAACGACAACAGGAACCACAGCAGGCCGCTGCGATTCTTGCCTTGTGCCAGCCCGGCGTTGATCAGGGCCAGCGTGCCCCAGCCGAGCACATAGGGCGCATGCCCCCCCGCCCAGACGAAACCCATGTTCATCGCGACCCTCCCCGCGGCAGCCCATCGATGCCGGCCGCATGGTCGCGGGGCGTCCATACCCTGCGGGCATGGCCCGACGAGACCGCAGTGTAACCTCGCCCGCAGCTCCTGCCGCGACGTGTCATGCAATATTTGATCGCCGTGTTCACCCTGATCGCGGTCTCGACCGTGGCGCCCTCCGCACTGGCGGCGCCGATAGCCAGCGCGCTGAGCCGCGTCCGCGCCGCGTGCCCTCACCCGTGACGTATGCTTGCCGCCAGGCCACACGCGACCTCGCGGTCGACCGCCCGTCGCCGCCGCCGAGCGCGGCCCGACCCGGCACCATGCACGGCGGGAGTTGTCGCGCCGGGCTGTCGGGACCGCCCGCCGAGCCGGGCGCAGCGTATCGTCCAGGGGGGATTCGCGCGTGACCGCCATCACCTGCATCGAGGATCTGCGCGTACGCGCCCGCCGACGCGTTCCGCGGATGTTCTACGACTACGCCGATTCGGGCTCGTGGACGGAATCGACCTATCGCGCGAACGAGGACGATTTCCGCAAGCTCAAGCTGCGGCAGCGGGTGGCCGTCGACATCGACCAGCGCACGGTGCGCGCGCGCATGCTCGGCGAGGACGTCGCCATGCCGGTGGCGCTCGCCCCCGTGGGGATGACCGGGATGCAGCACGCCGATGGCGAGATCCTCGCCGCGCGCGCGGCGGAAAGATTCGGCGTGCCGTTCACGCTGTCGACCATGAGCATCTGCTCGATCGAGGATGTCGCCGCGCATACCACGGCGCCGTTCTGGTTCCAGCTCTACGTGATGCGCGATCGCGATTTCATCGAGCGACTGATCGAGCGCGCCAGGATCGCGAAGTGCTCGGCGCTCATGCTCACCCTGGACCTGCAGATCCTCGGGCAGCGCCACAAGGACCTGAAGAACGGCTTGTCCGCGCCGCCGAAGCCGACCCTGGCCAATCTGCTGAATCTGGCGACCAAACCGCGCTGGGCCCTGGGCATGCTGCGCACGCCGCGACGCGGCTTCGGCAACATCGTCGGTCACGTCAAGGGCGTCGCGAACATCGGCTCGCTCGCGGCATGGACGAGCCGGCAGTTCGATCCGCGACTGAGCTGGGCCGACGTGCAGTGGATCCGGAAATGCTGGGGCGGCAAGCTGATCCTCAAGGGCATCATGGATGCGGAGGATGCCCGCATCGCAGCCGACTCGGGCGCCGATGCGCTGATCGTCTCCAACCATGGCGGGCGTCAGCTGGACGGCGCGCCGAGTTCGATTTCCGCCCTGCCCGCCATCGTCGAGGCGGTGGGCACGCGCATCGAGGTCTGGATGGATGGCGGCATCCGTTCGGGTCAGGATGTATTCAAGGCGCTGGCGCTGGGGGCCCGCGGCACGCTGATCGGACGCGCGTTCGTGTATGGCCTGGGAGCCGGCGGCGAGGCCGGCGTGGCGCAGTGCCTGGACCTGATCCGCAACGAACTCGATCTGACGATGGCGTTCTGCGGTCTGGCCGACATCGGTCACGTCGACCGCCGCGTCCTGCTGAACCCCTGCGGGTAGACCGGGGCCGCTGGCCGCCGCCGTGGCCGGGCATCGGCACTCAGCGCGGTTTCACCCGGCGCCGTTAAGCTGCACCGTCCGCAATCCCAAGGAGTGCCGCCCCGATGCGCCGCATGCTTGCCGCACTGCCGTTGCTCTTCGCCCTGGACGCCGTGGGGCAGGCCGCGCCGCCCGCCGCGCCGCCAGCCGCCGCATCGGCGCCGTCGGCGCTGCTGCAGTTCCAGCATGATCTGGTCAGCATCCTCGCGCTGCGCGACGACGCCACGCACCTCACCGCCGCCGCGATCCTGGCGCGGTCCACGCCCAATCTGCCGCCGGTGCTGTCCTTCGGGCCGCTGCTGGCACGCGCCGAGGCGGCGACCGGCGCGGGTGCCGCGGTCAGCTGGGTGGCGCTGGCGGATTGCGATCACGCCACGGCAGCGGCCTGCCCGGCCCCCGCTGCACTGCACCGTCTCCAAAGGCAGGCGCCGCGGAACGCCGCGGTGTGGATGCTGGCGCTGGATGTCGCCGCGCGCGCCGGCGACACCGCCGCGGAACGTGCGGCGCTGGCCCGCGCCGCGAGCGCCACGGAGTACTCCACCTACTACGGCCAGCTGTTGCGAGCCACGCTGATCGGCGCCAGCGCGCTGCCGATGCCGGTCGCGGTGGTGCACGCGCTGGCCGGCACCGACGGCAATGCCAACGCCGCCGGCTTCGCGATCGCCGCCGGCAACGTGATGTTCCTGCCCAGTCCGTCGCTGGCACCGGCGTTCGCGCTCTGCCGCAAGGCCGACCACGATGCCGCCCTGCGCGCGGACTGCCTCAAGCTGGCGCACCTGCTGGCCTGGGGCGACACCGTGATCGCACGCAATGCCGGCCTCGCCCTGCACGAGCGCCTGGCCGCGACGGCGACCGACAAGGCGCGCTACGCCGACCAGCGCCGCAACGTCGCCTGGCAGACGCAGCAATACGCCCAGCTGATGCTGCGCGCGCGCAACACGCCGGCGATCGCGGCCAAGGCCGTGACGCTGGGCGCCGACGGCGGCACCGAGAACAGCATCATGCTCGGTCTGCTGCGCGCCTTTGCCATCCCGCTGCAACCGCCACTGGGCTGGACGCCGCAGCCGCTGCAGGCGCACGAATAGGCGCCTTGCCGATCACCGCCGCCTCGCGCACCGCAGGTGGGTGATCGGCACCCGCCGCGCCGCCTCGACGCCACCGACAAGCCGTGGCCCGGCACTGCTGCTAGGCTTGCCGCGGGTACCGCGGGGAGGCACGCCATGCAACGCATCCTGATCGCCAGCCGCAAGGGCGGCTGCGGCAAGACCACGCTGGTCAGCAATCTCGCCGCGTGCTGGGCACAGAAAGGCAAACGCACCGTGGTGATGGATGCCGACCGCCAGGCCTCGAGCTTCCACTGGTGCGCGCGACGGCCCGAGGGCGTACCGGGCGTGCTGGCGATCGACGCCACCCGCCGCGGCGCGCTGGACCGGATCCCGGCCGACGCCGAGCGGGTGCTGATCGACACCCCCGCCGGCAGCGACGCCGACAGCCTGGCGGCATTCCTCGAGGTGGCCGACGCCGTGCTGGTGCCGGTGCTGCCGTCGCCGATCGACCTCGAGGCGACCGCGCCATTCCTGGCCGAGCTGGCCGCGGTGCCGCGCATCAAGCGCGGTCGGCTGCCGGTGGCGCTGGTCGGCAATCGCCTGAAGCCGTGGACGCGCGCCAGCCAGGACGCGCTGGAGTCACTGCGGGCGATGCCGTTTCCGCTGGCGGCCGAGCTGCGCGACAGCCAGGCCTATGCGCTGCTGGCCGGACTGGGCAAAGGTCTGTTCGATTACGGCTCCGAGCAGGTGCGCAGTCACCAGGACGACTGGGCGCCGCTGCTGCGCTGGCTGAAGCGCGCCGCGACCTGAGCGCGGCCTGGATGACCGCGGTGAACGGATGCCGGCCTCGGCCTTAGCGCTCTCTTCATGCGCGGCGCGCATAATCGGACCCCACCTGTCAGCGGAGTGCGGGCCATGCGCGAAGTCATCCTGCTGCGTCACGCCGAAGCGCTGCCGACCCCGGTCGGGAAGCCCGACATCGAGCGCCAGCTCAGCCCGCACGGCGAGGCCCAGGCACGCGCCGCGGCGGCCTGGCTCGCGTCCGCCGGCGCCAGCCCGGATTGCGTGCTGTGCTCGCCGGCCCTGCGCGCGCGGCAGACCGCCGCGCTGGCGCTGGGCGCACAGGCCGGGATCACGGCGCAGCTGGAACCGGCGATCTACGAGGCGACGCCCGCCGAACTGATCGACCTGCTGGACGAGCACGCCGACGCCGCCTGCGTGATGCTGGTCGGCCACAATCCCGGACTCGAGCGCCTGCTGGCGCTGCTCACCGAAGGTCGCAGCGACGAACCGCGCGGACTGCCGGCGGCGGCGATCGCACGCCTGGCCGTCACGCAGCTGGAACCCGGCGGCGCCCGCCTCAGCGCCTACTGGTCGCCATGAGATCAGCGCTGCCGGCGGCGCTGCTCGCCGCCGTCCTCGCCGCACGCACACTTCCGCTTGCCGCCGAAACCCTGCCGGTCGATCCCGCGCACTCGCATGCCGAGTTCGGCGTCCATGTGCTCTGGTTCGGCAGGATCGTCGGGCGCCTCGACAAGCTGCAGGGCACGCTCGATCTCGATCGCCGCAGCGGCCAGGCCTCGGTGGACGTGCATGTCGCTGCCGCCGCGGTGCGGATGGACAATTCCCGTTACGCCGACTGGGCACGCGGACCGGATTTTTTCGACGCCGCGCGGCATCCGCAGATCCGCTTCGTTTCGCAGCCGTTTCCGCTCGACCGCCTGCAGCAGGGCGGCGACCTCGAAGGCACCCTGACGCTGCGCGGCATCAGCCACCCGGTGCGCTTCGAGCTGCTGGCGCAGCCCTGCCTGGCGGCGATGCTGGATCTCGCCACCGCGGCGACGGCGCGCGCGCCTGCCGCCGCGAACAGCGCGCCGGTCGCTGTCGCGGCCTCCGCGGCGAGCGTGCCCGCAGGGACCGCCAATGCAACAGCCGCGCCGGCGCAAACCACGGGGCCGGCGTCCGCCGCGACAGCCGCGGCCAGATCGACACCCGCGCCCCTGTGCCGCGCGCTGGCGCGCGGCAGCATCGAGCGCCGCCGCTTCGGCATGACCGCGCAACGCTTCACCATCGGCGACCGCGTCGAACTGGGGTTGGTGCTGAGCATTCCGCCGACGCCCTGATTGCCGCGAAAGGTCCGGGCCTCCGTGGACACACACGGTTGTCGCCCCGAACAACCTGGCCCCCGTGGCTTTCGCCGGCCCGAATGTGACAGGGCGGTTGCCAAGCGTGCGTCGCAACGCCCACTATCGTCGGCACATGCCCCGATTCGCCGCACGGATGCTTCGCGTTGCCGCCTCGCTGCTGCTGCCGGCACTGGCCGGTTGCGCGGTGTCGCGCGCCGAGGTGCGCCAGGCGAATCACGTGGTCAGCGGGGCGCAGCAGCGCAACGCGAGCCCGCAGTGCGATCGCGCCGACCACTGTGCGGCGCCCTCGGCGCTGCTTGATCTCGGCCGCGAAGCCGCAGCCGCCTCGACGCCGCAGGCGCCACGGCACCGGCTGATCCTGCTCGAAAACGGCGAGCATGCGCTCGCCGCGCGCCTGAATCTGATCGCCGCCGCGCGCCACAGCATCGATGTGCAGACCTACATCTGGGCGCGCGACGATGTCGGCAACCTGATGCTGGAGGAACTGCTCAAGGCGGCACGCCGCGGCGTACAGGTGCGCATCCTTGCCGACCAGCTGTTCTCGTTCGAGAACGTCGACATGCTGGCCGCGCTGGCACGCTCCAGCCCCGACCTGCAGATCCGCCTGTACAACCCCACCTTCAACGAAGCCACGACGCAGCCGCTGCAGTTCGCCGCCGGCATCGTCTGCTGTTTCTTCAAAATCAACCAGCGCATGCACGACAAGCTGATGCTGGTCGACGGCCAGGTCGGCATCGTCGGCGGCCGCAACTACCAGGACCGCTACTTCGGCTGGGACCCCGACATGGACTACGTCGACCGCGAAGTGCTGGTGGCGGGCCCGGCAGCCCGGCAGATGCAGGCCAGCTTCGACGTGTTCTGGGCGCAGCCACGCGCGGTGCCGCTGACCCGGCTCACCGACGTCAACCGCGCGCTGCGCAAGGACGGCGCCGACGCGCCCGGCTGGGCGCCGCCGGCATGGGTCGACCCCGAGCGCGTCACCCTCGTCGAGGGTGACGCCGCCAATGCGCAATGGATCAGTGCCCACCTGCTGGCACACGTGTTCGATGTCGGACGCGTCGATTACTACTCGGACCTGCCGCAGAAGACCGCCGACCCCGCGCGCCGCGCCGACAAGACCATGACCACGCATCTGACGGACATGGTCGGCGACGCGCAGCACACGCTGGTGATGCAGACGCCCTATCTGCTGTTCAGCGACAAGGCGTTCGACCTGCTGCAACGGCTGCACCGGACACGGCCCGGCCTGCGCATCGTGGTTTCCACCAATTCGCTGGCCGCGACGGATGATTTTGCGGTCTACGCTCTGTCCTACAAGCACCGCAAGCGCTACATCAAGCGCCTCGGTCTCGAGATCTACGAGCTCAAGCCGCATCCGGCCGGTGCGCTCGGCGCGCTGACTACGGCCACGGCCGGCCTGCAGGCCGACAGCACGGCGGCCGATGCCGGCAACACCACGACTACCCCCGCGGCCGTGAAACCGCAGCCGGTGCCGATCACCACGCCCGGCGTGCGCATTGCCCTGCATGCCAAGTCGTATGTGATCGACGGCCGCATCGCCATGATCGGCTCGCACAATTTCGATCCGCGTTCGGACCACTACAACACCGAGAACGGCGTGATCGTCGACGACCCCGCCTTCGCCATCGCGGTGCAGGACTCGATCCTGCGCGCGACCGCGCCGGACAATGCCTGGGTGCTGGCGCGGCGCCCCAGCGTGCCGCTGTTCGGCCCCGTCAGCCGCGTGCTCGGCGATATCTCGGCGGCCTTGCCGATCTTCGACTTCTGGCCATTCCGCTACGCCACCGACTGGGAAAAGAAGCCCGGCTGCCCACCGCTGCGGCCGACGGATCCGAAGTTCCGCCAATGCTATGAAAACGTCGGCGACTTCCCCGAGGTCGAGCTCTCGACCAAGGCCATCTACACCCGCATCTTCACTGCCTTTGGTGTCGGTCTGAGCGGCATCATGTGAAATAGTACGTTACTGGACATGGCGCGGGCCGCAACGAGCTTGTCACTCCATGCGTTACCCGGAGATCCGGCCGACAAACCAAAGTGTCATCCTGAGCGCAGCGAAGCCGTACCCCCCTGCTTTGTCATCCTGAGGGCAAAGCCCGAAGGATCTGGACAACGGCAGGCACAGGATGATCAAAAGTAGCCCATCGGCACCATGCTTCCCTGCACCGCGCCCCGGCCACGCCATCCCTGGCGCGGCGTTCGTGGGCGCGAAGGCGCCCCCTCACCCTTCGCTGCGCTCAGGATGACAAGACAGTTGGTCATCGCGAAGCTAGACCCTTCGCTGCGCTCAGGGTGACAACTTTCCGTTGTCATCCTGAGGGCAAAGCCCGAAGGATCTGGACAACGGCAGGCACAGGATGATCAAAAGTAGCCCATCGGCACCATGCTTCCCTGCACCGTGCCCCGGCCACGCCATCCTTGGCGCGGCGTTCGTGGGCGCGAAGGCGCCCCCTCACCCTTCGCTGCGCTCAGGATGACAATACAGTTGCTGAGCGCAGCGAAGGGTCTGCGTCGTTGCGCACGCTTTCGGTCATGGTACTCAGCCATGCTCGAGAATCGCCGTCACGCCCATGCCGCCAGCGGTGCAGATCGAGATCAGGCCGCGCCCGCTGCCCCGCTGCGCCAGCAGTTTGGCCAGCGTCGCCAGGATGCGCGCGCCGGTGGCGGCGAAGGGATGGCCCAGCGCCAGCGAGGAGCCGTGCACGTTCAATTTCTCCGGATCGATCGCGCCCAGCGGCGCGTCGAGACCGAGCCGGTTGCGGCAGTAGTCGGCCGATTCCCAGGCACGCAGGGTGCACAGCACCTGCGCCGCGAAGGCCTCGTGGATCTCGTAGTAGTCGAAGTCCTGCAATGTCAGACCACGGCGCTTGAGCAGGCGCGCGACGGCGATTGTCGGCGCCATCAGCAGGCCCTCGCCGGCGACGAAATCCACCGCCGCCACCTCGGCGTCGACCAGATACGCCTGCACCGGCAGGCCGCGCGCGCGCGCCCAGTCCTCGCTGGCCAGCAGCGCGGCGGCGGCACCATCGGACAGCCCGGTGGAATTGCCCGCGGTCAGCGTGCCGT
>JAJYTG010000055.1 GCA_021793195.1 Pseudomonadota bacterium
GCAGAAGCAGATCACCGAGGACGAGGAGCGCCGCGCCGAGGACGAGGTGCAGAAGCTCACCGACCGCTTCATCAAGGAAGTGGATACGGTGGTGAAGGCCAAGGAAGACGAGCTGATGGCGCTGTGAGGCGCCTCGCCGGATGAAAGCCCGGGCGGTCGACTCCCTGCCGGCTGCCGGTCTGCCGACAGCGCCGGACGCGTCCTGCAGCGTCCGCCCCCTTCCGGCTTTCGGGGCGAGCTCCAAGGGTGAGGGAAACCGCCTGACTCCCACGGCTTCTGGATCGCCATGACCGCGTCCGCGCCCTGCATCCCGAAGCACCTTGCGATCATCATGGACGGCAACGGTCGCTGGGCCGAGCGCCGCCACCGTCCGCGCAGCTTCGGCCATCGCGCCGGACAGAAGGCGGTGCGTGCCGCGGTCGAATACTGTCTGCGCCGTGGCGTCGGCGCGCTGACCCTGTTCGCGTTTTCCAGCGAAAACTGGAACCGCCCGCAGGACGAGGTCGGCGCGCTGATGGAGCTGTTCCTGAAGGCCCTGGATCGCGAGGTGGACGAGCTGCACGGCCATGGCGTCCGCGTGCGCTTCGTCGGCGACCTTGCCGCCTTCGCGCCCGAGCTGCACGCGCGCATGCGCGCCGCGATGGCGCGCACCGCGGACAACACCGCGCTGGCGCTGAATGTTGCCGTCAACTACGGCGGCCGCTGGGACATCGCGCAGGCCGCGCGCCGCGCCGCCGTCGATGCCGCGCGCGGAGCGCTCGACCCCGCGCACCTCGACGCGGCCGCCCTGGCACCTTACTTCTGTCTGGCCGAACTGCCGCCGCCGGATCTGCTGATCCGCACCGGCGGCGAGCGCCGCATCAGCAATTTCCTGCTCTGGCAGATCGCCTATGCCGAGCTGTATTTCACCGACACGCTGTGGCCGGACATCGACGACGCCGAACTCGACCGCGCGCTGGACGACTTCGCCGCGCGCGAACGCCGCTACGGCAGCGTCGGCAGCGCGCGGGTGGCGCGCGCATGAGCCGGCTCGCGATCAACCAGCGCACCCTGACCGCACTGCTGCTGGCGCCGCTGGCGATCGTGCTGATCCTGCTGGCGCCGACCGCGCTGTTTGCACTGGTGATCGCGGTGATGGCCCTGCAGGCGCTGTGGGAATGGACGCGGCTGGCGGGCTTCCGGCAGCGTCCGGCGCGGGCGCTGATGCTGGCCGCCGCGGCGGGACTGCTGGCCCTGCTCTGGATCGACGACAGCCCACTCCTGCTCGGCGCCGTGCTCGGTGCCGGCGTGGCCTGGTGGCTGCTCGCCCTGCTCTGGCTGCGCCACGTCAGCTACGCCGCCGCGCCGACCCGCGAGCACGCCTGGCTGAAGCTGGGCGCGGCGCTGCTGGCGATCGTCCCGGCGTGGCTGGGACTGGTGGCGCTGCATCGCAGCGAGCCGCTCGGCCACGCCTGGACCCTGCTGGGCCTGATGCTGGTCTGGTCCGCCGATACCGGCGCCTATCTCGCCGGTACCCGCTTCGGTCGCCACAAGCTGGCGCCGACGATCAGCCCCGGCAAGACTTGGGAGGGCGTCGCTGGCGGCGTGCTGCTGGCGCTGGCCGTGGCCGCGGCCGGCGGCGCCCTGCTGGGCGTGCGCGGAATCGCCTTCGCCCCGCTGCTGCTGCTGGCGCTGCTGACCGTGGCCGCAGCCATCGTCGGCGACCTGTTCGAGAGCCTGCTCAAGCGCCATGCGCTGGTGAAGGACTCGGGCACGTTCTTTCCCGGGCACGGCGGCATCCTCGACCGCCTCGACAGCGTGTTCGCGGCGCTGCCGCTGTTCGTGCTCGGCAAGCTGCTGCTGGGCCTATGAGGACGATCGCCGTTCTCGGCGCCACCGGTTCGATCGGCGCCAGCGCGCTGGATGTGATCGCGCGCCATCCCGGGCGTTTCAGCGTCGGTGTGCTTTCGGCGCACCGCAACGTCGAGGCGCTGGCGGCGCTCTGCGAGCGCTTCCGCCCGCAGCTGGCGGTGATCGCGGATCCGGCACTGGAAGGCGCGCTGGCGCGCCGACTGGCGACGGCCGGCTTGCCCACCGGCACCGCCGCCGGCCCCGCGGCGCTGGAGCAGGCTGCCGCCGGCGCGCTCTGCGACACGGTCATCGCCGCCATCGTCGGCGCCGCCGGTCTGGGTTCGACCCTGGCTGCCGCGCGTGCCGGCAAGCGCCTGCTGCTGGCCAACAAGGAATCCGCCGTGTGCGCCGGACCGCTGCTGCGCGCGGCGCTGGCCGCGGGCGGGGGCGACCTGCTGCCGGTGGACTCCGAGCACAACGCCCTGTTCCAGTGCCTGCCCGGCGGCCGTCCGGCCGATCTCGCCGCGGCCGGCGTGCGGCGCCTGATCCTGACCGCGTCGGGCGGCCCGTTCCGCGGCCGTCGTCGCGAGGAACTCGCCGCGGTGACCCCGGATCAGGCCTGCGCCCATCCCAACTGGGTGATGGGCCGCAAGATCTCGGTGGACTCGGCCACCCTGATGAACAAGGGTCTCGAGGTGATCGAGGCGCACGTGCTGTTCGGCGCTCCGGCCGCGTGCATCGAGGTGCTGGTGCATCCGCAGAGCCTGGTGCATTCCCTGGTCGAGTACAGCGACGGCTCGGTGTTGGCCGAACTGGGCCACCCCGACATGCGCACCGCGCTGGCCTGCGCGCTGGCGTGGCCGGAGCGCATCGAGGCCGGTGTACCCGCACTGGACCTGGTCAACCGCCCGGCATTGGGCTTCGAAGCGCCCGACATCGCCACTTTCCGCTGCCTGCCGCTGGCCTATGCCGCGCTGGCCGCCGGTGGCGATGCTCCGGCCGTGCTCAACGCCGCCAACGAGGTGGCGGTGGCCGCCTTCCTCGCCGGCAGCCTGCCGTTCCTGATGATTGCCGACGTCGTCGAGGCGGTGCTGGACGCGCTGCCGTCGCAGCCGGTGAGCGACCTCGAAACCCTGGTTCACCGCGACTTAACGGCGCGTGAGGCGGCGCACCGTATCATCGGCGCGCGCCTGCGCTGCTGAAGCAGCGGCATGCCAGACTGCGGCAGCGGGCGAATGCGGACCAGCGGAGCGGCGTGAGCGGATGAGCGAAATTCTGGGTTCTGTGTGGTGGATGGTCGTCACCCTCGGGCTGCTGGTGACCTTCCACGAGTTCGGTCACTACTGGGTCGCACGCCGCTGCGGCGTCAAGGTGCTGCGGTTTTCGATCGGCTTCGGCAAGCCGCTGTGGAAGCGCGTCGGCCGCGACGGCACCGAATACGTGATCGCAGCCATCCCGCTGGGCGGCTACGTCAAGATGCTCGACGCCCGCGAGGGCGAGGTGGCCGCCGCCGACCGCGGCCGCGAGTTCACCGCCAAGCCGGCCTGGCAGCGCATCGCCATCGTTGCCGCCGGCCCGGCCTTCAATCTTCTGTTCGCGGTCGCCGCGTTCTGGGCCATGCTGGTGGTGGGCAAGCCCGATTATCTGCCGATCGTCGGCGAAGCCGACCAGCTGGCGGCGGCGGCGGGGATCGTCGCCGGTGACCGCATCGAGCGTGTGGACGGCCGCGCCGTCGGCACCTGGAGCGATGTCGGCCTCGCGCTGGCGGATGCCGTGACCGCCCGCCGCGCGGTGACGCTGGAGGTGCGCACGCCCAGCGGCGCCGAACAGACATTGACCCTGCCGCTGCAGCAATTGCCGGCCGGGCTGGGCTCCGATGCCAGCATGCAGCGCATCGGCCTGGTCCCCCAACAGCTGATGGTCCCTGCCGTGGTCGCCAAGGTCGAAGCCGGCAGTGCCGCGGCGCGCGCAGGCTTCCGCCCGGGTGATCGTGTGCTGGCGATCGCCGGTCATGCGGTGCGCGACTGGGCCGGTCTGGTGCAGACGTTGCAGGCTCAGGCCGGCCCGCGCAAGCCGCTGACGATCGCGATCGAGCGCGATGGCCGGCGTCTGGATCTGGTGGCCACACCGGTCTACGCACGGCGCAGCGACGGCAGCTCGGGCTACCTGCTCGGCATCGAACGCGTCGCGATCACCGCCCATTACGACACGGTGCAGCGCAAGGGCCCGCTGGCCGCGATCCCGGCCGCCTTCGCGCAGACCTGGGACCTTGCCGGACAGACGCTCGGCATGCTCGGCCGCATGGTCACCGGGCAGGCCTCGCTGAAGAACATTTCCGGGCCGATCTCGATCGCCCGCTACGCCAACGCTTCGGCCGATCTCGGGGCGGCGTGGTTCCTGTACTTCCTCGGCATCGTCTCGCTGAGCCTGGCGATCATGAACCTGCTGCCGATCCCGATCTTGGACGGCGGGCATCTCGTGTATTACCTTATCGAGTCCATCAAGGGCAGCCCGGTGAGCGAACGGGTCATGGCCGCCGGTCAGTATTTCGGCATGGCCCTGCTGGTCGCGCTGATGGGTCTTGCGTTCTACAACGACCTGTTGCGCCTGGTCTCCTGAGCCGCAGCCCGCTGCCGGCCAGGGAGCCGGCGCCTGCAGTGCTCTGCGGTTCACCCACTGGAAATCCCGATGAAGCGTATTGCCGCCCTGATCCTGCTTGCCTGCCTGACCGCCAAGGCAAACGCCTTCGAACCGTTCGTGGTCTCGGGCATCCGCGTGGACGGGCTGACCCGCATCGCGCCGGGGACCGTGTTCAGCTACCTGCCGGTGGAGCAGGGTGACACCCTGACCGACGCGCGCGCGCAGGAAGCCATCCGCGCCCTGTTCCGCACCGGGTTCTTCAGCGACGTTTCCCTGGACCGTCAGGGCAACATCCTGGTGGTCACCGTGGTCGAGCGGCCGTCGATCGCCAAGATCGACATCCGCGGCAACAAGGACATCAAGACCGAGGAGCTGATGAAGGGCCTCAAGCAGATCGGACTGGCCGAAGGCGACACCTTCGACCGCCTCGCGCTGGAACGCGTGCAGCAGGAGCTGACCCGGCAGTACTACAACCGCGGCAAGTACAACGTCACCATCGATCCGCACGTCACCCATCTGGACCGCAACCGCGTCACCATCGACATCGAGATCCGCGAAGGCAAGGCGGCGCGCATCAAGGAAATCAACATCGTCGGCAATACCGCCTACAGCGACAAGCAGATCCGCAGCGATTTCGAGTCCAGCACCAGCAACTGGACTTCGTGGTATTCGCACGACGACCAGTATTCGCGCGAGAAATTCACCGGCGACCTGGAAAAGCTGCAGAACTTCTACCTCGACCGCGGCTACGCCAACTTCGCGATCAACTCGACCGAGGTGGCGATCAGCCCCGACAAGCGCGACATGTACATCGATGCCGACGTGCACGAGGGTCACAAGTACAAGATCGCCGACGTCAAGCTGCTGGGCCGTCTGGTGCTGCCGGAGGAAGCCCTGCGCCGGCTGGTCCTGGTCAAGCCCGGCGACACCTTCTCGCGCCGGCGCATCGAGGCCAGCACCAACGCGATCACGCTGGTGCTGTCGAACATCGGCTATGCCTTCGCCAAGGTCACGCCGGTGCCCAAGATCGACAAGGAAAACCGCACCGTCGACCTGACCCTGTTCATCGAGCCGGGCCAGCGCGTCTACGTGCGCCGCATCGTGTTCAAGGGCAACAGCACCACCGAGGACGAGGTGATGCGCCGCGAGATGCGCCAGTTCGAGGGCGGCTGGTACTCGCAGGCGGCGATCGACCGCTCCAAGGTGCGCCTGGAGCGCCTCGGCTTCTTCAAGTCGGTGGAGATCAAGAACGAGCGCGTGCCGGGCTCGCCCGACGAGGTGGATCTGCTGGTCAAGGTCGCCGAGGAACCCTCCGGCGCGCTGCAGTTCGGCGTCGGCTACTCGCAGGTGTCCGGCGTGATCGGCAGCTTCTCGGTCTCCGAGCGCAACTTCCTCGGCACCGGCAAGCAGGTTTCGGCGCAGGTGCAGCAGAGCTCGTTCCTCAAGCAGTACAGCCTGAGCTACCTCGATCCCTACTTCACCGACAACGGCGTCAGCCTCGGCTACAACGCCAGCTACACCGAGTTGAACCAGGGCCAGGCGAACATCGCCAGTTATCTCTACAACACCAAGTCGTTCTCAACCTACTTCGGCATTCCGATTTCCGAGACCGACACCATCAACGTCGGCCTCGGCATCAGCAGCAACACCATCAACACCTATCCCTACATCACCCCGCAGGCGCTGATCGACTACCAGAACCAGCTCGGCCACCGCACCATCCACTCGTGGACGGCGACCATCTCGTACGCCCACGACACGCGCAACCAGTACTTCACCCCGACTCGCGGCGGCCTGCAGTCGATCTCCGCCGAGATCGCCCTGCCGGGCTCCACCGTGCAGTACTACAAGCTGTTCGCGATCAGCAGCAACTACTTCCCGCTGCCGAAGGACTTCGTGCTGGGCCTGACCGGCAACGTCGGCTACGGCGGCACCTACGGACGCGACAGCGGCCTGGCGTTCCCGTTCTGGCAGAACTATTTCGGCGGCGGCGTCACCGATGTGCGCGGCTTCATGGCCAACACCCTCGGCCCGCGCCTGACCGTGCCGGGCTACCTCAATGCACAGCCGATCGGCGGCGCGTTCAAGGTGCTGGGCCGTGCCGAACTGTTCCTGCCGCTGCCCTTCCTCAAGAACAGCAACACCGCGCGCGTGTCGCTTTTCTACGACACCGGCAACGTGTTCAGCACCTACAACCAGTTCGCCTGGGGCCAGCTGCGCTCCTCCGTCGGCATCGGCCTGCAGTGGCGCGCACCGATCGGCCCGATCAACATCAGCTACGCGATGCCGATCAAGTACAACCGGGTCACCGACGCGCCGTTCATCGAGCGCTTCCAGTTCACCTTCGGCTCGACGTTCTGAGGCGTGGGGGCCGGCCTTGGCCGGCGCCGCGCGGTCCGGGTAGAGTCCGCGCATGTCCGCAACCGTGTTCCATCGCCTCGACGAGCTGGCGTCGCGCTACGGGCTCGAACGGCGCGGTGACGCCGCGACCGTGATCGCCGGCGTCGCCACCCTGGCGGATGCCGGCCCGCGACAGCTGGCGTTCCTGGCCAATCCGCGCTACGCGGCACAGCTGGCGACGACGCGCGCCGGCGCCGTGGTGTTGCGTGCCGGGGATGCCGGTTTCTGTCCGGTACCGGCACTGATCGCGGTCGATCCCTACCTGGCCTTCGCCCGCATCGCCGCGCTGTTCGAGCAGCGCCCGCACCCGCAGCCGGGCATCCATTCCAGCGCGGTGGTCGCGCCCGGCGCGCGCATCAGCGCCAGCGCCAGCATCGGGCCGTTATGCGTGATCGGCGACGACGCGGTGGTCGGCGACGGCGCCGAGCTCGGCCCGCACTGCGTGGTCGGCCCCGACTGCACGGTGGGCGCGCAGTCGCGGCTGGTGGCGCGCGTGACCCTGGTCGAGCGCGTCACGCTCGGCCGCCGTGTGCTGGTGCACCCCGGCGCGGTGCTCGGTGCCGACGGCTTCGGCCTCGCCTTCGACAAGGATCACTGGATCAAGGTGCCGCAGCTCGGCGGCGTGCGCATCGGCGACGACTGCGAGATCGGCGCCAATACCACCATCGACCGCGGTGCGCTGGGCGACACCGTGCTCGAGGACGACGTGCGCCTCGACAACCAGATCCAGATCGCGCACAACGTCTTCGTCGGCGCGCACACCGCGATGGCCGGCTGTTCCGCGGTGGCCGGCAGCGCGCGCATCGGTCGCCACTGCCTGATCGGCGGCAGCGCCGGCATCCTCGGTCACCTCGAAGTCGCGGACCGGGTTACGATCACGGCCATGAGCCTGGTGACGCATTCCATTCGCGAACCCGGCGAATACTCTTCGGGAACCGCGCTGCAGGACAACCGCCAGTGGCGTCGCAACGCGGCGCGCCTGAAGCATCTGGACGATTATGTGCGCCGCCTGACGGCGCTGGAAAAGGGACCCCGCGATGACTGAGACCGTACTCAGCCTGCCCGTGGACGTGAACGCGATCCAGGGCCTGCTGCCGCACCGCTACCCGTTCCTGCTGGTCGATCGCGTGATCGCGCTGGAGCCGGGCCGTTCGATCACCGCGATCAAGAACGTCACCGTCAACGAGCCGTACTTCCAGGGCCACTTCCCCGGCCATCCGGTGATGCCCGGGGTGCTGATCATCGAAGCGCTGGCGCAAGCCTCGGGCCTGCTGGTGCAGCTGTCCGGCGACACCCCGGAACCGACCCTGGGCAGCCGCATGCTGTTCTACCTGGTCAAGGTCGACAAGGCACGCTTCAACCGCATCGTCGTGCCCGGCGACCAGCTGCAGCTCAAGGTGACGCTCAAACGCATGCTGCGCGGCATGGGCCTGTTCGAGGCCGAGGCGCTGGTCGAGGGCACGGTCGCCGCCAGTTGCGAGATCATGTGCGCCGGGCGCGCCGAATGATCGGATCGAACGGCCGAGCCGTCCGCAAAGAACGCCAAGGGCGCAAAGAGACCCTTGGGTTGGATGCTCTTCGCGCGCTTCGCGTCCTTCGCGGACATGAGTCTTTCGGGACATCACGATGATCGGATCGAACGGCCGAGCCGTCCGCAAGGAACGCCAAGGGCGCGAAGAGACCCTTGGGGGGGATGTTCTTCGCGCGCTTCGCGTCCTTCGCGGACATGAGACTTTCGGGACATCACGATGAGCGTGCACCCCACCGCCGTAGTCGATGCCGCCGCGCGACTGGCCGCGGACATCCAGATCGGCGCCTACAGCGTGATCGGGCCCGATGTCGAGATCGGCAGCGGCACCCGCATCGGCGCGCACGTGGTGATCGATGGCCCGACCCGCATCGGCCGCGACAACCGCATCTGGCCGTTCAGCGCCATCGGTGGCGACCCGCAAGACAAGAAGTTCCACGGCGAGGCCAGCGAACTGGTGATCGGCGATCGCAACACCATCCGCGAATATGTCAGCATCAATCGTGGCACCGGTGATGGTGCTCATGTCACCCGCGTCGGCAGCGACAACTGGATCATGGCCTACGTGCACATCGCGCATGATTGCGTGGTCGGCGACCATACCGTGCTGGCCAACAATGCCACCCTGGCAGGACACGTCGAGGTCGGTGATCACGTCATCCTCGGCGGCTTCGCCGGCGCCCATCAGTTCTGCAAGATTGGCGCGCACGCCTTCGCCGCGATGTATTCCGCCATCAACCGCGACGTGCCTCCCTTCTGCTATGTCGCCGGACAATTTGCCGAGCCGCGCGGCGTCAACAGCGAGGGGCTGAAGCGGCGCGGCTTCAGCGCCGAGCGCGTGGCCGCGATCAAGCGCGCCTATCGCACGCTGTACATGGCAGGATTGCCGCTGGCCGAAGCGCGCGTACGGCTAGCCGAGCAGGCGCGCGAAAGCGAAGACGTCGCCGCCATGCTGGCTTTCATCGAGCGCTCGGAGCGCTCACTGGTGCGTTGAACGCGCGGCAGCGAAGGCGCCAGACCCAGACGCGTCGCTCAGGCCGCCGCCGCCAAAGCCTCGGCCACCAGATCCTCGAGTACCGGCATGTCCGGGATCACCGCCAGATCGTCGCGCAGCAGCACCTCCTCGCGCACCCCTGGAGGCAGCGCATGGCCGTCACCGGTGGGCATCAGCAGATCCGGCGTCAGCGTGGTCAGGCGCGGAAAGCCCTGGGTCAGCAGCGCCAGGAACGGCAGCTTGGGATGCCCGCCCAGCGCCTTCAGGACCGCCACGCGCGCATGCAGCGCGCCCTCGCCGCTGCCGTAGCCCGCCAGCGTCGAGAAGGACACCAGCGGCACCCGCCAACCGCGCCAGCGGATGCGCCCGAGCAGCCATGCCGGTGCGCCGGCGACCGGCTCGGGGTTCGCGAACGTGATCACCTCGGCGACGGTGGCGTTGGGCAGCAGCACGCGGGTGCCGCTGACCGGAATCATCACGCCGCGGATTTCGCGCGGTAGTTCGTTCATGCCTGTCCCCTGCCCAGTTCGGAAGCGAGTCGCGCGGCAAGATCGCGCGGCGTGGCGAAATAGCCGATCAGGCCGGCATTGCCGGCGGCGTCCACCATCGAGCTGACCACGCAACTCGATGGCTCCTGACCCCAGACGCGACCGCCACGCGCGGCGACGACATGCGCACCCGCGACCGCGTCGCTCGCCATCCCGGAGAGAATCAGCGCCAGCACATCGGAGCCGAACGTTTCGGCAATTGCGGTGAAGGTGTCGTCGATCGACGGGTCGTAGGGGCTGTCCGCAGGCAGCGGCTCGAGCTGGACCCGCCCGCTGCGGTCGACGCGCAGGCGCTGTCCGCTGGGCACCACCAGAACCTCGCCGTGACGCAACGATGCGCCGGCGTCCGCCAGTCGCACCGGCAACGTGCCGGCTTTTCCGAGCTGCTGGGTCAGCGAGCCGTTGAAGGCAGCATCCAGATGCTGCGCCACCACCAGTGCCGCCGGCAGATCGGCAGGCAGCGCGGCGAGAAACTCGTGCAGCGCTTCGGGGCCGCCAATCGAGGCGCCGATGACCACGACGCGGCGCAGTGCCGGTCGTTGCTCCATCAGATTCATTTCGTGCGCCGCCGCTTCAATGTGCGGCGCGATCGCTTCCTCGAACGGGATCAGCTCGAGTCCTCCCAGATCCACCTCGAAAGGCGTCGCGCTGTCCGTGTCGGGGGAAGCCGGTGCCAGATAATCCGCAGCGGACACGGTTTCGATGCCGAATTCGGCGGCAGCCCCGGACGCCGCGGCAGGCGCCGAAGGCAAGGACTCGAATCCATCCGGCAGATCGAACTCGAGCAGCCCCCAGTCGGGCGCATCGGGGAGCGTCGCAGGCGTGGCCGTCGCCGCCGTCACGTTCGCGGATGGCATTTCGTCCAGCGGCGCCAGACTGAGATCGATCCCGAGTGCTGGCGCAACCGGCGCGGCGGCGTTGACAGGCGCGGTCGATGTGTCCTGCTCCTGCTCGACGCTGATGCGCGCCAGCCAGGCGTCGATGTCCTCGACCACGGCCGGCTCGACTGCGGCCGACGTCGGGGCAGGCGCCGGCGGCGCGGCATCCGCGGCATCCGCGGCATCCGCGGCATCCAGTAGTGGCGATCCGGCAAGCAGCGCAGCGATTTCGTCGTCCAACGCGGTCGGGTCGACGAGCGGCGCGGCGGCGGCAGTCGTCGTGACAGCCGGCTCGACCGGCGCGGGAAGCAGCTCGAACAACGCCGCGAGCTCGACATCGCTGATGGATACGGGTTCGGACACGACGGACGCTGGCACCTGCGCAGCGGGCACTTCCGCATCGTGTCCGGCGGGCTGCGCGAGCGCGGGCGATGCAATCGGATGGCCCGTCGCCGCGGTATCCACAAGCACCCGCTCCGCCTCGACCGGCGGCGCCACGGTCGGACTGGCAGGCATCGGCAGGTCGACCGCAGCCATCACCGGCACATCGACCGCGCGGGCGTCCGCCGGGCGCGGCGGATCGACGTCCGCGCTGCCGAGTATCTTGGCTGCCAGATGCCGCGCCCAGCGCGCCTGATCCCAGCCCGAAAGCCGGCGCGAGGCCTCGGCATCGTTGAACACCAGGCGCTGCCGCGACCCGT
>JAJYTG010000056.1 GCA_021793195.1 Pseudomonadota bacterium
TCCCGAACTCGGAAGTGAAACGCACCTGCGCCGATGGTAGTGTGGCTCTAGCCATGCAAGAGTAGGTCACCGCCAAGGGCTTTATCCCCAAGGGCCGATCCTCACCGATCGGCCCTTCCCTTTTGCGCGAACCATTCGTATCAACTTGCACATCCTGCCGATGGGTCATGGCAATCCGGGCGCTCGTGTGGCGATGCGCCGACGCAGCAAGCGAAAAATCCTGACCGGGACCTCCGGACTCGGCGTCGTTTCGCAGAGTCCGGCCCGTGCATCAGTGGCCGGCCGCCTCCATGGCGCGCTCGGCGGCGGCCGGCAATGGAGCCGCGGCGTCCATGCGCGGCAGCCAGCGGTCGGTGCGACGCGGCTCGAACGGTGGCTTGAGGCGCGGCTTGTAGGGTTCGGGCGGCTTGATCTCGAAGGTGGAGCGCGAGGTCGCCGCGCCGCGCGTGATCTCCAGCGTGTATTTGCCCGGCGTGATGTAAAGCCGCTGGCCCAGATCGATGGCCTGCGCGACCGGACGATCGGACCAGTTGACCGTGGCCGGGTCGAGGTGCTCGCGCGCCAGCCGGGCGTTTTCGGCGGCCAATGCCAGCTTCGGGTCCATCAGCAGATCCCAGCGCCAGCGATTGATGCCGCGGATCGCGGTCGCCGTCCAGGACTGCACCGGCTGGTTGGCCGCGTCGAGGACGCGCAAGGTCACCGGACCGGCGGCATCCGACCAGTAACTGCCGCTGAGCTGCGGCAGTTCGGGCGTTTCGTCGAACCAGAGTGCCGGCCGGCTCCACCAGTCGCGCTGCGCCTGCATGTCGGATACCGGATACAGGTGCAGCGCTTCGTGCATCCGTGCCGGTGTCAGCTCTTCGATCGGCAGAGCGTCGAGGATCCAAACGCTGCGACCGTGGGTGCCGGCGATCAGGTCGCGGTCGCGCGGCTGGATGGCGAGGTCGTGCACCGGCACATCGGGAAGGTTCGCCTGCAGCGACTGCCAGTGATCACCACGGTCCAGCGAGACGTACACGCCGCGATCGGTGCCGACGTAGATCACGTCGGGATTGACCGGATCCTCGCGCACGACGTGGATGGCCTCGGCCGGCAGGCCCCGGGCGATGTCGGTCCAGTGCCGGCCCAGATCGTCGGTGCGATACAGATAGGGCTTGATGTCGTCGTCGCGATAGCCGTTGAGCGCGACATAAGCGCGCTCGGGATCGATGTGCGAGGGCTCGACGCGACTGACCCAGCGCTGCGGCAGTCCGGCATCGACGTGATTCCAGGTGACGCCGCCGTCCGGCGTCACCCAGACGTTGCCGTCATCGGTGCCGACCCAGATCACGCCGAACTTCGCCGGTGACTCGGCCAGCGTGGTGATGGTCGCGTAGGGCACATTGCCGCGCTTCGTCGACGTGGTCAGATCGGGGCTGATCGCCTGCCAGGTGTCGCCGCGGTCCATGGATCGGTACAGGCGATTGCTGCCGAAATAGACCACGTCGGCGTTGTGCGGCGACAGCTCGATCGGCGTGGTCCAGTTGTAGCGCAGCGGCGGCGCCGCGAGCGGCGGCCGCGGCCGCACCTCGTGCACGCCGTGCGGGCCGCTGCGCTGGTACCAGCCGAACTGGTAGCCGGTGTAGACGCGCTTGTTGTCGTGCGGATCGACCTGCACGTACATGCCGTCGCCGCCGCCGATGCTCTTCCAGTCGTCGCCGATGGCGAGGTTGGTGGCGCTCGAACCCATCATCGCGCCGTTGTCCTGCAGGCCGCCGTAGACGTTGAACGGCTTGGCGAAGTCGTACGTCACGCTGTAGAACTGGCCGACCGCCTGGTGGTTGAGGTTGGTCCAGCGCTTGCCGCCGTCGTAGCTGATGGCCAGGCCGCCGTCGTTGCCGACGATCATGCGTTTCGGATTGGCCGGGTCGATCACCAGCTCGTGGTAGTCGACGTGCACGTTGGGAGCATTGAGACCGTGCCAGGTCTTGCCGCCGTCGCTGGAGGTGATCAGCGGCAGGCCCTCGGCGTAGACGCGGTTGGCGTCGTCCGGGGCGACGCGGATCTGGCCGAAGTAGTAGCCGTAGGTGTAGTCGACGTCGCGCAACGGCTTCGCGTTGGCGCGGGCCCAGTGCGCGCCGGCGTCGTCGGAGCGGTAGACCTCGAGTCCGCGGATGTCGGTGGCGAACAGGTCGGCGTTGGCGTCGCGCAGCTTGTCGCGCAGTTGCACGAGGCTGACCTTGCCGCTCTTCACGTCCGCGATCAGGGTCTTGGCGGTGAGCGCGGTGTCGAGATCGTTGTTGCGGATGAAGGCCTCGATCGCCTGCGGGCTCTGGCGCAGGAACTCGGCCTTGGTCATGGTCTGCAACCGCTCCGGCGACAGCGGGCTGCCGCCGAGGTCGCGCTCGTCCCTGGGCAGCTTGGCCCAGTTGTCGACGCTGGCGTAGACGATGTCGGGCTGGCTGGGCGCGATCGCGAGGCCGATGCGGCCCACGTCCGCGCCGACCGGAAAGCCATCGGTCAGACGTATCCAGTGGTCGCCACCGTCGGTGGATTTCCAGATGCCCGAGCCGGGACCGTCGCCGCGGAAGTTCCAGGCGCTGCGCTCGCGATCCCACAGCGCGGCATAGAGCACGTCCGGGTTGCGCGGATCCATGGCGAGGTCGATCGCGCCGGTCCACGGCGTGCTGCCTGCCAGCACCCGCTGCCAGGTCTTGCCGCCGTCGCGCGAGCGGTACACGCCGCGCTCGCCACCGGTCGAATAGAGCTTGCCCAGCGCGGCGACGTAGATCGTATTCGAGTTCTTCGGGTCGACCACGATGCGGGCGATGCGGTCGGAGCTGGCCAGGCCCATGGCGCGGAAGGTCTTGCCGCCGTCGTCGCTGCGAAACAGGCCCATGCCGCCGAAGGACGAGCGCGAGGAGTTGGCTTCGCCGGTGCCCACCCACAGCGTCTCGGGATGTTCGGGATCGACCGCGATCGCACCGGTGGCGGTGGTCGGCAGGTGATCGGTCAGCGGCACGAAATGCTGGCCGTTGTCGGTGGTTTTCCAGACGCCGCCGGTGGCGTAGGCGACATAGAACGTGTCCGGCTGCCCGGGCACGCCGGCGATCGCGACCACGCGGCCGCCCTGCGAGGTCGGCCCGATCGAGCGCCAGTGCATGGCGCGAAACGGCGAGTCCGCCGCCAGCGACTGATGCGCCTGCCAGGCTGCTTCGCGCTGGGCCGCCGTTGCCGCCGGCGCGCCTGGCGGTCGTGCGGCCGTCGCCGGCAGTGCGGTTGTTGCCAGTACGGCAAGGAGGGCAATCGTGGACAGGCGGGGCATGGCGGATCTCGCGCGGATCGGTGGCCAAGCCTAGTGCAATCCGCTGCGCAAATGCTCGCCATGAACGTGGTGAAAGCGATCGCCCCTGCGGTGGCGCGGCACGCCAGCCGCGGACGGGTCGTGTGCCAGGCGCAGGCTGCTCGGCCGTCCGGGGCGTCCGGCGGCGGCGCCGCACCACGGCCTGGGCCGTCGTCGCCGCGCGCGGCTTTCTTGGAACTTAACGGGGCCGGCGTTATCCTGATCGTTCCCCCATCGGGAAATGCGTTCACGCAGCGCTGCCCCTGCGTGCGCTATTCCGCCCCAGAGCCGCAGTCCCACGAGGTAATTTCATGCGCACGTTTGTCCTTCCTGTCGCCGCTGCCGCGGCACTGCTGCTGGCAGGATGCGGCGGTCCGTCGTCGTCGGCACCTGGCGGCACCGACGCCGCGCCCGCCAACGCCAATGCCGGCGCCATCACCGGCACGGTCAGCCTGGATCCGCCCCGCACCCTGAGCGGGCAGGCGCGGCTCGACCTTTCGCTGGTCGACATGAGCGTGCAGCCGCAGGTGGCGATCGCCAGCAAGACCATCATGCCGGTGGGCGCCCTGCCGCTGCAGTTCAGCCTCGAGTTCAATCCGCAGCAGATTAATCCGCAGGATCTGTATGTGGTGCACGCCACCATGGAAGACGGCGATCGCCACTTCGACACCGCGATCGCCTATCCGGTGCTGACCAAGGGTCAACCGCGAACCATCGACATCCAGTTGCACGCCGAGCCGACGGCGGGCGACAAGGCGCTGGCCGGGTTCGAGACGCTGAAGAGCAGCATCGGCGGCATGAAGTACACCGAAGGCTCGGCCGCGACCCAGACGGTCTCGCGCGGATGGCAGACCTTCCGTGACGCCAAGGGTGACATCCGCTTCATCCGCGAGCGCGAGGACGCCGGCGACAAGGGCTACACGCGCACCGATTTCGCCTACCTCGACGGCAAGCCGTGGGTGGTGGTGCAGGAACGGCTCGCCAGCAGCACCGCGCGCAAACCCGAAAGCGTCGCGCGCGCCGGCTGGGACGCGCAGGGCAACCTGATCCTGCATCGTCGCCTCGCCGCGGGTACGACCTCGGCGCTCGGTGTGGACCAGGCCAAGGCGCTCCGCAGCGATGCCGAGGCGATGCTCGCGCAGGTGCGAGCGGGCAAGAAATAGTCCTGGCGGACGGCTCGTGCGGAACAACAAAAAGCCCCGCAGTGCGGGGCTTTTTGCTTGCCGCCTTGTGCCGGGGCGGGCCGGTCCCTGCAAGGCGCAGGGCGTGCCCGGTCAGAATGCGAACTGCACGCCCAGATTCAGCGCGTTGATCTTTTGGCTGGAATCGTTGAAGCGACCGTTGTAGGCGACGTAACCGGTCAGCGTCGGGCTGAAGCGGGCCATCACACCGAGATTGGCCGTGTACCAGTTGCGGCTCGGGGTGAAGCCCGGCAGGGTGAAGCTGCCGGCCATGGTCAGCAGGCCGGCCGAGACGTTGATCGGGTTGGCGTCGGCGTCATGCGCATACGCCACCGAGGCGAACGGACGCAGGCTCATGCCGCCCATGTCGTAGCGGCCCTCGAGCTGCCAGCCGAGCTGGCCGACCGTGGAGGTGCGCTGGATGCGACCGAAGTACATCGCACTGGAGTCGCTGCCGTTCTCGTTGTAGCCGTTGATCTTGACCTGCTGCCGGGTCAGGCTGAGCAGCGGGCCGGTGCGGAAGCCGCCGAGATCGAACCAGTAGCCGCCGGACACGTTGAAGGCCGTCTGCGAACCGGCGGTCTTGCCCGACTCGCTGCGCAGCGCGGTGCCGATCTGGAAGCTGCGGGTGATCTGGTTGAGGTTGAGCGTGCCGAAGCTGGCGCTGCCGCTGACCCAGAAGTTGTCCATGCGATAGGCGCCGAAGCCGCTCAGCAGCAGGTCCTGGGTCTTGAAGCCGCCAGCGCCGCTGTCGCCGACGTTCTGGTTGGCGACGCCGAGGGCAAAGCCGACCGACAGTGCGTCACTGGCGCGCGCATCGGCGCCCAGCGTCAGCACGCTGTCGTTGGCGCTGGCGCGCGGATTGTTGGAGCCGGCATTGAAGCGCTGATGGGCATAGTCGTAATTGGCAAAGAAGCGCACGCCCGAGGGCGCCGAGCCGCTGCCGTCGGCCATCAGCTGGCCATCGATGGCGCGCTGGTGCGCGTCATACAGCGCCAGCGGCGCCTCGGCCAGCAGCGACTGCTGGCCCGGGGCGTTGATGATCGACTCGACGTACTGCGCCAGCGCCGCGTGCGCGGCCGTGGTCGGATGCACGCCGTCGGCGAACAGATAGGTGTTCTGGGTGCCGGCCGCGTAGGTGTAGGGCGCGCCCGACCCGGCCGGGCCGCACTGCAGCGAGCTGGAGTTGGCGCCGCAGGCCGGCGTGGTGACGTTGGTGAAGCCGTAGGCCTGCGGATTGGCCATGATCTCGTTGAGCACGGCGAAGGCGTTGACCGGAATGATGTTGAGCGGACCGGAATACTGCGCCAGCCCGGTGTTGAGCGCGCTGTTGAAGGTGACCGACAGACCGGTCAGCGCGGCGGAGCCAGCCGGCCCCTGGGCCGTGCCCGACGGCGTCAGGCCGATGTTGGGCAGGTTGAACACCAGCACGTAGCGCGCGCCCGCGCCCTGCAGCTGCGCCAGCATGCCGATCTCGCCCTGTGCGGCGGCGATGATCGCGGCCTGCGCCTGCGCAGGCGTCTGGCCGCCGATGCCGGCGACATAGGCGTTGTAGAAGATGTCGTTGGCGCCGCCCCACACCGAATACAGCGCGTTGGGATCGGCCTTGCCGCCGCTGGCGGCCAGGTATTGCGCCAGCTGCATCGGCAGCAGCGGCACGCTGGACGGGGTGCCCGGCGAGTTGTTGATGATGCCGGCGCCGCCGAAGGCGAAGTCGCCGCCGCCGAGGACCGACGGGTTCAGCGCCAGTCCGTAGTAGCTGGCGATGTTCTCGATCGCCACCGTCCCCGGGTTGGTGGTGAAGCGCGAGCGCGGGTAGCCCAGCGCCAGCGACAGATCGCCGTTGTCGCTTAGGCTGTCGCCGAACACGAAGATGTTGTCAAACGGCGCCGCCTCGGCCTTGACGACAGTGCCTAGAGCAAGCGCACCCGCGATGGCCACGGCGAGGGTTCGGGTACGTAGCATGGGACGATCTCCTTGGAGTTGGTGCTTGCGTGTTGAGACGGATCGAGGCGCGGCAGCGACTGCGCTGCGATGCCGCACCGCCGCGGCACGGTAATCCAAACCGTACGCGGGCGCATGCTGCACCGCCTCACGAAAGGCAGTGCAGTGCGGGACGAGGGTGCACACCCTCCAGCTACACGCCGGCCTCTGACACCTCGATCTACGACGCGCTGGGCCAGCGGGTCGCGGTGCAGCAGACCGAGCAGCTGCCGGGCGGGACCACCTCCTCGCTGGCGCGGGTGTTCGGCTACGACGGGGACGGTCAGATTGTTGCCGCTACATCGAGCTGAACCCGATGCGGGCCGCGATGGTGACCGATCCGGCCGACTATGGAAGGTCGAGTTACCGGGGAACGGGCTCTGAAGACCCGCTTTGATCAGTGTTGACAACGCGGACAGTCGAATGTCGAGCGCTGGCCGAGGCGGGTCACCCGGATCGGCGTGCCGCAGATCCGGCAGGGTTCGCCGGCGCGGCCGTAGACGAACAGCTCCTGCTCGAAGTAGCCCGGCGCGCCGTCGGGCGCGAGAAAGTCGCGCAGGGTGGTGCCGCCGCGGGCGATGGCATGGGCGAGGATGCGCTTCACCGCGGCGGCCAGCAGCGCGTAGCGCGCGCGCGACACCGCGCCGGCGGCGCGCAGCGGGCGGATGCCGGCGGCGAACAGCGCCTCGGCGGCGTAGATGTTGCCGACGCCGACCACGATCGCCTGGTCCATCAGGAACGCCTTGACCGGCCCGCGCCGGCCGCGCGAGCGATGCCAGAGCAGGTCGCCGTCGAAGGCCTCCGACAGCGGCTCCGGCCCCAGCCCGGCCAGCAGCGGATGCAGGGTATCGGGCGCCTGCCACAGCAGGCAGCCGAAGCGGCGCGGGTCGGTGAAGCGCAGCACGCGACCGCTGTCGAGCACGAGATCGTAGTGGTCGTGCGCGCCCGGCGGCGTGTCGGGTGCCAGCACGCGCAGCATGCCGGACATGCCCAGATGCAGCAGCGCGCTGCCGGCCGCGGTGTGCAGCAGCAGATATTTCGCGCGGCGCTCGACGGCATCGATGCGCTGACCGGGCAGTCGCGTCGACAGCGCGCGCGGGATCGGCCAGCGCAGGTCGCGCCGGCGCAGCGTCACCGCGACCACGCGCCGGCCCTCGACGTGCGGCGCGAGGCCGCGGCGGGTGGTTTCGACTTCCGGCAGCTCGGGCATCGGATTAGTCAGCGCGACGCTGTGCGCGCGGGCGCGGCCAGCTCGAGCTGCGGCGCCATCGACAGGAACGGCGCAAAACGGTCCGGCACCAGCGCGACGCGGCCGTCGACCTCGATGTAGCGCAGCGGCTGCAGCGCGTCGAGGGTGCCGAAAGCCAGCCGCGTGCCGTCCAGGGTCAGCGTCGCCGCCGGCGGATCGAGGCCGAGCTTGCGCGGATCGAAACCGCCGGCCGGCAGCCAGCGTGCGACCGGCGCGGCGGCGATCGCGGCCAGGTTGGCCAGATGCGCGGGATCGGCGCGACCCTGCTGCGGCGCCAGCATCCACCAGGCACCATCGCGCCGGACGAAGCGCCGCAACGGGCCGCCGCTGACCTGCACGGTGATGCGGGTGATCGCCGCGGGATCCAGCGCCAGCAGCGGGCCGGGTTGCTGCGCGCGCTCGTGACGCAGCTGCAGCAGCACCAGCACCGCCAGCAGCGCGACCGCGCCGGCCAGCAGCAGGCGGCGCGCCGGTCGCCGCATCAGCGCCGCCGCCGGCGCCAGGCCAGGGCGGCGCCGAAGCCCGCCAGCACCAGCGGCACGGCGATCAGGAAGATCAGTGCCAGCACGTCGAGCCCGCGCTGGCCCAGGGCCAGATGGCGATCGGGCGCACCGCGCGCGGGCATCGCCACCAGCGCGTCGTCGCCCAGCAGCCAGTTGAACACGCGCTCGCCGAAGGCGCGGTTGCCGCCGTTGCCGAGGAAGCTGTCGGAGAGGAAATCGCCGTCGCCGATCACGACCACGCGCTGCTGGTTCTTCGCCGGGCTGGGCGAGAGCCGGGTCAGCGCATAGCCGAAATCCAGCGGCCCGCGCAGGTCGCCGGCGCCGGCATCGAACGGCGGCGCCGCACCGGCGTCGGCGTGACGCGCGGTGTAGCTGGCCGCCGCCGAGCGCAGGATCGGCTGCACCGCCCAGCCGCTGCCGGCGCGGTGCGCCAGGGCCACGGCGTGCGGAAACAGCGTGGTCAGGGCGAAGCCGCGGGTGATCGTCTGCGGCGGATAAGCCGTCACCACCTGCATGCGTGCATCCGGCAGACCCGCCGCCGCATCGCGCGGATCGACCAGGCTTCCCGGCAGGGTCTGCACGCCCAGCGCCTGTGCCAGCGGCGACAGGCCCAGCCCGGCGCTCTCGGGCTCGGTCAGCCAGAGCAGGTTGCCGCCGTCGTCGATGTAGCGCCGCAACGCCTGCACCGCCTGCGGCGCCAGCTGCGCCTGCGGGCTGGCCAGGACCACCAGATCGGTATGGCCCGGCACCGCGCCGCTGCGGTCGAGATCGAGCGGCAGCGCGCGGATGCCGCGGGCGGCCAGCTCGGTCATGAACAGGCCGAGATCGGCGTTGGCGTGGCCGTCGGGCCGGCGTTCGCCGTCGCCGCTGACGAACGCCACCACGCGATCGCCGCCGCGGCCCAGTCGTGCCAGCGCGTCGGTGAGGCTGCGCTCGCTGAGCTCGTCCAGATGCTGCTCGCGACCGGCGTAGCGGACCACCAGCTCGCCATCGACGCGTATGCCGCGCGCGCGCAGGCCGGCGGGATCGGTGGCCGGATCGACGAAGCGCAGCGTCAGGTCCGGCTTGAAGCGCTGATAGCGCGCGACGAAGGCGCTGATCGTGCCGCGCAGGCCGGTGCCGGGGCTGGCATAGCTGGTGATCGCGACCGGGCCCTTGAGCGACTTCAGCACGTCACGGCTTTCGCTGCTGAGGCTGGCACGCGCGTGCGCGGTCCAGTCGTAGGCCACACCGTAGCGCGTGGACAGGAAGGCGATGCAGCCGGCCCCGGCAAAGAGCAGCAGGGCGAACAGCCAGGCGTCCAGACGCTCGCGCATCAGCTGCGCTCCCTGTCGGCGGCGACGCGCCGCACCGCCAGCGCCAGCGCCAGCGCGATCAGCAGCAGAAAATAGACCACGTCGCCACTGGAGACCAGGCCGCGCATCAGCGTCTCCAGATGTCCCGGTAGCGCCAGATAACCCGCCAGCGGACCGGCCATCTGCGCGGCGCTGCCGCCCAGGCTGGCCGCCCACAGCGCCAGCGTCAGCGCCAGCGCGGCGCCCGCAGCGAGCGCCGGATGCGAGGCATAGGCCGAGCAGGCCAGCCCCAGCGCGGTCAGCGCACCCAGCGCCAGCGCCATGCCCAGCAGGGCCGCGGCCAGCTTGCCCCAGTCCAGCGTGGTAGTGCCGGCCAGGCTCGCCGGCATCGCCGCGACCGCGATCAGCAGCAGCAGCATCCACACCAGCGCGGCGAAATACTTGCCGAGCACGATCGCGCGCGGCGACAGCCCGGCCGCACGCAGCAGCGGCAGCGTGCCGGCGCGGCGCTCGCCGGCCAGCATCGACATCGTCAGCAGCGGCGCCAGCAGGATCGCCAGCTGCGCCAGTTGCGCCAGCAGCGGCACCGCGACGATGTCGGTGAAGCCCGGCCCCTCCGGCAGCGCGGCCAGCCGCGTCTGCACCTTGAGAAAGCCGGCGACCGCGATCAGGAAGTTCCACGCCAGCCAGGCGACGGTCAGCGCGGCCAGCGTCCACGCGAACGGGCGCACGCCGAGGCGGCGCAGTTCGACGCGCATCACGGCGAGGGTGCTCATGCGGCGGCCTGCGCGCGCTGGGTGGCGATGGCGAAGAAGATTCGCTCCAGCGGTGGCGCCGCGGGTTCGAGCCCGGCCAGCGGCAGCCCGGCGCCGACCAGCGCGCGCGCCAGCGTCGCGGCATCGGCGCCCTCGCGCAGGGTCACGCGCAGATGACGCGCATCGTCGCTCTCCGCGCGCGCCACCGGTGCCAGCGCGGTGATCCGCGTCAGCTCCACCGCCGCGGCCAGGGTCACGCGCAGCCCGTCGCCCGCCGTCGCGAGCGGTGCGTCGTGGCGCAGGCGGCCCTCGTGCAGGATGGCGACCCGGCTGCACACCGCCGTTACCTCGGTCAGCACGTGGGTGGACAGCACGATCGCGGTGCCGGCCGCGGCCTGCTCGCGCAGCAAGGTGCGCAGGGCATCGGCCTGCAGCGGATCGAGACCGTTGGCGGGCTCGTCCAGGACCAGCAGCGGCGGCGCGTGCAGCAGCGCGCAGGCCAGACCCAGGCGCTGGCGCTGGCCGAGCGAGAGCACCCCGGCCAGCCGCCGCGACAGCGCGCCCAGATCGAGACGCTCGAGTACGCGCGTACGCGCCGCGGCCAGGGCCGGTCCGCGCAGGCCGCGCAGATGCCCGCAGGCGTCGAGATGCTCGCGCACGGTCAGTTCCGGCCACAGCGGCGCGCGCTCCGGCAGCCAGCCGATCGCGTGCCGCGCCACGTCCGGCGCCGCGGCGAGATCGCGGCCCTGCACGCGCACCGTGCCGGCGCTGGGCGCCAGCGCGCCGGCGATCATCGCCTGGGTGGTGGATTTGCCGGCGCCGTTGACGCCCAGCAGGCCGAGGATTTCGCCGGGTACCAGCGTCAGCGACAGGTCGGCGACCACGTTGCGTCCGGCGA
>JAJYTG010000057.1 GCA_021793195.1 Pseudomonadota bacterium
GCGTAGTCGCGCTCGGAAACGATGCCGAGCAGGGTATCGCCGCGCATCACCAGCAGCGCCCCGACCTGACGCTCGGCCATGCGTTTGATCGCCGCCAGCACCGGCTCGTCCGGGGCGATGGCGTGGACCTGCGCGCCCTTGGCTTCCAGAAGATGCTTGACCAGTAACATGCGCGCCTCCGCGGCCGACTGCCGATGGCCAGCCATGGGGAAGTCTAGCGCCGTGACCCGACGCGGGCATGTGCGCCGCAGCATGCGCTTGCCTTGCGCTGAAATAGTTTTATGATTCCGGAATCATGAATACGTCTGCCGCACTCGAATCGCTCTAGGCGCTGGCCCAGGAACACCGCCTCGCGCTGTATCGCCTGCTGGTGCAGGCGGGCAGCGAGGGCATGGCGGTGGGAGCGCTGGGCGAGCGCCTCGGCTTGCCCGGCGCCACTCTCAGCAACCATCTCAACGTCTTGCGCGCGGCAGGACTGGTGCGCGACAGCCGCGAGGGCCGGATGATCCGCTGCCGCGCCGATTACGCGCGCATGGACGCGCTGCTCGCCTACCTCACCGAAAACTGCTGCGCGGGCGACGCAAGCGCTTGCGCGCCGGCCGTCGTCTGTGCGCCGACTCCGCGCGGGAAGTCCCGATGAAAATCCGCAACGTGCTGTTCCTCTGTACCGGCAACTCCGCGCGCAGCCTCATCGCCGAGGCGCTGCTGAACACCCTCGGTGCCGGGCGCTTCCGTGCCTACAGCGCCGGCAGCCATCCCAGCGGGCAGGTGCAGCTGCTGGCGGCGGACGTCGCCGTCGCTCTCGGCTACGACGCCACGCGCCTGCGCAGCAAGTCGTGGGACGAATTCGTCGCGTCCGGCGCGCCGGCGATGGACTTCATCATCACAGTCTGCGACAGCGCCGCCGGCGAGGCGTGTCCGTTCTGGCCGGGCCATCCGGTCACTGCGCACTGGGGCGTATCCGACCCTGTCGCCGTGCAGGGCGATGAGGTCGCGCGCCGCTCCGCGTTTCGCCGCGCCGCGGCGACCCTGCGACGGCGTGTCGAGCTGCTGATCGCGCTGCCGGAGGCCAGGCTCGACGGATTGGCCGCGCACGCATCGCTGCAGGTGATCGCCAAGGCGACGCGATGAACGCGACGCTCGCCGCGAGGCCTGCGCTCGGCGGGTTCGAGCGCTACCTGACGCTGTGGGTGGCGCTGTGCATCGCGGCGGGGGTGACGCTGGGGCGGCTGCTGCCCGCCGTGTTTCATGCCCTCGGCGGTGCCACCGTCGCCGCGATCAACCTGCCGGTCGGCGCGTTGATCTGGGCGATGATCGTGCCGATGCTGATGCGGGTGGATTTCGCCACGCTCGGCACGGTGCGTCGGCACTGGCGCGGCTTCGGCGTGACGCTGTTCATCAACTGGGCTGTCAAGCCCTTCTCGATGGCACTGCTGGGCTGGATCTTCATCCGGCACCTGTTCGCGCGCTGGCTGCCGGTCGACCAGCTCGACAGTTACGTCGCCGGGCTGATCCTGCTGGCGGCGGCGCCATGCACGGCGATGGTGTTCGTGTGGAGCGAGCTCGCCCGCGGCGAGGCCAATTTCACTCTGACCCAGGTGGCGCTGAACGACACGGTGATGGTGTTCGCCTTCGCGCCGCTGGTCGCGCTGCTGCTGGGCGTGGCGGCGATCCGGGTGCCGTGGGCGACGCTGCTGCTGTCGGTGCTGCTCTACATCGTGGTGCCGCTGGCGATCGCGCAGGGATTGCGTGCGCTGCTGTTGCGTCGTGGCGCGCAGGTACTGGAGGCCGCACTGGCGCGCAGCAAGCCGCTGTCGCTGTTCGCGCTGCTGGCAACGCTGGTGCTGCTGTTCGGCTTCCAGGGCGGGGTGATCGTCGGGCAACCGCTGGTGATCCTGCTGCTGGCGGTGCCGATCACGATCCAGGTGGTCTTCAACAGCACGTTGGCCTACGGGCTCAACCGCGCGTTGGGCGAAGCGCACTGCGTGGCCGGTCCCTCGGCGCTGATTGGTGCCAGCAACTTCTTCGAACTGGCGGTGGCGACCGCGATTAGCCTGTTCGGCCTCGCCTCCGGCGCGGCGCTGGCGACGGTGGTCGGCGTGCTGATCGAAGTGCCGGTGATGCTGGCGGTGGTCGCCGCGGTCAATGCCAGCCGCGGCTGGTACGAGGCGCACGGCTGACGGTCTGTGTCGATAGGCGAACAGACTATTTCGGCAGGTAGGACACGCCGCCCAGCTGGCGCATCTGCCGCTCCACCCAGGCGGCATGGCGCAGCACGTAGGGCGAGGGGCGATCGGCGCGATAGCGGCGCGGGTTCGGAAGCACCGAGGCCAGCAGCGCCGCTTCGTGCTCATTCAACCGCGCCGGTGGCTTGTGGAAATAGATGCGGCTGGCGGCGTCGACGCCGTAGATGCCGTTGCCCAGCTCGGCGATGTTCATGTAGATCTCGAGGATGCGTCGCTTCGGCAGGTTCAGCTCCAGCAGAACGGTGAAATAGGCCTCGATGCCCTTGCGCACGAAACTGCGGCCGCCCCACAGGAACAGGTTCTTGGCGGTCTGCTGGGTGATCGTGCTGGCGCCGCGCAGGCGGTCGCCTTCCTCGGCCTGGTCGATCGCGTCGCGGATCTCGCCGAAATCGAAACCGTAATTGCTGGGGAAAGTCTGGTCTTCGCTGGCGACCATCGCCAGCGGCACGACCGGCGCCACCGCGCGCCACGGCACCCAATGGTAGTGCAGGGTGAAACCGCGCTCGCCATGCCAGTGCGCGCCGAGCCAGCGCTCGATCATGAACGCGCTGGTCAGCGGCGGCACGAAACGCAGGCTGAGCACCGCCAGCTCGGTGACCGCCAGCCAGGTCAGCGCGGCGATCATCAGCCCGCGCAGCCAGCGGCGTTTGCGCGAGCGCATCGGGGTGGGTGAACGGGTGGTGGACATGCGGGCGACCGGGTTGGGGCGCGGGAAGTATAGGCGGTGGCCGTCGCGCGCCGGCTTGGATTCATCGCGCCCGGCCCCACCTTTGCGGGTTGTCCGCCGGATCACCACTCATGCCGATCGCCGCCCAAGACCAGTTGCACCGATTCCTGCTCGAACGCGCCGGCGTGCGTGGCGCCCTGGTGCGCCTGGGCCCGTCCTGGCGCGAGGTGGCCGGGCGCGGCGACTATCCGCAGCCCCTGCGCGATCTGCTCGGTCAGGCGCTGGCGGCCAGCGCGCTGCTCACGGCCCACATCAAGTTGCAGGGCAGTCTGTCGATCGAACTGAAGAGCCAGGGTCCGCTGCGACTGCTGTTCGCCGAATGCAGCGATGCCGGCCACATCCGCGGACTGGCACGCTGGCAGGCGCCGTTGCCCGAGCCGCTGGATCTTGGCGTGCAGCCCGGTGCGCTGCTGGCGATCACGCTCGGCAGCGTCGAGCAAGGGACCCGCTACCAGGGTCTGGTCAGTGTGCGTTCGGCGCCCTTCGCCGCCCTGCTCGAAGACTACTTCGCGCAATCCGAGCAATTGCCGACCCGCATCGTGCTGGCCAGTGGCGCCGATGGCGCTGCGGGGCTGCTGTTGCAGCAGCTGCCGGGCGAGCGTGGCGACGATGACGCATGGAACCGCATCGGCCACCTCACCGCGACCCTCGGTGAAACCGAGCTGCTGACGCTGCCGGTCGCCGAGCTGCTGCATCGTCTCTATCACGAGGAAACGCCACGCCTGCTCGGCGCCTCGCCGCTCGGTTTCGGCTGCGGCTGCTCGCGTGACCGGGTCGAGGCCGTGCTGCGCGCGCTGGGCCGCGAGGAGGTCGAGGCCGCGCTCGCGGCCAGTGGCGGCATGGTCGAGGTGACCTGCGAGTTCTGCGACGCGCGCTACCGATTTGATCCGGTTGACGTCGCCCGCGTGGTCAGTGCCAGTCCGAGCGCGCCGGCCTCGGCCACCCCGCACTGAGTTCAGCCGATTGCGGGAACCGCCGCGGCCGTCACGCCCCAGGTATCGGCGGATTTCGGTTCGGCGAACAGGAAGCCCTGGCCGAACACGCAACCCAGGGCGGCCAGGGTGCGCCGTTGCGCTTCGGTCTCGATACCCTCGGCAATGACCTGCATGCCCAGCGAGTGCGCGAGGGCGAGAATCGCGCGCACCACCACCAGGGTGCCGCCCTCTTGCCCCTGCGCCGGCAGACCAATGATGAACGAGCGGTCGATCTTCAGGGACTGCAGCGGGTATTGATGCAGGTAGCTGAGCGAGGAATAGCCGGTACCGAAGTCGTCCAGGGCGATGCCGATGCCCTGTTCGCGCAGCAGGCCCAGCGTGCATTTGACCGTGGCCGGACTCTCCAGCAGGGTGCGCTCGGTGACCTCGACGCGCACGCACGCCGGACGGACTCGATGACGGTCGAACAGATCCAGCAGGCGCGGTGCCAGTTCGTCGCTGCGAAAGTGCCGCCCCGACAGATTGATGCTGACGAAGCCGCCCTCCGCGGTCAGCAGCGGGACCTGCGCCGCGACCTGCTCGAACATCATCCAGTCGATCGCTTCCGAGGATCCGTTGTCCTCGGCGACGCCGAGAAATTCGCCGGGGGCCAGCACGCCACGCACCGGGTGGCGCCAGCGCAGCAGCGCCTCGAAGCCGGCGACGCGGCCGTCCTCGAGGCTGACGATCGGCTGATAGAACGGCTCGAACTCGCCGCGCGCCAGCGCACGCCGCAGGTCCACCTCGAGTTCCAGCAGGCTGACCGCCTCGCGGCGCAGGCGCTCGTCGAAGATCGCGTAGCGCTGGCGACCCTCGGCCTTGGCCCGGTACATCGCCGAGTCGGCGTCGCGCAGCAGTTCCTCCGGGCGCCGGTAGTGCGGCGCCGCCAGCGCGATGCCGATCGAGGTCGAGGTGAACATCTCCTTGGCACCGAGACGGAACGGCGCGCGCATCGCGGTGATGATGCGGTCGGCCACGCGCTCGGCCTCGCCGACGTCGGCGATGCCCTCGACCAGCACGGCAAACTCGTCACCACCGAGGCGGGCCACGACATCCTGTGATTTCAGGCAGGCACGGATGCGCCCGCCGGCCTGGAACAGCAGGTCGTCGCCGACCAGGTGACCGACCGAGTCGTTGATCACCTTGAAACGGTCGAGATCGAGAAACAGCACCGCGAACAGCCGCTCCGGATCGATGCGGTGGCGATCCAGCGCGTGTTCCAGACGCTGCATCAGCAGGGCGCGATTGGGCAGGCCGGTGAGGGTGTCGTGCAGGGCCTCGTACTTCAGTCGGCGCTCGGCGCGTTCGCGTTCGGCCACCTGTTCGCGCAGGTCGCGATTGGCCATCGCCAGCGCGCGGGTGCGCTCGCTGACGCGGCGCTCGAGATCGGTGTTGGCCTGCTTGAGCGACTCCGCGGCGCGTTTGCGGTCGAGAGCATTGGCGATCTGATAACTGACGAAGGTCAGCAGATCCTGGTCGCGCGCGGTGTAGCGATGCTCCGGCGTGTAGCTCTGCACCGTCAGCACGCCCACCGTGCGCTCGCCGATGATCAGCGGCACGCCCAGCCAGCATTCGGCGGTGGCGCCGCTGGCGACGATTTCGCCGCAGGCATGCATGCGTTCGATGTCGCCGCGGTGGGCCAGCTGTGCGGTGCCGTGCTGCAGCACGTATTCGGTCATGCCGCGACCGAGTCGGCGCGGTTTCCGGCTCGGGTCGCGCTCGTCCACCGAATAGGGGAAGGTCAGCTCCTCGCCGTCGTCGGAAAGCAGGGCGATGTAGAAATTGCGCGCGTAGAGCAGACCGCCGACGACGCGATGCATGGCGGCATAGAACGCTTCCAGGCTCTCGGTGGTGCCGGCCAGCTCGGCGATGCGAAACAGCGCCGCCTGCAGGCGCTCGCCGCGCTGGCGTTCCAGCACCTGCTGCTGCAGCACTCGATTGGCCTCGCGCAGGGCCTCGGTGCGCTCGGTCACGCGCCGCTCCAGCTCGGCCTGCGCCTCGCGCCGTTCCAGCGCCGTCTGGATGTGCTGCGCGACATAGCTCAGCAGAGCGCGGTCCTCCTCATGGTAGCGGGCGTCTTCGCGATAGCTCTGCACGGCGATGCAACCGACTATTTCCTGCCCCCGCAGCAGCGGCACGCCGAGAAAGTCGACACAGGTCGGGCCATTGGGCAGGAAGGGTCCTTGCACCGCGGCAGCGATGGCATCGAGCGGGCCCATCAGCGCGCGGCCGCCGCGGATCAGGTGCCAGGTCGCGCTGTGCCGCATGTCGTCGAGCGGATAGGGTCGCAGCGGGTCCGGCGGCTCGCGATCGGCGACGTCGGCGTAATAGGCGAAGCGGACGCTGTCGCTGCGCGCGTCATGCAGCGCAATGAAGAAGTTCTCGGCGTAGGTCAGCGAGCCGACGATTTCGTGCAGCGTGCGCAGGACCGCGCTCAACTCGCGCTGGGCGCTGGCCTGCTCGGCGATGGCGTACAGCGCACGCTGCAGGCGGTCGGCCTTCTCCAGGCGCGCGACGGTGGCCTGCAGGCGGTCGCGCCGCAGCATCTGCTCGCGCCGCTGTTCCGCCAGTTCACGCAGCCATTCAAGCAGGGCGGGCGCCTTGGTCGCCGCTGCGGGCGATTGCAGCCCAGGCAATGCGTCCGGGGCGTCGCCGGGAGTGACGCGCGTCCCCGGCACCCAGGCGCGGGCGGCCTGGCCCAGCGCGACGGCCAGTTCGGCGACATCGTCGGCCTGCAACAGCCTCAGCAGGGTGTCGTGAGGGGAAGCCGCAGCGAGCGGAGCGTTCGGCAACGGCGACGTCCTGGCCAAAGTGCGAAAGGGCTAACAGTCTGGCCCCGAGCGCAGGGTCAGGCTGTTAGTAAATCGTAAATCGCTGTAAACTGACAGCGGCAAGCATACGGAACTGCGGTCCCGCGTCACGGTCCCATCGAAGCCGACACTCACCCTCAGCCATGCGTCGCTTTCTCGCCACCCTGATGACGTTCCTGCTCGCGGCCGCGGCCGTGTGGCCGGCGTTCGTGCTGGCCGCACCGGCCGACACCGCAGCCGCCGAATCGCGCCGGTTGGCGGATCAACTGCTCAAGCAGGCGCCGACCCAGGTCGCCGAAATCGCCCCCGGCGTGGTCCTGCCGCTGTGGCGATCGCCGGATGGCCGTCTCCTGGCGATCGTGGCGTCCTCGTCTCGGCAACAGTGGACTCCATTGCGCGCCCGCGCTCCGTTGTTCAACTCGGCGCTCGATTTCCGCGCCGTCGATGCCAGCACCTTTCTTTACAGCGGTCTGCGCTACGAACTGCCCGGAGGCATGCATGCCGGCGCCGCGCTGGTCCAGCATCAGCTGCAGATGCCCGGTTGCGTGGCCGCCCAGCCCGGCGTCCGCGGCTCGCTGTGCTTGCAGAATCAAGCGGCAGGCAGCGTGATGGGCGGCGAAGTCAACGCCGGCTTCAGCCGGGGCGCGGCCGGAGTCAACATCGCTCTCGGATTGTCGCGTCCAGCCGGTGGCTCGCTACTGGGGGGCACGCCGACGCTGGCCCCGCTCTATGGTGCCTACATGGCCGAGCCGCTGGGCGGCTTGCCGCTTGGACTGCTGGGCACCAGCACCACCCTGCGAGCGCAGGGCCACATGATGCTCGGCGAAACGCGTCTGGAGCTGGGTGCCGGTTATGGCCAGCTGCAGCCTCGCAGCGATCTGCCCTTGGCCTTCAGTGGGTTGACCGAGCGCTCGCTGAGCTTCGGCGTGGACCGCGGCACCATCAGCGGCGTGATCACCGGCCGCGTGCTGCAGCCCAATGCCCTGATCGGCATCCCGGGCGGTCCCTATCAGCACTGGAGCACCATCGACCTGGGTATCACCTGGCGCCTGCCGTGGCAGGGCGCCCTGAGCGTCGGCACCCAGAACCTGTGGTCGTTCGGCACCCCGCCCGCGATCGCCGGGCAGCCCGCCGACGCCTCCCGTATCCCCTACGTCCAGTACCACCAGGACCTTTAAGGGGCTTTCCGCAATCGCGGACACGGCTTCTGCCGCACTCTCGCCGGGCGCAGTGGAGCGTCGGGGCGGATGGGTGGTGCGCCTAGCGAACGGTGGCCAGCGGCAGGAACAGCGTCAAGGGCGAGTCCGGCAGTGCAATGAAGCCATGATGTCGATAGAAGGCGGCCGCTTCGTCGTCCTTGGCATCCACGATCAAGGCGAATGCCGCGATTTCCGAAAGGGCGGCACGGCGCAGTGCGTTGACCAGCAAGGCTGAATCCAGGCCCTGCCCCTTGAAGGCTTGATCGACCGCCAGCCGGCCCATGCGGATCGTCGGCACGACCGGATAGCGCGGCAGCTTGCGGCGGATGTCGGTGGGGAGATCGCCCAGCGGCAGGCCGGCCGTCGCCAGGGTGTAGTAGCCGGCGATGCGCCGCTCGTCGGTGAGTGCGACAAAGCAGGCGGCCACTCGGCGACGGATGTCTTGCGTGACTTGCTTGTGCAAGTAGCGGTCCAGTGCTGGCGTGCCGCTATCGAACATGGAGCGGTCATGCGCTGCATCGAGCACCGCGATCAGGAACAGCGCACGGCTCATTCAGTGCGCAGCAGCTTGTCGTGACGGACTACAGCACGCTTGAGGGCCGCCGAGGGACGCGGCGGCGACAGCAATGCCTGGGCAAAGCATTGTTGGTCAGCCAGCGACAGGCGGACGATTTCCGCCCGTTCGATGGCTCGCTGGGCGGCATCCTGTACAGCGGAAACCACGAAGTCGGTCAGGGTGCGGCCCTGAAGTTCGGCGGCACGCTTGAGCATGGCGTGCAGGTCGGTACTGATTCTCGCCTCGAGCCGAGCGGTTGCAGTGGCGGTTGGCATGGTGTGGACCTCCTGTTGCCATTGTACGGCAATATGCCGGGTCCAGCCGGCCGCCAGCTGGGCAACAACCCGCCAATCCACAAAACGCCCAACCCACGATCAGCTTCATGGCCAAAAGCATGCGCCATCGCGCATACGGGCGGGCAAAGTCACGGCCGCCATCCCTGCCGCTCTCCGCGGCAGACGGCAGGTTCGGGGCCGTTACGGGTGGCCTGCCCTGGAGTGCGAGCTGCGGGATGCGCCTCCGCTGCCGCGCGGGCTGTGGGCGTGCCGCCCCGGTCGCAATCCCCGAGGTGTGATTTCGGCCCGCAGCACCCATCGTTCTGCCAAAACAGCCCCACGAGATTGTGCGTAAAGACGCTGTCGGTGCTGACCAAGGGCACCTGCCCGGTCTGTGCCTGCGCAATCAACAGCCGGTCGAACGGATCGCCGTGATGGCGCGGCAGCACGTCCAGCGCCAGCACGTGCTCGGCACGAATGTCGAGCAGCTCATAGCGGTGCGTGTCGATTTGCTCGCGCACGATCTGCGCCAGCGGCACCTCCATGTCCAGCTTGCCCAGCGCGCTTGATCTGAATTTCCCATAACGAGGCGACGCTGACGAGGAGCGTGGTGGTTGCGTCGTTGTGGGCCGGTCAGACGGGCGGAGAGCTTCTCCGGCGCCTCCAGCATCCAGATAAAGGCGTGGGTATCGAGCAGCAGTCTCACGGATGACCGCTCAACCAGAAGTCGGCGGCGAGCGGTGCATCGACGTCGTCGTGCATGCGCAGCTTGCCGCGATAGGCACCGAGCACGCGCGGCGGGCGTGCCGGTGTGACCGCGACCAGCTTCACCTGCGTGGTGTTGTCGGCCTCGATGAAGACCTCATCGCCGCACTTGGCGGCCTCCATCCGTTCGGCCAAGTGGCCGTTGGCTTCAGCAAGCGTGACGTGCTTGGCGCTGATGGCAGGACCCTCGTTCATCGGCGCATCGAGATCTCATCCTGGCAGCAGGGCGACGCCGCAACCGAGAACGAGGCGCTCCTCATCGCACCAAACGCTCGTGCGCCTGCTCACGGGTGTCATGCCGACCCGCGGCCACATCGGTCCGTCCGCAGCGGATTTTTCCCAGCGTCCTCGTGCTCGAATTCCGCTGCGCTGCAGGCGAGCTGCCGGCCATGATCGTACGGCCGGTCCGCATCCACTGCCGCGCAGGCGGTGGGCGCTGCGAGCCGCACCGGCGCGCATCGATGAGCGTCAGCGGTCGCCGGGATCGTGATGATTCTGTTGCAAAGCAGCATCCAGGCCGTGTGAAGCAGGGGTTCCCCCTTGGTTAGAAAGTTGTTAGAGTCCAGCGCTACCAGGGCAGAGGTGGGCCGTTGCGGCCGTTCCAGGATGGATCACTTGTCCCCGAAACGTGTCACCACACCGAACGTTGGAGAGAACATGAAACTCGACACGAACAAGCTTTCGTCGGCGGTCCGCCTCGCCCTTGCTGTGGGCGCCGTGGCTGCTGCCGGAGTTGCGGTCCCTGCCCTCGCGCAGAACACCGGCAACGCCGCCGCCAATCCCCCCAGCGACAAGAAGGCCCAGCAGCTCGAGACGATCGTCGTCACGGGTTCGCGCATCCGTCGCGTCGACATCGAGACGGCCAACCCGGTCTTCACCATCGGCCGGCAGCAGATCAGCGACAGCGGCAAGCTGACGCTCGGCGACCTGATCAACCAGCTGCCGGCGAACACCGGTGCCAGCAGCAACCCGACCATCAACAATGGTGGCGGTGCCGGTGGCAGCTACGTTTCGCTGCGCGGCCTCGGTACGGCGCGTACTCTCGTGCTGGTCGACGGGCACCGCATCGCCAACAATGACCTCAATGCCATCCCGACGTCTTTGGTCGAGCGCGTCGAAGTCCTGACTGATGGCGCGTCGGCAACCTACGGTTCCGATGCGATCGCCGGCGTGGTCAACTTCATCTTGCGCAAGAACTTCCAGGGCGCGGAGTTCAGCACCAATTACGGCATTTCCGACGCCAGCGACGGTGCGCGCCGTGGTTTCAACTTTACGGTGGGCCAGACGTCCGACAAGGGCAGCATCATTGCCGGTATCGACTACAACAAGTTCGATGGCATTTCCGCTGCCAATCGCAACTATGCGATCAACGCCTCGAATCTGAAGA
>JAJYTG010000058.1 GCA_021793195.1 Pseudomonadota bacterium
CAGGCCGAGCGCGTGGTGGTCGACGAATCGGGCCGCTGTTCGGAATTGCGATCCCGACACCGGCAGGATCGTGAAATTTTCCGCCATCAGACGCGCGAACACCGCCAGTGCATCCGCCCGATGGGGCGGCCCGAGCTGCTTCGTTCGCAGTTTGAGGGCCAGGGCCGAGGAAAATTCGGTGATCACCCATTCGCTGATCGCCAGGCTGCCCGGGGCCTGCTTGCCAAGCCACTCCTGAACCCGGGCGGTTTCCGACTCGCGGGTGAGCGCGGCAACAAGCAGCGAGGTATCGAGGTAGAGGATCAATAGCGGCCCGCGTCGCGCATCCGGCGCACCGCATCGCGCGCCGACTCCTTCTGCGACGGCATCGTATCGACCACGGCGCGCAACGCCGCCGGATCGACGCGCTGGCGCGGCGTCGCGACGGCCGTGATCTGCGCCACCGGCTTGCCGCGCCGGGTAATGCGAACCGGCTCACCGCCCTCCGCGCGCTCGACCAGTTCGCTCAGGTGCGCTTTTGCGTCGGCGACGCTGATCGCCTTCATGCCCTTCATTCTCATGACTATTCAGATGGTCATTTGTAGCACGCCGCCATCCCGCAACCAAGCCCTGCGCCGGACACGGCGGCTGAGGCGCCCGGGCCACCCCTGCGGCACGCGGTCGCCACGGCGCGGGCGATGCGCCGCAGGCCAGCGGTCTGGGCTATATTCAAACGGACGTTCGAAGAGCTGCCGGCCATGAACCTGCGTCGATTGCTGCCCCTGTTCGCCCTTGCCGCGCTGGCTCTGGCGGCCTGCACGCCGACGCGCAGCGTCTATCCGCCGGCGATCAGCGTGCAGGCGCTGCATGTCCTCAAGGACGGACGCTGGCAGGTGACGGTGCGTTTCGACAACTACGCCTACCGTGCCTTGCGTTTCGACACGTTCGACGCCGAACTCAGCGTCGGCGGCGTGCCGGCCGGGCGGCTCAGCGGTCCGATCGACATCTCGATTCCCGAACTGAGCGGCGATGTCGCCCGCTTCATGCTGATGCCGGCCGCCGCAGCCGCGACAGCGCTGAATGACTGCGCCAACGCTGGCGCGGCCAACGCACCGGCCGTGGGCACGGGCGCGGATCACCCGCCGGCCGGTGGCTGTGCGAACGGCAGCGTGGCCTACGCGCTGGTCGGCACCGTGGTGGCCGGACTGCCCGACGCCAAGCAGACCGAACAGCCCGAACACTACGCGTCCCGGCACACCGGCTATCTCTCTCCCGTTCCCGGCCTGCCCGACGCCTGGCGCTGAACCCCATCTCCGAGGATCGATCATGACCAAGTACGCCGCACCGCTGGACGACATGCGCTTCGCGCTCTACGACGTGCTGGGCGCCGACGCGCTGTTCGCGCGCCTGCCCGGCTGCGAGACTGCCAACCGCGAGCTGATCGACGCCGTGCTCGAGGAGGCCGGCAAGTTCAGCGAGCAGGTGCTGGCGCCACTCAACCAGGTCGGCGATCAGGAGGGCTGCCATCACGACAAGGCCACGTCGTCGGTCACCACGCCCCAGGGCTTCAAGGAGGCGTTCAAGCAGTATGTCGAGGGCGGCTGGATGGGCCTCAACGCACCCGAGTCCTATGGCGGCCAGGATCTGCCGGAAACCATCGGCGTGGCTTTCAAGGAGATGATCGCCGCCGCCAACGTCGCCTGGGGCACTTATCCGCTGTTGTCCTCGGGTGCCACCGAGGCACTGACCCAGCACGGCGAGGAATGGCAGCGCCAGGCGTTCATGAAGCCGATCGTCGCAGGCCGCTGGACCGGCACCATGTGCCTGACCGAACCGCACTGCGGCACCGACCTCGGCCTGCTCAAGACCCGCGCCGAGCCGGCACCCGACGGCAGCTACCGGATCAGCGGCACCAAGATCTTCATCAGCGCCGGCGAGCACGACCTGGCCGAGAACATCGTGCATCTGGTGCTGGCGCGGCTGCCCGACGCGCCCGCCGGCTCGCGCGGCATCTCGATGTTCCTGGTACCCAAGTTCAAGGTGGCGCGCGACGGCAGCATGGGCGCGCGCAATGGCGTCGCCTGCGGCTCGATCGAGCACAAGATGGGCGTCAAGGGTTCGGCCACCTGCGTGATGAACTTCGACGGCGCCGAGGGTTACCTGATCGGCCAGCCCCACAAGGGCCTGATGGCCATGTTCACCATGATGAATGCGGCGCGGTTGGGCGTCGGCCTGCAGGGCCTGGGGCTGATCGAGCGCGCCTGGCAGAACAGCCTCGCCTACGCGCGCGAGCGCCTGCAGATGCGCGCGCTGTCGGGCCCGAAGTTTCCCGACAAGCCGGCCGATCCGATCATCGTCCACCCCGATGTGCGACGCATGCTGCTGACCCAGAAGGCCTTCGCCGAAGGCGGCCGCGCCATGGCGCTGTATGCGGCGACGCTGGCCGACATTTTCCTGCGCAGCGGCGACGCCGGCGAACGCGAGCGCGCCGAGCAGCAGCTGTCGTTCCTGATTCCGATCATCAAGGGCGTGCTGACCGAAGCGGCGATCGAGTGCACCTACGACGCCCTGCAGATCTTCGGCGGCCACGGTTACATCGCCGAGTGGGGCATGGAGCAGCTGGCGCGCGACGCGCGCATCACCACGATCTACGAGGGCACCACGCAGATCCAGGCGCTGGATCTGCTCGGACGCAAGGTGATGCAGCTCAAGGGCGTCGGCCTGGAGCAGTTCCTCGGCGTGATCGGCGCGTTCTGCAAGGAACACGCCGGTCAGGCCGCGTTGGCCGAGTTCATCGGCCCGCTGGCCGAGCACGCGCAGGCTTGGGGTGCGCTGACGCAGAGCATCGGCCAGCGCGCGATGCAGAATGCCGAGGAAGTGGGTGCCGCCGCCGTCGATTATCTGTTCTATTCCGGCTACGTGACCCTGGCCTATTTCTGGGCGCGCAGCGTGGCCGCGGCCGACGCCTCGACCCGCAGCGCCGGGTTCAAGCAGGCCAAGCGCGCCACCGCGCGGTTCTACTTCGCGCGCATCCTGCCGCGCACGCAGACCCACGCCGCGGCGATCGAGGCCGGGGCGGCCAGCCTGCTGGACCTGCCGTCGGAGCTGTTCGGCTGAGGCCGGCCCGGACAGGAGCGGAGCCGACGCCGCCAGTCCGGCCCTTCCCCTCGGGCGCGGCGCGCGGTAGAACTCCCCGGCCGATCCCGTGCGAGACCGCCCCATGAGTGACGCTGCCGAGTTGCACCTGCGCCTCGCCGAAGCCGGCGACGAGGATTTCATCCTTGGCCTGAGCGAACGCTTCGTCGATTTCGAGCTGCCGCCGTGGCGCAAACGCGGCGAATGCGCCGCCGGCATTCGCCGCGATCTCACCCACCATCTGCGCGAGGAGCCGCCGGGCAGCTACATGTTCGTGGCCGAGGACGCCGAGGGCGAGCGCGTCGGCCTGCTGCACATGCAGAAGGTCACCGACGTGCTGACCGGCCGCAGCAATGCGCACATCTCCGATCTCGCGGCGGCGCACGGCCGCGACGGCCAGGGCATCGGCCGCGCCCTGCTGGCCCATGCCGAGGACTGGGCACGCGAGCACGGCTGCGCGCTGGTCACCCTGCACGTGTTTCCCGGCAATGCGCGCGGGCGTCACTTGTATGAGGCCGCCGGTTACGGCAGCGACACCCTGCGCCTCGCCAAGCCGGTGAAGTGAACCCCGCGCCGCCGGCGCGGTCCATCCTGCGGCGGTGCACCTCCGGCGCCGCGTGGAGACGTCTCGATGAATGCCCAGCGTTTCCGTCTCACCGCCGATACCGCCGTCGGACTGGCGCGCCTGCTGTTCGGCGCGATCTGTCTGGTCAACGCGCTGCTGCACCTCGATCCGGCCTATCCCGCGAAGTTTCTCGCCAGCCTCGCCGCCGACTGGGCGCCGGGCCAGCCGGGCTGGCTGGTCGCCTGGGGCCACGTCACGGCCGCCGGCGTGCAGTCGTTGGGCGTCGGCCCCGTGGTCAATACCATGGTGGTGATCGAGTTCGTGCTGGCACTGTCGCTGCTGACCGGTGCATGGCTGCACCGACTGGCCTGGGTCGGCATCGTCTACAACCTGTGGCTGTGGAGCACGGTCGGCGGTCTGGGCGGCCCGTACACCCCGGGGGCCACCGACCCCGGCACCGCGATCGTCTACGTGCTGGCGTTTGCGCTGGTGTTGTTGACGCATGCGTGGCGATCGCTGAGCCTCGTCCGCCACGGTCCGATGCAGGCGCCGGCCAACTGGAAGCTGCGCCTGAGCGAGATCGCCTTCGGCCTGCTGTGGGCCTTCGACGCGTACTGGAAATGGCAGCCGGATTTCCTGCTGCACGGCGTCGACAATCTGACCGCCTCGCAGGCCGGCCAGCCGGGCTGGATCGTGGCCTATATCGGTTTCTTCATCCGCATGATCGGGATCATCGGCCCGCTGGCCTTCGGCATCGCCATCGCCACGGCCGAAAGCGTGATCGCGCTGGCGCTGCTGACCGGCCTTGCGCTCGACTGGATGCTGCCGTTGGGTGCGATCTACAGCTTCGTGCTGTGGACCACCGCCGAGGGCTGGGGCGGCCCCTACGCCGCCGGCGTCACCGGCAACAAGGGCGACGTGCTGGGCACCGCCACCCTCTACGTGCTGGTGTTCCTGTTCCTGATCGCCGCGCGCGCCGAACGCGCGGTGCGGACACGGGCCATTCCGGCGGCAGGCTGAGCCGGGGCGCCGTTTTCCCGCCGTCATGCAGTTGCACTATGCTCCGCAGTGATAAGTGACACGCCGTCCGGCGCTGGTGCCGGCGGCCGGTCAGACCGCGGGGAGGCCTGCATGCAGACCGTCGTCAATCCACGTCCTGAACTCGGCAGCACGCGTGTGCTGTCACTGGACGCCGGCGGCCGCATCCTCGACTGGATCAGCTGGCAGGACGCCGTGTGTCTGTATGTGCGCGGTGCGGTCGCCTGGACGCTGGGCGAGCCCTGCCTGACCGTGCACGGCGGCTTCAATCGCGAGATGGGGCGGCAGAGCCTGATCGAGCTGCACCCGATCATCGCCAGCACCGGCCACTGCCGCGACCACGCCATCGACCCGGCGCCGGCGCTGACCAACGCCGCGCTGTTCGCGCGCGATCGCCAGCTGTGCCTGTACTGCGGCGCCCACGGCATGCGCGGCGAACTGACCCGCGACCACGTCATGCCGATCTCGCGCGGCGGCCACGACGAGTGGGAAAACGTCGTCACCGCCTGCGTCGCCTGCAATCTGCGCAAGGGCAGCCGCACCCCGCAGCAGGCCGCGATGCCGCTGCTGGCCGTGCCCTATCGCCCCAGCTGGGTCGAGCACCTGATCCTGTCCAACCGCAATATCCTCGCCGACCAGATGGAGTTCCTGGTCGGGCACCTGCCGAAGAAGCGCAGGGCGAGTTAGCGCGGCAGTGATCGGACGATCATGCAGGGAGCAACGCCATGAGCATCGTTGAAGAAATCGACGGGCGCCGCATCGCCAAGGATGTGGAAACGCGCGCCAAGGCACTGCGAACGCTCGAGCGCACCCAGACCAACCGGTGGGCCTGGTGGATTGCTGCGGCCGCGAACATCGTGTTCTTCACCGCAGCGGGCGCCGCCGCACGAACGGATACCTGGTGGATAGGAATCATCGCCGGTGCGGGCTATGCCCTGGGTGTCGTCGCGTTCTTCGAGGTGACGGTGCTGCGTCGCCGACTCGATGCCGCGATCACGTTGCTGCGTCAGGGACAGGATCCGCGCATCTGACCCCCCCTGCAGCGCATCGCGCTGATGGCGGCGCGAGCGTAGCGCCGCTGCTTCGCAGCCTTGACCCGCTCGTTCATTTTCCAGCCAGCTACGGACCTCGCATCCGCGTAGCCTTGCGGGTTTTCGTGTCGAGGAAGACGGCGTGCGCAACGATGTTCCTTCCCGGCACACGCCGGAGCCCTTGCCGGTGGCGCCCGCGCCGGAGCCGCCGCTGGCCGCCGCGCACATGCCGCGCCCGTATCGCCCGCTGGAGCAGCGCGTGCTGTGGATCAGTGCGCTGGCACTGGTCATCGGACTCGCCGCCGCGCTGGTGGCGCGCGCGCTGACCGCGCTGATCGGATTGATCACCAACCTCGCCTTCTACGGACGGCTCAGCGCGAGCTTCGCCAGTCCGGCCGGCAATCATCTGGGCTGGTGGGTGGTCGCGGTGCCGATGGCCGGCGGGCTGATCGTCGGCGTGATGGCGCGCTACGGCTCGCGCGCGATCCGCGGCCACGGCATTCCCGAGGCGATGGAGCAGGTCCTGCTCAACGAAAGCCGCATTCCGCCGCGCGTCACCTGGCTGAAACCGCTGTCCTCGGCAATCGCGATCGGCAGCGGCGGCCCGTTTGGCGCCGAAGGACCGATCATCGCCACCGGCGGCGCGCTGGGCTCGCTGGTCGGGCAACTGCTGCACGTCACCGCCGACGAGCGCAAGACGCTGCTGGCCGCGGGCGCCGCGGGCGGCATGGCGGCGGTGTTCGCGGCACCGGTATCGGCGGTGCTGCTGGCGATCGAGCTGCTGCTGTTCGAGCGTCGCGCGCGCTCGCTGATTCCGGTGGCACTGGCGGCGGTCAGCGCCACCGGCCTGCGTTTCGTGCTGGAGGGCAGCGCCGCGATGTTCCCGATGCCCGGGATCGCCACGCCGGGGCTCGCGGCACTGGCCGCCTGCGTGGTGCTCGGCCTACTGGTCGGGCTGGTCAGCGTGGCGGTGACGCGCAGCGTCTATGCGATCGAGGACGCTTTCGAGAAGTTGCCGATCCACTGGATGTGGTGGCCGGCGCTGGGCGGTCTGGTCGTCGGCGTGGTCGGCCATTTCGCGCCGCTGACGCTGGGCGTGGGTTACACCAACATCGCAGCGATCGTCGCCGGGCAGGTCGGACTCGCCGCGCTGGCGTCGTTGTGCCTGCTGAAGTTCCTGTCGTGGTCGATCGCGCTGGGCAGCGGTACCTCGGGCGGCACGCTGGCGCCGCTGTTCACCATCGGCGGCGCGCTGGGCGCGCTGCTCGGCATCGCCGCGGCGCGCTGGGCGCCGTGGCTGCATCTCGATCCGCGTCTTGCCGCGCTGGTCGGCATGGCAGCGCTGTTCGCCGGCGCCTCGCGCGCGGTGCTGACCTCGGTGGTGTTCGCGTTCGAGACCACGCAGCAACCGCACGGCCTGCTGCCGCTGCTGGGCGGCTGCATGGCGGCGTATCTGGTGTCGGGCCTGCTGATGCGCACCACGATCATGACCGAGAAGATCGTGCGCCGCGGCGTGCGTGTGCCCAGTGAATACGTCGCCGACTACCTCGATCAGGTGCTGGTGCGCGACGCCTGCAGCCGTGACGTGGTCAGCCTGCGCACGGATCAGACTGTGTCCGGGGTACGTGCCTGGCTGCAGGCTGGCGGCCGTGACGCGCAGCATCAGGGCTTTCCGGTGCTCGATGCGCAGGGACACGTGCGCGGCGTGATCACGCGTCGCGTGCTGCTCGATCCTCAGGTGCCGGACGCGACGGCGATCGGCGACCTGCTGCGGCAAGCTCCGCCCATCGTGGTGCGCGAGGACCATTCCCTGCGCGAAGCCGCCGATCACATGGTCGAGGCCGACATCGGCCGGCTGGTGGTGGTGGCCGCGGATGATCCGCGGCGCATGGTCGGCATCCTCACCCGCGGCGATCTGCTGGCCGCGCACCGGCAGCGGCTGCGCGAGGCACGGCACGCCGAGCGGCATCTCGGGCGGGGGCGGAGTACCTGACCCGCACCCGCGGCATCCTGCCCGCGTTGCGCCAGCGTGATGGCCGCGCCATCACTTGCCGCTGCCCCGCTGCGGCACAACAATAGGCCGATGATCGACGCTACGGCCTACCCGCATCTGGCACGCATTGCTGCTCCGGCCGACTTGCGCCAGTTTCCCGAGGGCGAGCTGCCGGCGATCGCCGACGAGCTGCGCCGCTACCTGATCGCCTCGGTCGCCAGTTCGGGGGGCCACTTCGGCGCCGGACTGGGCGTGGTCGAGCTGACCGTGGCCCTGCATTATCTCTATGCCACGCCTGAGGATCGGCTGGTCTGGGACGTCGGCCACCAGTGCTACCCGCACAAGATCCTCACCGGCCGCGCCGAGCGCATCACCAGCATCAAGAAGAAGGACGGCCTGGCGCCATTCCCCAAGCGCGCCGAAAGTCCCTACGACGCCTTCGGCGTGGGCCATTCCTCGACCTCGATCTCGGCCGCGCTGGGCATGGCGATCGCCGCGCAGCGCAAGGGCGATCCGCGGCACATCGTCGCGGTGATCGGCGACGGCGCGCTGACCGCCGGCATGGCCTACGAAGCGCTCAACCACGGCGGCGACGTCGAGCCCGACCTGCTGGTGATCCTCAACGACAACGGCATGTCGATCAGCGAGAACGTCGGCGCGCTGACCAAGATGCTGGCGCGCCTGATGACCAGCAGGCGCCTGAACGCGCTGCGCGAACGCGCCAAGCGCGCGATGCCCGCGCACTCGCTGGTCTGGCGTTTCGTCAAGCGCTGGGAAGAGCACGCCAAGGGCATGTTCGTGCCGTCCACGCTGTTCGAGGAACTGGGCTTCCACTACACCGGCCCGATCGACGGCCACGACCTGCCGCAGCTGCTGCACTCGCTGCGCACGGTCAGGGAATTGAAGGGCCCGCAACTGCTGCACGTGATCACCACCAAGGGCAAGGGCTATCCGCCCGCCGAACAGGCGCAGATCGACTATCACGCCGTCGGACCGTTCGATCCGGCACGCGGCGTGGTCGCCAAGGCGCCGGGCAAGGCTACCTACACCGACGTCTTCGGCGACTGGCTGTGCGACATGGCGGCGGCCGATGCGCGCCTGCTGGCGATCACCCCGGCGATGCGCGAAGGTTCGGGGCTGGTGCGCTACTCGAAGGAGTTCCCGCAGCGCTACTTCGACGTCGGCATCGCCGAACAGCACGCGGTGACGCTGGCCGCGGGCATGGCCTGCGAAGGCGCCAAGCCGGTGGTGGCGATCTACTCGACCTTCCTGCAGCGCGGCTGGGACCAGCTGGTACACGACGTCGCCCTGCAGAACCTCGACGTGCTGTTCGCGATCGACCGCGCCGGCGTGGTCGGCCCCGATGGTCCCACGCACGCCGGCAGCTTCGACCTCGCCTATCTGCGCTGCCTGCCCAACCTGCTGGTGATGGCGCCGGCCGACGAGCGCGAATGCCGCGCCATGCTGACCACCGGCTTTCTGCACGCAGGCCCGGCCGCGGTGCGCTACCCGCGCGGCGCCGGCGCCGGCATCGATGCCGGCCGCGCACTGGAGCCGCTGCCGATCGGCAAGGCCGAGGTCCGCCGCCACGGTCACGGGCTGGCCCTGCTGGCCTTCGGCGCACTGGTGCCGGTCGCCGGGGCGCTGGGCGCCGAGCTGGGCGCGACGGTCGTCAACATGCGCTTCGTCAAACCGCTGGACGAGACCCTGCTGGCCGAGCTGGCGCGCGATCACGCGGCCTTCGTCACCCTCGAAGACCACGTCATCACCGGCGGCGCCGGCAGCGCGGTGGCCGAATGGATGGCGGCGCACGGCGTCGGTCTGCCGCTGCTGATGCTGGGCCTGCCCGATCGCTTCCTCGAGCACGGCAGCCGCGAGGAGCTGCTGGCTGAGGCCGGCCTCGACCTTGCCGGCGTGCGTCGATCGCTACTGGAGCGCTTCCCGCAGTTCGCGCCGGCAGCGACGGCGCTGCCACTGGCGCGGTAGGCCGATTCACCGGCACGACTGACGCTGCGCACCGCCGCGCCGCGTTGCACGGGCCGATCGCCCTGAACGGCCGGCGCGTCGCGCTAAACTTGGCGATTGCGCGATGCAGCGCCGCCCCCGCGATGACGATGTCCGAATCCACGCTGCTGAATCCGCCGCTGCCGCCCGATGCCCGCCAGCGCCGACGCTGGGTGTCGCCGCATGGCGCGGCGCTGGCGCTGGCGCTGGCCGAAGCCGCGCAACGCCAGCCCGGCCTGGTGGTGGCGGTAACCCGCGATACGCAGACGGCGCTGCGCCTCGAAGCCGAACTGGGCGTGTTCGCCGGCAGCCTGCCGGTGCTGCATTTCCCCGACTGGGAAACCCTGCCCTACGACCTGTTCAGTCCGCATCCGGAGATCATCTCGCAGCGCATCGCCACGCTGTATCGCCTGCCGGGGGTGAAGCGCGGCGTGCTGGTGATCCCGGTGGCGACGCTGCTGCAGCGGCTGGCGCCGCGCAGCTTTCTCGCCGGCGCCGGACTGCAGTTGCGACGCGGGCAGAGTTTCGATCTCGCCGCCGAGCAGCGCCGGCTGGAGGCCGCCGGCTATCGCCACGTGCCGCAGGTGGCCGAGCCCGGCGACTTCGCCGTACGCGGCGCGCTGATCGACCTGTTTCCGATGGGCAGCGCCGAGCCGTATCGCATCGAGCTGTTCGACGAAACCATCGACACGCTGCGCACCTTCGATGTCGACAGCCAGCGTTCGCAGACCCGGGTCGAGGCCGTCGAACTGCTGCCGGCGCGCGAGTTTCCGCTGACCGAGGCGGCGATCAAGGCCTTTCGCGCGCGCCTGCGCGAGCGTTTCGCGATCGACGTGCGGCGCTGCCCGATCTATCAGGACATCAGGGAAGGCGTCACTCCGGGCGGCATCGAGTACTACCTGCCGCTGTTCTTCGAGCACACCGAAACGCTGTTCGACTACCTCGCCGACGACGCCCTGTTCGTGCTCGGCGAAGGCGCGCTGGAGGCCGCCGAACTGGCGTGGGCGCAGGCCGGCGAACGCCATGAGCAGCGCGCGCACGACATCGAGCGGCCGATCCTGCCGGTGGCCGAGCTGTACCTGTCGCCGCAGCTGCTGCGCGAGCAGCTCAACCGCCGGCCGCGAGTCGAGATCGTGGCCGCCGGCAGCGAGCACGCCGTCGCGCTGGGCACGCAGCCGGCGC
>JAJYTG010000059.1 GCA_021793195.1 Pseudomonadota bacterium
GCGTGGTGGTCGCGTGCGGCGATCCGTTTCCGCGGGTCGCCGGCGCCGGCATCGCGCGCCTGCGTGGCGCCGGCATCGCGGTCGACGTGGGCCTGATGCAGGACGCCGCGCGCGAGTTGAATCGCGGCTTCCTCAGTCGCATCGAGCGTGGCCGCCCGTGGTCGCGCCTGAAGCTGGCCATGAGTCTGGATGGCCGCACCGCGCTGGCCAATGGGCGCTCGTTCTGGATCACCGGAGAGGCCGCGCGCAGCGACGTGGCGCGCTGGCGCGCGCGCAGCTCGGCCATCCTCACCGGCGCCGGCACCGCGCGCGCCGACAATCCGCGCCTGAGCGTGCGCCTTGATCCCCGCTCATCGCACGGGGTTGGCGGAAACATCGACCACCTCCCCCCTGGCGAGGATGACCGGCGTCACGATCCCCTCTCCCCCCGGGAGAGGGGCAGGGGTGAGGGTGCGCCTCTTGCGCAGCGCCACGCATCAACCGAACCATCCCAGGCCCTTCTCCCGGCGGGAGAAGGGAGCCCGTTCGTGCCGCCGCTGCGCGTGCTGCTGGACGCGCGACTCGATGCCCTGCCCGTCGGCGCGCATCTGCTGGACGGCGCCGCGCCCACGCTGATCCTGCACGCGCCCGACGCCACGCCGGCGCATGCCGCTTACGCGCGCGTCGAATGCGTGGCGCTGCCGCTGCGCGACGGCAGACTCGATTTGCACGCCGCGCTGGCCCTGCTCGCCGCGCGCGGCTGCAACGAGGTGCAGGTGGAAGCCGGCGCCACGCTGGCCGGCGCACTGCTGCACGCCGGTCTGGTCGACGAACTGCTGCTGTACATCGCGCCGGTGCTGCTGGGCGACAGCGCGCGCCCGCTGCTGCATCTGCCCACGCTCGCCGACATGGCCGCGCGCTGGCAACTGCGCACGCTGGATCAGCGCATGCTCGGCGAGGATATGCGCTTGCTGCTGCGCCCCCACTGAGGAGACTGGCATGTTCACCGGCATCATCCAGGCCATCGGCACGCTCGCGCGCAGCGAACCGCGCGGCGGCGACCTGCGCCTGCATATCGACTGCGGCGCGCTCGATCTGGCCGGTGTCGCGCGCGGTGACAGCATCGCCGTCAGCGGCGCGTGCCTGACCGCGATCGAGCTGGGCGCGCACCGCTTCGCGGCCGATGTGTCGCGCGAGACACTGGCCTGCACCACGCTGGGCGCGCTGCGCGTCGGGGACGCTGTGAACCTGGAAAAGGCCCTGCGCGTGGGCGACGCACTCGGCGGGCATCTGGTGGCCGGCCACATCGATGGCGTCGGCCATGTACTGGAGGTGCGCGAGGACGCGCGCTCGCAACGCTGGCGCTTTGCCGCGCCCGCGGAACTGGCGCGCTACATCGCCAGCAAGGGCTCGATCTGCATCGACGGCGTCAGCCTCACCGTCAACGAGGTGGACGGCGCCAGCTTCGGCGTCAACCTGATTCCGCACACCGTGGCCATGACCACATTCGGCCAGCGCAGGCCGGGCGCCGCGGTCAATCTGGAGGTCGATCTGCTGGCGCGCTACGTCGAGCGCATGCTGGGCGCGCGGGCCTGATTCCGGCATTCTCGCAACGCGCCTGAGCATCCGCGCGAAGTGGCCTGCCAAAACCTTCAGGCACGGCGCCGATCAAGCGTAAATGCACTGCTCCGCGCCGCCGCAGTGGTCGTAGGCATGCGCGAAAGTGCGGGCGAATTCTCCTGCTGCACAGCGCGTATCGGCCACGAGGCGATGTGTCGACTGGCCGAGTGATACGCGGAGGCCTGTCAAAAGGGTACACTCATAGAAGTGACATCCAGTAGAGTGAAGGTCATGCAAGCAGGTGCGCATGGGGGGTGTTCAGTGCGGCTTGCCCTATTGCTGGTTTTGGTGGCACTGGCGCTCGCTCCGGCGCAGGGTTTCTGTGCAACAGCGCACCCGTCGGAGGACCATCCGCTGAAACTCCAGCCGAACGCCGTGCTGGCTACAGGGAACAATTGGATCGCGCTTCCCGAGATTCGCGCGAACGACGGAGCGATCGTGAGCTTCAACGTTCTGTCCATGCGGGAACGCGGCTTGCTGCAAGTGCAGGGTTCGGGAACCCTGAGCTCCGGGCCCGGGCAGACGGTGATCCCGGAACAGAAGCGGATCCCCGCCGTTGCGCCTTGGGTCTCTGTCGGCGCAGGCTCCGGCAGCCTGCATATTTCGAGTTGGCGCCTGATCGACTACTGGATACCGGTCGCCAGCGCCCATGTCGGATCGGTGCATGTGACGTTAACGTACGTCACGCCGCCGCACGCGCGAGCGGCGTGGCTCCGAATCGTCCTCGTCAACAGCGGTAAAACAGCCCAACACGTGAAATTCGGTCTGACTGCCCGCTGGGGCGGACTGGCGCGTGTCATTTACCACCCCTCGATGATCATCGGGCAGCGCCTGCAATCACCGGCTCCACCGTGGGTTCCTCGCGTTCACGTGTTCAACTTCGTGGAAAGTGACACGGTATTTGCATGGGCATTGGGACACCCGGATTGCGCGGATTCGCATCGCGATGGTGATGCCTACACGATCGAATGCCGGCGCGTTCTTGCTCCGGGACAACGTGCCGCGGCGAACTTCACGCTTTCGGTCGGACTTAACAAGGACAGCGCTCAATATGCCGCGAACGTCCTCGATTCGGAATTGGCGAATTGGGGCAGCGCGGCTGTGCTCGACAGCGAGCGGCAGTGGCTGCAGCCGCGCTTGCGCACTACGGGTAACCCGAAGCTCGACGAGTTCATGAACCGCAACCTGCTGTTCTCGTCGTTTTTCGCTTGGGGGAGAACCCTCGACACGGAGCAGTTCGTCGGCGTGACTTCGCGGTCGCCGCGCTACTACGTCGCGGCGGCCTACTGGGACCGCGACGCAATGCTGTGGAGCTTTCCGGCGCTGCTGGACACCGATGTCCAGCGTGCCCGCCGTGCGCTGAACTACGCGCTCGGTACCCAGCTGCGCAACGCCGGGACCCACAGCCGCTTCATCGATGGAACCGTGCTGGAGCCCGGTTACGAGCTCGACGAGAATGCGGCGCCCATCATCGCTCTGTTCGAGTATTGGCAGAAGACCCACAACAGCGCTTACGTGCGCCAGCATCAGGAAGCGCTCCAATCGTTGTTGAAGACGCTGGCTGCGCATCGAGGTTTGGCGGGTCTGTACTGGACGGAGCAGGACTCTCAGGATGAGTTCCGTCGATCAACCTACGAGACCTACGACAACGCACTCGTCTGGCGTGCGCTGCGAGATGCGGCAACGCTGTATCGCGCAATTGGCGATCCGGCAGTCGGGGAGCGGATCGACTCCCGTGCTGCGCAGCTGCGCGGGGCGATCATGCACCACCTCGTGGCTACGGGGGCGCCCGGCACGCAAGGATCGATCTTTGCGTTTGGGTGGAATGGCAAGCAGTACAAGTTCGACAATGTTCCACCCGGTTCGATCGTGGAGTTGCCGGCGTTAGGATTCATCGGCCAGAACGATCCAGTGTTTCGTAGAACCTACTGGTGGCTGCATTCGAAATTCTTCCAATACTCCAACATCGGCAAGCCGTATGGGCTGCCCGGAAGCTACCGGCTGCCGTATACGACCAGTTGGATGATTGCCGACGAGTTGCGGCTGCGGGCCGGACGGGCGCAAGCGTTGAAGATTCTGCTGGCGAGTCCCTGGGACGGAGGTATCGTCTCGGAGCAGATCGATCCCGAGACGGACGCAGCCATCCCCGGCGGCGGCGCCTTTGCGACGGCGGCAGGGTATGTCGCAGCGACGGTGTGTGACATCTATTGCCGGCCACGCGGCGCGGAACGGCAAGCTGCCGCTGCGTCCGCATCTGGTCGCATTCGCCGCGGGCATGACCATCAGAGGCTTTCCCGGTGAACCGCGGAACCTTCTTGCCGCTCATCTTGGCCTTGGCCTGCAACGCCGTGCATGCCGCAGCCGAGGGAGCCCCCTGATAGACCTCGGCGGTGTCGAGGAAGGTACAGCCGAGTTCGATCGCTCGATGCAGTGTGGCGATCGATTCCGCCGCGTCCGCCGAACCGTAGGGTTGGCTCATGCCCATGCAGCCCAGTCCGATGGCCGGAACGGCGAGGCCTTGGCTGCCGAGTTTTCTTGAGTGCAATGTCATGGCGATCTCCGACAAAGCGCCATGATATCCGCGGACGCAAAGGTCTCGGGCTACGCGCAATCCTGGCAGCGGCGCGCGTCAAGTGCGGCCGGATGGTGTACGACGCGGCTACCGCGAGATCCTTCGCTGCACTCGGCAACCGCAAGCAGCGGGGGGAGGCGCATCAGGCCATGGGCGGCGATCAGCCCGGCGCAGCCACACGCAGCGTTGCTGGCAGGCGCGTGATGCGCAACTCGTCACCGCTCCACGTCACCGGCTGGCCGTCGAGCGTGGTGGCGCCGGGCGCTGCGGCATACGGCCAGGTGAGCACCAGGCCGCCGGGCGGCATGGTGCTACCGGCAGGAATATGCAGATGTACGCTGCCATCGACTGCGCGCCAGTAGTGATAGCTCAGGCTGCCCCAGGGCGTGCGCAAGCCCTCGAGACGGATGCCGCCGTCATCCAGCCACTGCGGCGGCACGCCGGCGGCCAGCACCAGCGCGTGATCGCGGTGACGCTGGTAGGCCAGCATGTCCAGCGCGCTGCGCAGGAAGTCGCTGGCCACCCAGCCGTGCGGCATGTCGCCGATGAAGTGCGGCGCGTCCGCATCGCGCCATACCACTTCGGCCCACTGGTGCCAGGCGGCGGGGCGCTGTCCGGCGAAGAAGAATCGCAGCAGCGCGGGGATGCGCGCGCGCCAGCCCAGGCGCACGAAGGCATCGACGTTGCGCCACTCGTAGGGTGTGTAGGCGCGCCAGGGTGCGTGCCCGTCGCTGCGCGCCTCGAAATTGCGCCAGTAGCGAGCGAAGGTATCGCGCAGCAAATCCTGCGGCAGTGCGTGCTGCACCCCCACGGGCGACAGCGCGATGGTAGTGGAGGTGGGGTCGAAGTCGCCGAGGTCGGCACTGCCGGCGATGTAGTCGATATGGTGCCAGCGCGCGGCGTTGCGGATCGAGACAAAGAAATCCTTCTGGAAGTCGTCGGCAGCGCGCGCGATGGTCTGCTGTTGCCGCGCATGGCCGAGCTGTCCGGCCAGCCAGGCGGCATCGCGGTAGCCCAGCAGCGACCAGAAGTCGTCCCAGTACGAGTGCATGGGCTTGGCCGAGTAGCCCTCGTGGCTGATCGAGCGCGGCATCAATCCGTAGAACAGCGTGCGCTCGCCGTGCCGGTAGGCCGGGGTCTTCTGCGTGGCGCGAAGCTGATTCATGTACGCCACGGCACCTTGCACGTGCGGCCACAGTTGCCGCGCCAACGCCAGGTCGTGCGTGTAGCGCGTGTACTCGGCGATGGCAAAGATCAACTCACCCTGCGAGTCGTTTTCGGGCGTGGGGTCGGCGCCCTTCCAATCGACGCAGCAGGGCACCTTGCCGTTGCTGAACTGGTGCGGCGCGTACCACAACAGGTAGTCGCGTACGGCACGGTCCTCGCCCATGCGCAGCAGCGCCTCGCTCATCATGGCGCCGTCGCGGATCCAGCTGCGTGCGTAGCTGCGCGGACCGGGCTGCAGCGCGGCGCCGTCGCGGTCCAGCAGCACCTGCCACAGCGCGCTGTACAGCGTGTGCTGGAACACGTGCGCCGCCGCCGGCAACTGCAAGCGCACGCGCGTCAGGCGCGCGCGCCAGGCGGCGGCGACCTGGTCCTCCTGGTCACGCAGCATGTGCGCAGCCACGCTGGCGTCCGCCACCGGCGCGGGCACAGCCCCCGTCCACGGGATGGCGATGCCCACCGTGGCTGCGCCGTGTGCAGGGACGAGGAGCGGATACAGCAGCGCGCCCTGCGCAAGCCCGTCGGTCTGTCGCAGCGCCGCCCGCGGCTGCGGCGTCCGCGCCAGCAGCGCCGCGAGTGATTGCGTGGCCAGATCGCCGGCGACGAATCCCGCGGGCGCGCCCAGTGTCACCACGTGCTCGTCGTCCCCGAGGGTGACGACGCCGTCGGCATAGCGGATGCGGTGGATGGGTCCGAACCCGCCAGGCGTGTTGAGGAACTGCTGCGGCGGGTTGACCTGAAACGGCCGCAGCGCCAGCGCCAGCGTCACCCGGCGCGGCGCGGCGCTGCTGTTGCGCACGGTGTAGCGCACGAGCAGCCGCGCGGTCGCGGGCGTGCCAGCGCCGAAGGCCGCGACCCGCAGTGTCAGCGCACCGGCCCGCCACTGCACGCCGGGGACGGGCAACTCGTGTGCGCGCAGGCTCTGCGTGATGCGCGCATCGGCCCAGTCGATCAGCCGGCCGTGATCGAGCAGGAAGGGCGCCACCGAGCCGCCGCCAGCGAACGGCTCGATGCGACCGTCGGCCGAGATCAAACCGGTGCGCGAGCCGCCATCGACGCCCAGCACGGTCCAGTCGTTCTGCGCGCCGGAAAGCCCGCGCGGAAACGTCCCGCGCGGCGCCAGCCTGGCCAGCGTCTGCAGCAGTGCCACCGGCTGGCCCCAGCCCGGCGCGCGCAGCCGCAACTGGCCGAGCGCGTAGCCGTGCGTGTTGCCGGACAACTCCAGCCGTAGCCAGTGCGCGACGGGATCATCCGGCAGCCCCAGCAACACCTGCGTGCCGCTGCGCAGCCGCAGGCTGCGCTGTGCCTGCCAGTGCCTGCCGTCGCGCGAGGATTCCACGCGCACCCCGGGTGCGCGGCCGCTGGCCGCCCAGGTGAAAGACAGTCCACCGAGCGGGCGCTCGGCGCCGAGATCCAGCGTCAGCGTCTGCGCGCCGCCCGCGGCGCTGCGCCAGGTCCGCCCGGCGCGCAAGGCCAGCGCCCGCGCGGCGGGATGGCCGGGCTGCGCGCTGCTGGCGCTGGCGCGCGGCGCCGGCCACTGCGCCGGCGGGGCGGGCGCATGCAGCAGGGCGAAATGATCGAAGCACAGTTCGCCGTGACCACCCTGCACCGCGGCGATGGTGAGCTGCAGCGCAGCGCTGTGCCGCAGCCGGTGGTCGCTGCGCGGCCCCCAGGCAAAACCGACTTCGCGCTGCGCGATCGGCAGCGTGCTCCACTGCGCCGGCGCGCTGAATTGCGGCTGCTGGTACCACCACACATTCCAGCCATCCGTGCTGAGGAACTTCACCTGCAGGCCATTGCGCGGACCGTGCCCGCGCACGCCGAGCCGCAGCGCGTAGTGCGCGGGAAAATCCAGCGCCAGCGGATGCTGCATCTCGACGTAGCCGGCCACGCCCGTGGGGAAGCGGTAGTCCAGGCACAGCGCCTTGCGTCCGTCCGCGCCCGGCGCGGCGCGCAGGCGGACCTGCACGTCGTCGCTAGCGTGCAGTGTCCACGCGCTGGCGTCGCTGAAATCCAGCGCACGCACTACGCCCCGTGGTGGCTGCGCGGCGTGCAGCGTCGGTGCCGCGCACAGCACGATCGCGCCCAGCAGGACCGCGCCTGCTACGCATCGGATTCGTCTGCACATCATGCCCTCAACCCTTGACGCTGCCGAGCAGCAGACCCTGGATGTAATAACGCTGCAGCAGCAGGAACAGCACCAGCACCGGCACCACGGTGACCATCGAGCCCGCCATCAGCATCTCCACGTCCTGGTTGTGCTGGCGCGCCAGCGAAGCCAGCGCGATGGGCAGGGTGTAGTGGCTGCTGCCGGTCAGCACGATCAGCGGCCACATGAAGTCGTTCCACGCGGTCAGAAAGGTGAGGATGGTCAGCGTGAGAATGATCGGCTTGAGCAGCGGCAGCACCACGCGCGCGAAGATGCGGAATTCGCTGGCGCCGTCGATACGCGCGGCCTCGAGCATCTCGGTGGGAATCGCGCGCGCGTACTGGCGCACCAGGTAGATGCCGAAAATGCTGGCCAGCGATGGCAGGATCACACCGGCATAGCTGTTGACGATGTGCAGCTCGCGCGCCAGCAGGAACAAGGGCATCATCGCCACCTGCGTGGGGATCACCAGCGCGCCCAGCAGCAGGTTGAAGGTGCGCTCGCGCCCGGCGTAGCGCAGCTTGGCAAAGGCGTAGCCGGCCAGCACGTTGCAGGCCAGCGAACCCAGCGTGATGCCGCCGGAGACGATCAGACTGTTGAGCAGATAACGCCCGAGATCGGCGCCGACGAACAGCGCGCGGTAATTGGCCAGTGTCGGATGCACCGGCAGCAGCGGTGGCGGGAACGTGCTGGCCGAACCCAGCGGCATCAGCGACACCGACAGCATCCACAACAGCGGAAACAGCGCGAGCAGCGCGAGCAGCGCAAGCAGCGCGTTGACCCCCCATACCGCGGCGCGCGAGGACTTCATACCCAGCCCTTGCGGCGGCCCACGCGCACCAGCAGGAACGTGGCCGCCAGCGTGAACACGAACAGCGTGAAGGCGATGGCCGAGGCCAGGCCCAGGTTCCACCAGTCGAAGCCCTGGTTGTACATCAAATACAGCACCGACAACGTGCTCTGCAGCGGCCCGCCTTCGGTCATCACGTAGGGCTCGGCGAATAGCTGGAAATAGCCCACCATGGTCAGCAGGCCGACCGTCATCAGCGTCGGCCCGAGCATGGGCAGGGTGATGTGCCGCACCTGCCGCCAGGTGCTGGCGCCATCCAGGCGCGCGGCCTCGTACAGCTCGTCGGGGATGGCCTGCAGCCCAGCCAGCACGATGACCATGGCGTAACCAAAATTCTTCCACAGCGCGAAGAAAATGATCGTCGGCATGGCCATGTGCGGATTGCCCAGCCAGTCGATGGGCTGCACGCCGAACCAGCCCAGCACGTAATTGACGATGCCGTATTGCTGCTGGAACAGGTACTTCCAGATCACCGCCACGGCGATGATGTTGGCCACCACCGGGGTGAACAGGGCGGTGCGGAAAAAGCCCTTCCAGCGCGCCAGTCGCGAATGCACCAGCAGCGCCGCGCCCAGCGCCGCGCCGATGGACAGCGGCACGCCGACCACGACGAAGTACAGCGTGTTGCCCAGCGCCTTCCAGAACAGGCCCATGCGCAGCACGGTGAGGTAATTGTCGAGGCCGACGAACTGCACGTTCTTCAGGCTCGCCAGGGCGTAGATGTCGAAATCGGTGAAGCTCAGGCCCAGGGCCAGCAGCACCGGCACCAGGAAGAACAGCCCGATCACGATCAGCGCCGGCCCGGTGAACACCCAGGCCGCCAGGGTCTGATTGGACTTCATGGCGCCAGCCTCCCGTGCGCGATCATCCAGCGGCGCTTGGCGAGGATGGCGTCGGTCTTCCGATCCAGCAAGGCGGTGGTCCGCGCCACATCGATGCGCCCCCAGGCCGCGCGCGCGACGATGGTCTGCATCTCGCGCACGATCTGCTCGTATTCGGCGATGCGCGGCACCGCGCGCGCGCGTTCGAGCTGTGCAAAGAAGGCCCGCGCGTAGGGGTCGCCGGCGATGTCCGGCCGCGCGAAGGTGCTGCGCCGCGGCGGCAGGTCGCCGGTGAGCTGGTGGAACTGGTCCTGCACGGCGGGCTGCGAGAGGTATTCGATCAGCTTCCACGCCGCCGCCTTGTGCCGGCTGGTGCGGAAGATCACCAGGCTGGCGCCGCCGGCGATGCCCGAGTTGCTGTCCGCGCCGTCGGGTCCCGGCAGCGGCGCCGTGGCCCAGTCCTTCTGCACCGCGGCCGGCATGCGTGTCTCGAACTCGCGGATCATCCACGGCCCGGAGATGTAAAACGCGTAGTGCCCGCGCGCGAACTCGATCGGCACGCTGGCGATCTGCGTGTCGTCGATGCGCGGCGCGTAACCTTCGCGGAAAAAGCCCAGATAAAAACGCAGCGCGGCGGTGAACTGCGGCGACTGGAAATTGCCGTACTGGTCGTGGTCTTTGAGGAAGGAGCCGGGCTGCTCGAGCGACAGCGACACCAGCTGCTCGAACTCGTTGAGCGGCAGCAGCGCGGCCCAGTCGCCGGGCCTGGCGCGCGCCTTGATCGCCGCCATCATGCGTGTCCACCCGGCCCAACTGGCCGGCGCGTGATCAAAGCCCGCGGCGGCGAGGATGTCCTTGCGATAGAAGATCAGCCGCGTATCCACGTACCACGGCACGCCGTAGTCCTTGCCTGCGACGACGTTGCTTTTCCAGATGCCAGGGAAATAGTCCGCGGGAGTGACGATGTGCGAGCCGGCGATGAAACGGTCCAGCGGCACGATGGCGCGCAGCGCGGCCATTTCCGGGATCCAGGTATTGCCCATCTGCGCGATGTCGGGCGTGGTGCCCCCGGCGTAGGCGGTGAGCAGCTTGGCGTGCGCGGCGGTCCACGGCAGTTGCTGCACTTCGATGCGGATATCCGGGTGCAGCTTCTCGAAACCCTTGACCAGTTGCGCGGCGGCCTGACCTTCCTCGCCCATCGCCCAGAAGCGCAGCACGATGCGCGAATCCTGCGGCGTGCGCGTGCAACCAGTCAGCATCGCCGCCAACAGCATGGGCAGCAACCACAGCAGGTGCAGCGCGCGCTTCATAGCTGGCATGCGCTGCTCACTGCGTCGCGGGTTTGCCGTCCAGCCAGCCGCCGCTGAAACCGGCGCGCTGCAGGCCGCGGCGGATATACGGGTTCTTGCGCATCACGCGCCAGACGAAACCGGAGCGGTAGTTTTCCAGCATCAGCAGG
>JAJYTG010000060.1 GCA_021793195.1 Pseudomonadota bacterium
AGGCGCGCGTGCGCGAGGAGAACCCCGCGCACTTCACCAGCGACTGCCCGATGGCCGGTGCGCACATCGCCCACGGCCTGGGCGACGTGCCGGCCGCCGAGCATCCGTTGAGCCTGCTGCGACGCGCTTACGGCATCTGACACATCCCTCTCCCGTCCGCAGACGAGCCGCGCGACCGAAGGAAGTCCAGCGGAGAAGTCCCCTCGGGAGAGGCCGGAGGGAGGGCATGCAGCAACGCTACCGCCACTCCCGGTCCTGTCATCACCGTGCGGATGCAGAGTCCGCGGAGCGATCCCCATGCACAAACTCGACCACGACCAGCTCATGACCCTCGAGTCCTACGCGCGTCAACGCAAGGACTTTCGCTCTCGCGTGATCGCGCACAAGCGGCGCCGCTCGGTGCACCTCGGTGAGCACATGACGCTGCTGTTCGAGGATCGCCTGACCGTCCAGTACCAGATCCAGGAGATGTTGCGCGTCGAGCGCATCTTCGAGCCGCAGGGCATTGCCGACGAACTCGAGGCCTACAACCCGCTGATCCCCGACGGTCGCAACCTCAAGGCCACGCTGCTGATCGAGTATCCCGACATCGACGAGCGTCAGCGCGCGCTGGCGGCGTTGCGCGGCGTCGAGCAGATGATCCAGCTCACCGTCACCGGCCACACCACGATCCATGCGATCGCCGACGAGGATCTCGAGCGCAGCAACGAAAGCAAGACCTCGGCGGTGCACTTCCTGCGCTTCGAACTGACTGCGGCGATGATCGCCTCGTGGAAGTCCGGCGCAGCCGTGACGCTGGCGGTCGATCATCCCGGCTACGACGCGCGCGTCGCGCTGGACGCCGACACACGCGACGCGCTGGCGGCCGATTTTGCCTGAGTGAACACCGCCGGCAGAATGCGGACATGAGCCGCTCGCGCCTGCTGCTGATCCTGCTTTTGCTGCTGGCCGCCTGGGGCGGCCTGTCGTGGTGGCGATCGCGCCCGCTGCAGCATCCGTCCGGCGAATTGGTGACCGCCGCGCCGCGGCAGCGACCACTGGATGGCCCTCTGTCGCTGCCTGCCCACGATGCCTACACGCTGACGCCGCGCGCGCGCTTCGACCTCAGTGCTCGCGTGCTGTCTCGTGCCGACTACCGCTTCGATGTCGGCGCCGATCTGGCGCCGATCGATCTCGCGCTGGGCTGGCGGCAGATGTCGGACAGTGCAGTCCTCGACCATGTCCGGATCAGCCAGGCCCACCGTTTCTATTACTGGAGCGTGCACCGGTTCCCGATTGCGCGCCGCGCGATCGAAACCGAGAGCGCCAACATGCATCTGATTCCCGCGGACGATCAGGTGTTGCGCGAACTCAGGCACGTGCGCGTCGGCGACGTGATCACGCTGGACGGTTATCTGGTCGATGCGCGGCGCGCCGACGGCTTCGTCTGGCGCACCTCGCTGACCCGCGACGACACCGGTGCCGGCGCCTGCGAGCTGGTGTACGTCGAGCAGCTGGGCATCGCGCCGCGCTGAACACCGCCGCGTACCGCCTGCGGGCGCACGTCCTGCGCAATGCAGCATGCGGGTCAAGGAGCGAAGCGCGTCATCATCGCGCTCTCCGCTGCAAGAAATCCTGAAAGGTTTTCCCGTGTGCCCGGGTCTTGATCAGCGCCGGGACGAACCCGGTCACCTACGGAGACTGATCCATGAATACCCAGAACCTGCTCAAGAATGCCCTGTTCAGCGCCATCGCCGTGGGCGCGCTCGGCCTTGCATCCACCACGCCGGCGCACGCTGCCGACAAGATGGCGGTCGAGAAGTGCTACGGCATCAACGCCGCGCACAAGAACGACTGTCACACGATCGGGCACTCCTGTGCGGGTCAGGACAAGATGGCGCGCGATCCCAATGCCTTCATCGCCGTGCCCAAGGGTCTGTGCGAAAAAATCGATGGCGGCAAGCTCGCGCCGGCGCAGAAGGGCTGAGCAGCACCACCATGCACGACGCGAGCACACTCGCGACGCGACCGATCCCGGCTGCGGCCGGGATCGGCCTGCGCGCGCCGCACCTGCAGCGGGTGTTGGCCGAGCGTCCGCGCGCGCCGTGGTTCGAGATGCACAGCGAGAATTTCTTCGGCGCCGGCGGCGCCATGCTTGCTGCGCTCGAGCGCGTGCGTTCCGACTATCCGTTGAGCCTGCACGGCGTCGGCCTGTCGCTGGGCTCGGCCGATGCACTCGACGGCGAGCATCTGGCGACGCTGCGCGCGCTGGTGCGGCGCTACCAGCCGGGGCTGGTCTCCGATCACATCTGCTGGGGCGCGATCGGCGGCATCCACCTCAACGATCTGCTGCCGCTGCCGTTCACGACCGAGGCGCTGGACTTGATGGTATCGCGCGTGCAGCAGGTGCAGGACACGCTGGGTCGCGAGTTCCTGGTCGAGAACGTCTCCAGCTACCTCACCTTCCGGCACGCCGAGATGACCGAATGGGAGTTCGTCGCCGAACTGGTACGCCGCGCCGGCTGCGGCCTGCTGCTCGACGTCAACAACGTCTACGTCAACAGCGTCAACCACGGCTTCGATGCGCATGCCTACCTGCGTGCGATGCCGGTCGCCGCGGTGCGCGAGATCCATCTGGCCGGCTTCACCCGCAAGACCGACCTCGCCGTGCCGCTGCTGATCGACAGCCACAGCCGGCCGGTGGACGCCGAGGTCTGGGCGCTCTACGCCGAGGCACTGGACCGGTTCGGCCCCGTGCCGACCCTGATCGAATGGGATCAGCACCTTCCCGAACTTGAGGTGCTGCTGGCCGAGGCCAGCCGCGCCGAGGCTCTGATCGATGACCGCCGCGCCCGCGCTGCGTGAGCTGCAATGCGGCTTCGCCGAGGCCGTGCTCGGTCGCGGCGGCGACGCCACGCGCTGGGTGACCGGCGCGGGCCTCGCACCGGCCGCGCGGCTGCAGGTATACGCCAACACCATCGCCGGCACGCAGATCGATACCCTGCGCGGAACCTATCCCGCCGTGCTGGCCCTGGTCGGTGCGGAGTTCTTCGAGGCCGCGGCGGCGCGCTATCGCCTGCTGCACCCTTCGACGCGCGGCAATCTGCAGGGCTTCGGTGGCGCCTTCGCGGATTTTCTTGCCGCGCTGCCCGAGGCCTCGGCGCTCACCTATCTGCCCGACGTGGCGCGCCTGGAATGGCTGCGCCAGGAGGCCGCGCTGGCGGCCGATGCGGCACCCCTCGACCCCACCGCGCCGGCCGTGCTCGACGATGACGAGCCCGTGCGGCTGATGCTGCACCCGAGCCTGCGTCTGCTGGCCAGTGCGCATCCGGTACTGACGATCTGGCGCTATGCCACCGCGCCCGCGGGCGGGCACCTGCAACTCGACGGCCGCGGCGAGCAGGTCGTGCTGTGGCGCGACGGCGGCGATGTGGCGCTGGCGGCGACGGATGCGGCCAGTCACGCCTGCATCGCCGCGCTTGCCAGCGGACACGATCTCGATGCGGCGCAGGCTGATGCGCTCGCCGCCGACGCTGACTTCGACCTCGCCGCCTGCCTGCGGAGCCTGATCGCGCAGGGTCTGGTCGTGGGCTTCACGCAAACCGGGGAACGCACGACATGAATACCATGATGAAACGCGGCTTTGCCATCCACGACGACTTCGCCGCCGCACTGACGCGGCTCGGTCCGCTGGCCTTGCTGCTGTTTCGTGCCTGGGTGGCGCTGGCGTTCTGGCGCGCCGGCGTGGTCAAGATCGAGGACCCCTACGGCACGCAATACCTGTTCAACAACGAGTATCACGTGCCGCTGCTGTCGGGCGATGTCGCCGCTTTCCTCGGCACCTGGATCGAGCTGATCACGCCGTGGCTGCTCGTCGTCGGCCTCGCCGGCCGACTGACCGCCCTGTTCCTGTTCGTCTACAACATCATCGCGGTGATCTCCTATCCTGACCTGTGGCCGCACGGCTTCTGGACCGGCCTGATCGGCGACGGCTTCAATGACCACAAGGTGTGGGCGATGATGCTGCTGGCCGTGATCGCATGGGGACCGGGCACGCTGTCGCTGGACGCGCTGCTCGGACGTCTGCGGCGGCGAAGCCCAGGGTGAGCGCGAAGCGCTGATTGCATTCGCGCGATGATGCCCCATCCTGATGACCGTGCCCGTTCCGCCGCAGCGGGCGGCGCTTCGAGTGGAGACTCCGATGAACGCCAGCTGTGACCTGCGCGGCGCCAGCCTGACCGTGGCGCCCGACCGTTTCCCTGATCCGCTGCGCGACCTCGACGCGCACGGCGCAGACCCGCAGACCGCAGTGCTGGCCGGCGGTTGCTTCTGGTGCGTCGAGGCTGTGCTGCGCGAACTCGACGGCGTGCTCGAGGTGGTCTCCGGCTACACCGGCGGCCGTGCCGAGGATGCCGATTACCGCAGCGTTTGCGGCGGACGCAGCGGCCACGCCGAAGCCGTGCAGGTGCGCTTCGATCCGCGCCGGCTCAGCTACGGGCAGCTGCTCAAGGTGTTCTTCGCCGTCGCCCATGATCCCACCCAGCGCAATCGTCAGGGCAACGACGTCGGCAGCCAGTACCGCTCGGCGATCTTTCCCGCCGACGACGCCCAGCGGCAGGTCGCCGAAGCCTATATCCGCCAGCTCGACGCCGCGGGCGTGTTCGCCGCACCGATCGCGACCGCCGTCGAGCCGCTGACAGCCTTCCATGCGGCCGAACCCGACCACCAGAACTACGCCGCGCGAAATCCGCAGCAGCCCTACATCGCCGCGGTGTCGACGCCCAAGGTCCATAAGCTGCGCGAGTACTTCGGCTACCGACTGAAGAACCGGCACGGCAAGGCCTGACCCGGAGCCATCGATGAGCACCGACACCGCCCGACGTTCACGTTCCGGCCATGATCTCGGGCCACTGTCCGCCGTCGAGCGCGAACGGCTGGCGCAGCAGCTCAGTCCCGAGGAACGCCGCATCCTGCTGGAGCACGGCACCGAGCGCCCGTTCTGCGGTGTCCTGCTGCAGCAGAAAGCGCCTGGCCATTACGCCTGCCGCCTGTGCGGCCTGCCGTTGTTTCGCGCCGGCGCCAAGTTCGACTCCGGCACCGGCTGGCCCAGCTTCGACACGCCCTGCGATCCCGATCACCTCCGCGAGATCGCCGACGACAGCCTCGGCATGCGCCGAACCGAGATCCGCTGCCGCCGCTGCGATGGCCATCTCGGTCACGTGTTCCCCGACGGACCGCCGCCGACCGGCCTGCGCTACTGCCTGAACTCGGCGGCGCTGGCGTTCGTGCCCGACGACGGCGCGCCGGCTCAGTAGCGCAGCAGCGTCACCAGGGGCGGCGGCGCAACCCAGCGCGCGCGACCGCTTTGCGCGCTGATCTCCAGTACCACCGCCGCACCGACGATCTCGGCACCAAGGTGCTCGACCAGCCGCTGCGCGGCCTGCAGCGTGCCGCCAGTGGCCAGCACGTCGTCGACGATCAGCGCGCGCGTCCCCGGCGCCAACGCGTCAACGTGCGCCTCCAGCCGATCGACGCCGTACTCCAGCACGTAATCGACGCCGACGCGTGCGCCGGGCAGCTTGCCGGCCTTGCGCAGCGGCACGAATCCGGCACCCAGTGCATGCGCCAGCGCTCCACCCAGCGCGAAGCCGCGCGCCTCGATGCCGCAGACCACGCCGACGCGCTCGCCGCGCCAGGGCGCCGCCAGCGCGCCGATACACAGGCCAAACGCGCGCGCATCCGCCAGCAGCGGGGCGAGGTCCTTGAACATCACCCCGGGCCTCGGGAAATCGGGCACGTCGCGAACGTAGGCCGTCAGCTCATGCATCGACGACATCCCGGTGCGGACAGGCCGCGGCAGATACGCTCCGATGCGGGCGATCGGCATCGGCGGCGCGCACGCCTCTGTGCGCCGACGCCGACTCGCGGGCCCGCGCCGTGACGGCTTCAGCCACGCTCGCGCTCGGCCTCGGCTGCGGCCCGCCATTCGATCACCGCCGGCAGTGCGGTGATCGCCTCGACGTAGGCCTGCGCCTCTCCGCTCAGGGCTACGCCGTAAACGACGAAGCGCAGCGCCACCGGCGCGTACATCGCGTCCGCCAGACCGAAGCCGCCGAACAGGAACGGTCCGCCCTTGCCGAAGCGCGCGCGCGCATCGCGCCAGAGCTGCTGCACGCGGGCGATGTCGCGCACCGCCTCGGGACCCGGCGTCGCCGGCGCGCCGCGACGCTGCAGATTCAGCGGCAACTCGCGGCGCAGCGCGGCGAAGCCGGCGTGCATCTCGGCGGCAATGGCGCGTGCCTGCGCGCGCGGCGCCCGCTCGCGCGGCCAGCCGCGGCCGTCGAGGAAGGTCTCGTTGATGTATTCGAGGATCGCCAGCGACTCCCAGACCGCGACGCCGTCGTGCAGCAGCGCCGGCACCTTGCCGGTGGGCGAGAACTCGCCGATGCGGGCACGGAACTCGGGCGTGTCCAGCGGCAGGCGCAACTCCTCGAAATCGACGCCGAATGCGCGCAGCGCCAGCCAGGGCCGCAGCGACCACGAGGACAGGTTCTTGTCGCCGATCACCAGGGTGGGGATTGTCATCGTCGGTCTCCGGAGGCGATCGGCACGCTGCGCTCGGGCGCGGTCGGCGCAGGCTAGCAGATCGCCACGCGCGGCCGCTCAGGCCGCGGCGACGGCCTCGGCGTCGACGCGAAAGTGCGCGCCGACGCTGCGGCGGCGCGCGCGCATCGCGGCCAGCATCGCCGCCGCCAGCACCAGCAGATCGCGTCCGCTGGACGCGGCCGGAACCTCGGCCGCGAGCGTCGCCAGCGCCGCTTCGGCGCGAGCCAGGCCATCGCCGCTGCGCCGCAACGCGGCGTCGCGCCAGAGCAGATCGCCCAGCCGCGCGCGCAACGCGGCCGGCAACGGCTGCCAGCGCCGCTGCGGCGGCAACGCCGCGCCCGGCTCGGGCAGAGGCCGCGATGCCAGCGCCGCACCCAGCGCGCGGCCGTGCGCCAGGCCTTCGAGCAACGAGTTGCTGGCCAGCCGGTTGGCGCCATGCACGCCGCTGCAGGCGGCCTCGCCGACCGCATACAGCCCCGGCAGCGACGTCGCACAGGCGGCGTCGGTACGCACGCCGCCCATGCAGTAGTGCGCCGCCGGCACCACCGGGATCGGCTGCGCACGCGGGTCGATGCCGCGATCCATGCAGGCGGCGAACACGGTCGGAAAGCGCTGCGGGAAGCCGGCACCGATCGAGACGGTGGCGTCAAGGAATGCGCCGCCTCGCTGCGCTTCGCACCACACCGCGCGGGCCACGACGTCCCGCGGCGCCAGTTCCGCCTCGGCATGCAGGGCCGGCATGAACCGCTTGCCGCGCGCGTCGAGCAGTACCGCACCGGCGCCGCGCAGAGCCTCGGTCAGCAGCGGCAGCTGGCCGTGCGCATCATCGTGCGGGGCCAGCGCGGTGGGATGGAATTGCACGAACTCGAGATCGGCGAGCGCCGCGCCGGCCGCCAGCGCCAGCGCGATGCCGCTGCCGTCGCTGCCGGGCGGATTGGTGGTGTAGCGATACAGGCCGGCATAGCCGCCGCTCGCCAGCACGACCGCGCGTGCGCGCCACAGCTCGCTGCCGCCCGGGCCCTGCACCCAGGCGCCGACCACGCGGCCGGCGGCGTCGCGCGTGAGCGCAAACGCGGTGCGGCGGGACGCGAAGGTCAGATGCGAACACGCTTCGATGGCAGCCGCCAGCACCCGCATCACCTCGGCGCCGGTAGCGTCGCCCTGCGCATGCACGATGCGGGCACGGCGGTGCGCAGCCTCGCGACCCAGGGCGAGCGCTGCGCCGACGCGGTCGAAGCGCGCGCCCAGCGTCTGCAACCAGGCAATCAGTCCGGGCGCCGACGCGGTCAGGCGCGCGACGGCCAGCGGATCATTCAGGCCCGCACCGGCAATCAGCGTGTCCTCGGCGTGCAGTCGCGGACTGTCGTCGGCGGCCAGCGCGGCGGCGATGCCGCCCTGCGCCCAGCGACTGGCCCCGTCTGCCGCCGGCTCCGGGCCCGGCGTCAGCAGCGCCACCCGCCGTGGAGCAGCGGCCAGCGCGGTCGCCAGCCCGGCGGCACCGGAGCCGATCACCAGCACGTCGAACAGGGCATCGGTCGTCATCGGATCAGGCTCGGGCTGTTCGGGTCGGGACCGCAGCGGCCGGCGTCGCGCTCATCGCACCGCCAGCATGCGTTTCACCGCCTGCCGTGCACCATCGGCCACCGTCGCATCGACCTCGACCGGGTGCTGCAGGAACTGCAGCGCATCACGGATCCCGGCCAGAGTGATGCGCTTCATGTGCGGACACAGATTGCACGGCTGCACGAACTCGATGTCGGGGAACTGCACGGTGACGTTGGCGCTCATCGAGCACTCGGTGATCAGCGCCACCCGCTCCGGCCGCGCACGCTCGAGGTGCTCGACCATGCCATGGGTCGAACCGACGAAATCGGCCTCGGCGAGCACGTCCGGCGGGCACTCGGGATGGGCGATCACGTGCAGGCCCGGCTGCTCGACGCGCAGGCCGCGCAGCTGCGCGCCGCTGAAGCGCTCGTGCACCTCGCAGGCGCCCTGCCAGAGCACGATCTCGACCTCGGTCTGCGTGGCCACGTAGCGCCCCAGATACCGGTCGGGCAGAAAGATCACCCTGGGCACGCCCAGCGATTCGACCACCCGCACCGCGTTGCCCGAGGTGCAGCAGATGTCCGACTCCGCCTTCACTGCCGCCGAGGTATTGACGTAGGTCACCACCGGCACGCCGGGATGCTGCCGGCGCAGCGCGCGTACATCGGCGGCGGTGATCGATTCGGCCAGCGAACAACCGGCTCGCGGGTCCGGGATCAGTACCGTGCGCGAGAGGTTGAGCACCTTGGCCGTCTCGGCCATGAAATGCACGCCGCACACCACCAGCACATCGGCTTCGACACGCGCCGCTTCGCGTGCCAGCGCCAGCGAGTCGCCGGTGATGTCGGCGACGCCATGGAAAATGGCCGGTGCCATGTAGTTGTGCGCCAGGATCAGCGCCTGGCGCTCGGCCTTGAGGCGGCGGATGGCCTCGATCAACGGGCGTTCCGCCTCCCATTCGAGATCGGGGATCACCGCTCGGGTGCGTGCGCGCAGCGCATCGAGCGAGAGCGATGTAGCGGTAGCCGACATAGTTATACTCGATATGAGTAATAAGCAGTCAGCAAATGCTAGTCCCGAGCAAAACCGGGCACAAGCGGTAATAGAGGTGCAAACCGCGGGGCGGATCAGGTCGGCAGAGGGTCGAGACCGCTGCCCGCGACCGGCGCGGGCTCGGGCTCGGGCGTCGGCAGGGTGTCGGCGATGATGCGCGCCGCCTCCTCGACGGCAGGATCCGGCACCATCACCGTGACCAGATCGCGCGCGGGCAACTGGCCGATGCCGCCCATCAGATAGGCACCGCTGATGAAGGCCGGAATGCCCGCCGCCTCCAGCGCGTCCTTGACGAGCTGGGCATCGACCAGCGATTCGGCGTGATAGACGGTGCGCATGCGGCGACGCTAGTCCGATGCGGCGCGCGCGGCAAGCCGGCTCGCAGCGGTCATGGCAGCCGCTACACTTCGCGGCTCGACCTCACGCAGAAATCGTCATGGCGCAGGACACGCCCGTCACGCAGCACTTCATCCGCCAGATCGTGCAGGCCGACCGGGCCTCCGGCAAGCGCGGCGGACAGGTCGTCACGCGTTTTCCGCCCGAGCCCAACGGCTACCTGCATCTCGGCCACGCCAAGTCGATCTGCCTCAACTTCGGCCTCGCCGCCGAGTTCGGCGGGCGCTGCCACCTGCGTTTCGACGATACCAACCCGGCCAGGGAAGATCCCGAGTACGTGCAGTCGATCCAGGACGACGTGCGCTGGCTGGGCTTCGACTGGGACACCCTGCGTCACGCCTCGGACTACTTCGAGGTGTTCTACCTGGGCGCCGAGAAACTCATCCTCATGGGCCTGGCCTACGTGGACGACCTCAGCGCCGAGCAGGTGCGCGAGTACCGCGGCACGCTCACTTCGCCCGGGCGCGAGTCGCCGTTCCGCAACCGCGGCGTCGAGGAAAACCTCGACCTGTTCCGGCGCATGCGCGCGGGCGAGTTCGCCGACGGCAGCCGCACCCTGCGCGCCAGGATCGACATGGCTGCCGGCAACATCAACCTGCGCGATCCGGCGATCTACCGCATCCGCAAGGTGGCGCACCAGAACACCGGCGACGCCTGGCCGATCTACCCGATGTACGACTACGCGCACTGCGTGTCGGACGCGGTCGAAGGCATCACCCACTCGCTGTGCACGCTGGAGTTCGAGGACCACCGCCCGCTCTACGACTGGTTCCTGCAGCAGCTCGATCTGCCCCGGGACGCCGCACTGACCGCACCGCTGCGCGAGCGAGGCCTGTGGCTGCCGCCCGGCACGCCGCAGCAGATCGAGTTCGCGCGCGGCAACATCAGCTACACGGTGATGAGCAAGCGCAAGCTGCTGGCGCTGGTGCAGGACGGCCTGGTGGACGGCTGGGACGATCCGCGCATGCCCACGCTCTCGGCGCTGCGCCGGCGCGGCTATTCGCCGGCC
>JAJYTG010000061.1 GCA_021793195.1 Pseudomonadota bacterium
ACAGCGACGTCAGCAGCAGGCCCAGCGCCAGCGGCGGTGTCAGCAGCGGCAGCAGCACCAGCGCGTCGAGCAGGATCTTGCCGCGAAACGTGCCGCGCGCCAGCCACCACGCCAGCGGCGTGCCCAGTGCGATCACCAGCGGCAGCGCGATCAGGCTGTAGAGCAGCGATACTCCGACCGCGCCGAGATCGCCGGACGCCAGCGCCAGGTGATCCCAGCGGGTGAACGCAGCCAGGGTGACGAACGGCGCCGTCAGAAAAGCCAGCGCCAGGACTCCGGCGCCCCGCACCGCGGCGCTCCGCCAGCGGCGGCGCTGCGCGACCGGCGCGGCGTCAGTGCGCATGATCCGGCGCCGGCCCGTAGCCCTGGGCGCGCAGCAGCGCCTGCCCGCGCGCACTGAGCAGATACGCCACGAACTTCTGCGCCAGCTGCGGCTGCGCCGCGTTCTTCAGGACCGCGGCGTAGAACACCAGCGGCTGCGGATGCAGCATCTCCGGCCTGCCATCGGGCAGACGCAACGACAGTTGCACGCCGGGATCCGCCAGCCGCGCCGGATCGCCGAGATTGATCGCATCCGGCAAGGGGATCCAGGGCAGATGATGCGAGATCGCCGCGCTGCGGTAACCGGACGCCGCATCCAGCTGGCCGGCCTGCAGGCGGCTCAGCAGCGAGGGCTCGGTGAAGATCTGCGCCGGATTGCGCACCGCGCCGAGGATACGCCGGACCAGATCCGGCTGGTGATAGAAACGCTCGGCCAGCAGCAGGGTGAAGACGATGTTCTGGCCCTGCGGATCCGTCGCCGGATCGGTACGGCCGAAGCGCAGTCCGGGTGTTTCCAGTACCTGCCACCACGGGCGGCGGCCCCGAGCCGCCGCCCGCAGCGCAGGCACGAAGCGGCTGCGCGGACTGTAGGCAATCACCATCTGCGTGCTGGCGACCGGGACCGCGCGATCGACCAGGCCGGCCTGCCGCAGTACCGCGATCGGCCCCGGCGTGATCGATACGAACACATCCGCGCGCAGCGCCCTGGCCGCCAGCAATCGCGCCAGACCATAGGCGCCCTGGCCGATGCCCTGATAGTCGATGCCATCGGCCTGCGCAAATGCCGGGCCGAGGTGGCGATCCATCACCACCCCCATCGATCCGGCATAAGCCACGCGCAAAACCGTCGCCGCACGCGGCGCAGCCACCGGCAGCAAACTCAGCAGCAATGCCGCCAACAGGCCCCGCAGGGCGACGGATTGACGCATGGCCGCTCTCGTTCCCGTATCCGCGCGATGCTGCCAGTCTAACCGCCGGACCGAAGGTCCGGCAGGTTCATCGCCCATGCGTCCACTGAGGCATGATGATCGTGTCCAGCCCCGATCCGACCATGCCACGCCCGCCTTCCTCCCCTCCCCCGCAGCGCGCCGCCGTGCCCCGGCACGACTGGCCCGACGCCGACGTCTGGGCATCGCTGTCGGACACCGCGGACGTCACGCAGTGGATGCTGCGCTTCGAACAGGCGCTGAAACGGCATCTGCCCGGCACCCTCGTCGAGCTGCGGCGCACGCCCACGCTCGAGGCACCGGTCGCCGCCGCGGGCGCGCCGCGCCCGCGCGGCGCGCTCGCCTTTGCGCTGGCCGACGTCGACGATCACGCGCTGGGGACCCTGATCGTCAAGCCGCCGCATGGCAGCCTGGGCCGGCGCGGCAAGGCGCTCTCCGCCGGCGTCCACGTGCTGCTGCCCCTGCTCGAGCGCCGGCTGGCGCTGGAGCACTACCGCAGCCGCGCCGGCATCGCCGATCTGCTGCTCGACCTGTCCTACATCCTGCTGTTCGAGGAGGACATCGACGTGATGCTGCAGGGCATCGTCGCCTACCTGCGCGAACGCTTCGGCCTGTCACTGGCGACGATCGCGATGATGGAAGCGGATGGCCGCAATCTGGTGCTGCGCGCGTACGCGGGCAGCTCGCGCGTGGATCTGCGTCCGGGCGTGATCTGGCCGGCCGAGCGCGGGCTGACCGGCCGCGCCCTGCGCCTGCGCGGCACGGTGTTCGTGGCCGACGTGCATGCCGATCCGGACTACGTCGAGGGCAATGCGCTGACGCGCGCCGAGGTGGTGATCCCGATCAAGCACGCCGGCGGGCTGCTCGGGTTCATCAACATCGAGAGCCCGGCCGCCGAGAGCTTCTCGATCGACACCCGCGCGGTGCTGGAACTGCTGGCCGACCAGATCGGCGGCGTGCTGCATCTGCATCTGCTGCGCCAGCGGCTGCAGGAGGTGCACAGCGCTGCGCAGGCGGTGCTGGCCGAGTTGCACACCGTCAACGACAAGCTCAACCGCGCCAACCGCAAGCTGGAGCGGCTGAGCAGCCAGGACGCCCTCACCGGCGCCAGCAACCGGCGCGGCTTCGAGCGCGCGCTGCGCCTCGCCTGGCGCGCGGCGCGCGCCGACGGCAATCGCGTCGCCCTGCTGCTGCTCGACGTGGATTTCTTCAAGGCCTACAACGACCACTACGGGCATCCGGCCGGCGATGCCTGCCTGCGCGCCATCGGCGCGGCCGCACGCAGCGGCCTGCGCGAAACGGACAGCGTGTTCGCCCGCTACGGCGGGGAGGAGTTCGCGGTCGTGCTGCCGGACGCCGACGCTCCCGCGGCATCGCTGGTGGCCGAACGCATCCGCGCCGCGATCGAGGACCGACGCATCCCGCACGCGCATTCCGCGGTCAGCGCCCATGTCACCGTCAGCATCGGCGTGGCCAGCATGTCGCCGACGGCGGCAACGACGCCGCGCGCGCTGGTCGCGGCCGCCGACGCGGCGCTGTATCGCGCCAAACAGACGGGACGCAACCGCGTCGCCGTGGATGCCGGCTGAAGCTCTCGCTCAGCTCATGTAACGGCCGGCATTGAGATGCAGGGTCTGGCCGGTGAGAAAGCCGTTGCAGACCACCGTCTGCACCAGCATCGCCACTTCCTCGGGCCGACCGAAGCGGCCCAGTGGCTGCTGGCCCGGGTCGATGTTCAGCGCGTGCACCATGTCGCTCTCGATCAGCGCCGGCGCGATCGCGTTGGCGGTGACGCCGCGCTCGCGCAGGTGCAGCGCGTAGAAGTGCATCAGCCCTTCCATGCCGGCTTTGGACGCCGCATAGGCCGGCGACACCACGCCGCCGACGTGAGCGGCGATCGAGGACAGGAACAGCAGCCGGCCCCAGCCGCGCGCGGCCATGCCGGCGATCACCGCCTGCGAGACGAGGAACGCCGAGCGCAGGTTGGCACCCTGCACCGCATCCCAGTGCGCGAGATCGGCCTCGAACACGCCGCACGGCGGGCCGATGCCGGCGTTGTTGACCAGGATGTCGATCGCGCCCAGTTCGCTCTCGACCGCCGCCACCAGCGCCTGCACCTCGTCCTCGCGCGACACGTCGGCGCGAAACGCCTGCGCGCGCACGCCGCGGTCGGCGAGCGCGGCCAGGGTGGCGTTCGCCGCCGCCGCGTCCGCGCGGTAGTTGATCGCCAGCGTGCAGCCGAGCTCGGTCAGGCCGAGCGCGATGGCCCGCCCGAGGCCGCGGCTGCCGCCGGTCACCAGCGCGACGCGCGGCAGCTCGAGCGTGTGCAGACGGGAGGTCACGGAGGCGCGGCCGCGGACTCAGGCGAACGGATCGCGCAGCACGATGGTGTCGTCACGATCGGCGCCGGTCGCGACCAGCGCCAGCGGGCACTCGGCCAGTTCCTCGACCGCGCGCAGGTAGGCGCGTGCCGCCGCCGGCAGCCGGTGGAACTGGCGCACGCCGCAGGTCGGTTCCTGCCAGCCCGGAAACTCCAGGTACACCGGCTTGCACTCGTCCCAGCCGGCCGCGTCCAGCGGCGCCAGCTCGCGGCGCTTGCCGCGATATTCGTAGGCGATGCAGACCTTGATGTGCGGCAGGCCGTCGAGCACGTCGAGCTTGGTGATCGCCAGTCCGTCGATGCCGCTGATCTGCACCGCGCGCTTGAGCGCGACCAGATCGATCCAGCCGCAGCGGCGCGGGCGTCCGGTGGTGGCGCCGAACTCGTTGCCGCGCTGGCGCAGCAGTTCACCGGTGGCGTCCACCAGTTCGGTCGGGAACGGCCCGCCGCCGACGCGCGTCGCGTAGGCCTTGCAGATACCGAGCACGTAGTCGATGTCGCGCGCACCGACGCCGGTGCCGGCGCAGGCGCCGCCGACCGTGGTGTTGGACGAGGTGACGTAGGGATAGGTGCCGTGATCGATGTCCAGCAGCGAGCCCTGCGCGCCCTCGAACAGCACGCGCTGGCCGGCGCGACGCAGGTCGTGCAGCACGGTGCTGACGTCGTCGACCATCGGCTTCATGTATTCGCCGTAGGCCAGCGCCTCGTCCAGCACCTGCGCGTAGTCCACCGGCGCGGCCTTGAGCCAGTGTTCGAGCACGAAGTTGTGGTAGTCGAGCACCGCGCGCAGCTTGTCCGGCAATTCGCCCGGATACATCAGGTCGGCGACGCGCACGCCGCGGCGCGCGGCCTTGTCCTCGTAGGCCGGGCCGATGCCGCGACCGGTGGTGCCGATGGCCTTGGCGCCGGAGGCCTTCTCGCGCGCCTGATCGAGGGCGATGTGATACGGCATGATCAGCGGTGTCGCCGGGCTGATCTTCAGCCGCGAGCGCACGTCGACGCCCTGCGTCTCCAGCTCCTCGATCTCCTGCTTCAGCGCCGCCGGCGACAGCACCACGCCATTGCCGATCAGGCACAGCACACCGGGCCGCAGGATGCCCGAGGGGATCAGATGCAGCACGGTCTTCTTGCCGCCGATCACCAGCGTGTGGCCGGCGTTATGGCCACCCTGGAAGCGCGCGACCGCGCCGACCTGCTCGGTCAGCAGATCGACGATCTTGCCTTTGCCTTCGTCGCCCCACTGGGCACCAAGGATGACTACGGACTTGCCCATGGATGTTCTCGCTTCGATTCAAGGTTCGGGTGGGGCGACGGCGGTGACTGGCCTCGCAATCCCTTGCTCGGCAAGTCACCCCGCCTCCGGCATCCTGCCTGCGGCGCTCGCCGGCGCGGAATGCCATTCCAGGCATTCCGCGTCAAATCCCGGCTCGCCCCCACTGGGCACCAAGGATGACTACGGACTTGCCCATGGATGTTCTCGCTTCGATTCAAGGTTCGGGTGGGGCGACGGCGGTGACTGGCCAAGTGATCGCTCGCGCCACGCACGGATCCTTCGCTACGCTCAGGATGACAACCGGGTTATCACTCTCTGGCGAGACCCTTCGCTACGCTCCGGACGACAACTCCGTTGTCACCTTGAAGCTCGACCCTTCGCTACGCTCCGGGTTGACAACTCCGTTGTCATCCCGAGGTCGCAGGCCGAAGGATCCGGTCTGCGTCAATGGCGCAGCAACTGCAATCCGATCAGCCCCAGCGCGATCGCCACCGCGCCGACCAGACGCAGCCGCTGCGGCGGCATTTTCTGCGCTTCGGCGGCCATGCGCTGCCAGCCGCGCGGCGCCGCGAACAGGATCAGGCCCTCGATCACCGCCACCAGGCACAGCGCGGTACCGAAGTCACCGCGCTGAACGATCATTTTTTGCCGCCGTCGTCGAAGTAGCGCAGGAACTCGGAGCCGGGTTGCAGCAACAGCACGCCGTGGCCCTGGCCGAAGCTGCGCCGATAAGCCTCGAGACTGCGGTAGAAGGCAAAGAACTGCGCGTCCTGGCCATAGGCCTGGGCGTAGATGGTGGCGGCACTGGCGTCGCCCTGGCCGCGAATCACGCTGGACTGGCTGTCGGCCTGCGCCACCAGCACCTGCGCCTGGCGATCGGCGTCGGCGCGGATCTTGGTGGCGGCCTCCTCGCCGCTGGAACGCAGCGCATTGGCCAGATTCATGCGCTCGGCACGCATGCGCTTGAAGACCGATTCGCTGACCGACTCGGGCAGGTTGATCTGCTTGATGCGGACATCGACGACTTGCACGCCGAGCGTGCGCATCGCCGACGTATTGGCCTGATCGCGCACGCGTCGGGTGACGTCATTGCGGCCGCCGGAAACCAGCTCCTCCAGTGGTCGCGCGCTGAACTCGAAGCGCAGGGCATCCTTGATCATGGGACTCAGACGCGCCGCGGCCTGGGCCTCGTCGGCGCCGGTGGCCTGGTAGTACAGCGCCGGATCGGCGATGCGCCACTTGACGTAGAAATCGACGTTGACGACCTTCTTTTCGGCGGTGAAGTAGCGCTCCGGACGGGCATCGAGGGTGAGGATGCGCTTGTCGAACTTCACGTCCTGCTGCACGAACGGCAGCATGAAGTGCAGCCCGGGCTGGTAGTTGCTGCGCACGATGCGCCCGAACTGCAGCAGCAGCGCGCTCTGATCCTGGCGCACGCTGAACACGCTGTTGAAGCCGGCCAGCGCCAGCAGCACGGCAAGGGCGATGATGATGACCTTCATGACTGGGCTCCCTGCGCGGTACTGGTCGCACTGGCGGGCGCGCTCGGGGCTGGAGTCGTGCCGGCACCGCTGCCATCGGCCGGCGTCTGCAGTTCGGCGCCGACGCCCGGCAGCACCATCCTGGGCGTGGCCGGTGCCGGGTTGCCCGAGTGCGGCAACGGCAGGTAGATCAGGTTGCGGCCATGGCTCTCGTCGAGCACCTTGGTATTGGCTTCCATCACCTGCTCGATCGTCTCCAGCCACAGGCGCTTGCGCGTGACCTCGGGCGCCAGCCGGTATTCCTTGAGCATCAGCAGGAAACGCTGCGAGTCGCCCTGGGCGCGCGCCACGCGCGTGGCCTCGTAGGCCTGCGCCTCGGCGAGGATGCGGGCGGCGTTGCCGCGCGCCTCGGGCAGGACCTTGCTTGCGTAGGCCTTGGCCTCGTTCTCGATGCGCTGCTTGTCCTCGCGCGCCTTGTTGACGTCATCGAACGCGGCCTTGACCTCGGTCGGCGGCGAGATGTTCTGGAAATTGACCTCGGTGATGGTGATGCCGGCGCTGTAGCTGTCGAGCAGCCGCTGCAGCGACTGCTGCGTGGCCGCGACCATCGCCGCGCCCTCGCCGGACAGGATGGTGTCCATGGTGCTGGCGCCGACCACGCGCCGTACCGAAGCCTCGGCGGCCTGGCGCACCGCCTCGTCGGGATTCTGCATCGAGAACAGGTAGTGCTCGGCGTTGTTGACCTGGTACTGGATGTTGAAATCGACCTGGACGATGTTCTCGTCCTTGGTCAGCATCTGCATCTTGTCGGAGACCGAACGCACCGAGGTCATGTCGACCTTGCTTACCGATTCGATCGGACGCGGCAGCACGAAATGGAAGCCCGGAGGCAGGGTGCGGTCATAGGCACCGAAACGCGTGACCACGCCGACCTGGCGCGCATTGATCACCGTCCACGAATCCAGCGCCAGCCAGGCCAGCACGATCGCCAGCACGATGACGCCGACGCCGCCGGGGGTGCCGCCGTGGCCGAACCTGGCGCGCAGGCGCTTGAACAGCGCATCCAGATCCGGGCCCTTGCCGCCGCTGCGACCCCAGGGGTCGCGCTGGCCGCCGCCGGGTTCATTCCAGGCCATGATTCGAATCTCCTGCGAAGCCTGGCGCGGCGGCAAAAGGCCGGCACAGACGGGGTGGGCGATGCATCCGGCGCCCAACCGTGGGATGACGGGCCACACGCTGCCCGCATGAGGCCGGCAGCCAGACGTGAATTGTAGGTGCGCTCATTCGGCAGCGGCAAGCAGCGCGCGCAAGGGTGCTGATTCGCCGCCGCCATCGCCCAGCAACGGTTCGAGCAGGCCGCGCGGCGCATCCACGTCCAGATGCCAGCCGTCCTCCTCGAAACGTTCAGCGGACAATACGCCCAGCGCGCGCAGGCGCGCGTGCAGGCGCCCGGCCGCGGCGGGCAGCCGCAGCTCGCCGCGTACCCGCGAACCGCCCAGGCGCTCGGCCAGCGCCTGGCGCAGGCCGTCGATCCCGGCGTTGCGGGCGGCCGACACCCAGACGCGCTCGATGCGGCCGCTGCCGTCGCGTTCCAGCGCCGGCTCGCGGCCGGCCAGGTCGATCTTGTTGAATACCCGCAACTGCGGCACGGCGCCGGCGCCGATCTCGTCGAGCACCGCGTCTACCACCTCGATCAGCCGATCGCGCTCGGGATCGGAGGCATCGATCACGTGCAGCAGCAGGTCGGCGTCGCGGGCCTCGGCCAGGGTGGCGCGGAAGGCCGCGACCAGATCATGCGGCAGCTCGCGCACGAAGCCGACGGTATCGGCCACTACCGCCGGCCCGCTGGTCAGGCCATCGATGCGGCGCACGGTCGGATCGAGGGTGGCGAACAGCTGGTCGGCGACATACACCGTCGAGGCGGTCAAGGCGTTGAACAGGGTGGACTTGCCGGCGTTGGTGTAACCGACCAAGGCCACGCGTGGCAGGATCGCCCGCAGACGCGCCCGGCGCTGCTGGTCGCGCTGGATCTGCACCCGCTCGATGCGGCGATTGAGCAGCTTGACGCGCTCGCCGAGCAGGCGGCGGTCGGTCTCGAGCTGGGTTTCGCCGGGGCCGCGCAGGCCGATGCCGCCGCGCTGGCGCTCCAGATGGGTCCAGCCGCGCACCAGCCGCGTGGCGAGGTGCTTGAGCTGGGCCAGCTCGACCTCGAGCTTGCCCTCGTGCGAACGCGCGCGCAGGGCAAAGATGTCCAGGATCAGGCCGGTGCGATCGACCACCCGCGCACAGACCAGCTTTTCGAGGTTGCGCTCCTGCACCGGCGACAGCGTGTGGTCAACCAGCACCAGGTCGGCATCCAGCGCCTTGACCCGCTCGGCGATCATCGCGGCCTTGCCGCTGCCGATGTAGTAGCGCGGACTGGGCGCATCGACGCGCGCCTCGATGACCTCGATCACCTGGGCGCCGGCCGAGCGCGCCAGATCGGCGAACTCGCTGCCGCGGCGCTCGGGATCGGCCACGGCGCGACCCTGCGGCAGCACCAGCAGCGCGCGTTCGCCCTTTTTTTCGCGGTCGAACAGGGTCTCAGCCTTCCTCGTGCCCGGCGGGCTCGACCACCGCATCGGCGGCTCCGCCGTCGGCGGCATCGACTCCGGCCACGCGCACGTTGCGCGCCGGCACCACGGTGGAGATGGCGTGCTTGTAGACCATCTGGCTGACCTGGTTGCGCAGCAGCACAACAAACTGGTCGAAGGACTCGACCGTACCCTGCAGCTTGATGCCGTTGACCAGATAGATCGATACCGGCACACGCTCGCGCCGCAGTGCGTTGAGAAACGGGTCCTGCAGCGATTGTCCCTTCGACATGGGTGCTCCCCTTGTTGTTGTGGCTGACTCGATCACGCAATGCAGGACGTGGGGGCGCAACCGCCCCGGTCCAAGCCCCCGCATCTTAGCGACTGACCCGCAGGCGACCAAACCTCAATCCGTGAGGAAATCGTCAACGGCACGCAGCGCACGACACGCGCCGCCGTCATCCTCGGGGTCGAGCACCTGCGCATCCAGCTCGCCGCGCAGCCAGGTGATCTGGCGCTTGGCCAGCTGGCGGGTGGCGGCGATCGCCTGGCTGCGAAAGCCTGCGGCATCGCTGACGCCGTCGAGATGCGCCCAGGCCTGGCGATAGCCGACCGCACGCAGCGCCGGCAGATCCCGCTGCAGATCGCCGCGCTCGCGCAGCGCGCGCACCTCATCGAGAAATCCGGCCGCCAGCATGGCGTCGAAGCGGGTCGCGATGCGCGCATGCAACGACGCGCGATCGGCCGGGATCAGCGCCAGCTTGAGCACGCGATACGGCAGACGCATCCGCGTCGCACCCTGCTGCGCGCTCAGCGGGCGGCCGCTGAGCTCGATCACCTCCAGCGCGCGCTGGATGCGCTGCGGGTCGCTGGGACGGATGCGCGCCGCCGCCAGCGGATCGAGCCGCGCCAGCCGTGCGTGCAACGCCGCCCAGCCCCGTCCTGCCGCCTCGGCGGCCAGCCGCGCGCGCAGGCCCGGATCGGCTTCGGGAAGGTTCGACAGCCCGTGCTCCAGTGCCCTGAAATACAGCCCGGTGCCGCCGACCAGCAGCGGGGTCTTGCCCATCTCGACGAGGCGGCGCATTGCCGCCAGCGCGTCGACGCGGAACTCGGCCGCCGAATAGGGTTCGGCCGGATCGCGGATATCGATCAGGGCGTGCGGATGCCTTGCCAGCGTTGCCGCATCGGGTTTGGCGCTGCCGATGTCGAGGCCGCGATAGACCAGCGCCGAATCCACGCTGATCAGGCCCAGTGGATGGCGCTCGGCCAGCGCGCAGGCCAGCGCGGTCTTGCCCGCGGCGGTCGGGCCCATCAGAAACACGGCCTGCGGACGATGGTCGGAGGCGGACATGCGCCGATTGTAGGCGCGCGGCGCGGTCACCCCGACGCCCCGGCACGCGCGCCTATAATCGGCACTTTCCCCCGTCGCCGGAGTCGCGCTCATGCCGCAGATGATGAAAGCCCTGGTCAAGCGCGAAGCCGCCAAGGGCATCTGGATGGAGCAGGTGGCGGTGCCGACGCCCGGCCCCAACGAGGTGCTGATCAAGCTGGAGAAGACCGCGATCTGCGGCACCGACCTGCACATCTA
>JAJYTG010000005.1 GCA_021793195.1 Pseudomonadota bacterium
GACGACGTGCTCGCCGGTGCGCTGGCCGCGCTCGCGCTGGCGCTGCTGCTGGCCGTGTATGGACGTCTCTACGGCTGAACAGACGCGTACGCCGAGTCCGCTTCCGGGTCAGGGAACAGGTCCGGACCTTGCTCGGCGCCGCCGCCCCGCGATCCCGAGCGACGTGTCATCCCGAATGACTTGTCATCCTGAACGAAGTGAAGGATCTGCCCGCATACCCGCACCGCGGCAACGGGGCCCTTCGAATGGCGAGATCCTTCGGGCTTCGCCCTCAGGATGACAAGCAAAAAGGTCGGCAAGCCGAGAGGTTGGCAGGCCGAGAGGCGGGCAGGCCGAGAGATGGGCAGGCCGAGAGGCGGGCAAGCCGAGAGGTTGGCAGGCCGAGAGGCGGGCAGGCCGAGAGGCGGGCAGGCCGAGAGGCGGGCAGGCCGAGAGATGGGCATGGTCCCGAGTTGCCTTGCAACCCGTTGTCATCCTGAGCGTAGCGAAGGATCTGATGTGCGCCACCATCGGTGGGCGAGACCCTCAGGGCTGCGCCCTCGGCAGCGCAGTTGCTGAGCGCAGCGAAGGCTCTGGCCTCAGTGCGGCAGCGCAGTCAGCATCGGCACTGTCGTCGTCGGCTTTGCATGGCGGCTTTGCGCGGGGCGTTCCTGCGGCGGCTCGATGGAACACGCCAGATGCGGATAGCAGCCGATGATCGCCCGCTCCATGCGCGCTTCCCAGTGGTCGCGCAGGCGCCCGTTCCAGCTCGCGCGCAGGCGCGCATTCGGCAATACCGGCGACCGCAGCATGGTGGCGTGCAGGTAGTCATGCTCGAGCTGATCGAGGCTGAGACCCGATGCGCCGATCGTCTCGCCGTGGAGGCGCGCGCGCGTCGCCAGTTCATCCAGCGGAAGCATCGGCACATGCAGCGGAATGGTGTCGATCCAGGCTTGCGTGATGCGTTCCATGGTGACTCCCCCTCAAGCGGCAACCAGCGTCCCTGTGTGCAGCATTCCCGGCTGCAGCGTCTTCCCGCGGCGGCAGCTGGATTGTGCGCGGGCGCACACTCCGCGCGCGATGTCACAGATATTGACGTTGCGGGTACCGGGCAGCCCGGGTCACACCGTCGTCGCTGGCGGCATTCCTGACGGTCACGTGCCGGATGCGGAACGCTCAGGAGTAGCGTTCGGAAAGCCGGTAAATGAGGTAACCGCTCTCGCGGCGGGCGCGTTCGGCGAAATCCGCGAAGAATGCGCTGATGTTGCGGAACTCATCGATGAAGCCGGCGCGGTCGTTCTCCGCGATCATGCGCGCGAGTTCACGGTGGTGGTGGAGGAACTCGAGCAACAGGCCGCGTCGCTCCTCGTTCGCCAGCACGATGTCGGCATACAGATGCGGGTCCTGCGCGAACATGCGCGCCGTCATCATCACCTCCATCCGGTAGATCGGGCTGGAGTAGTCGAGGATGTCGCCGGGGTGCAGGTTGCACTGGCGCAGGAACGAGCCGTGCAGGAAGGTGGTGAAGTGCCGCAGGCCCTGAATCAGGTGCATGGCGCGGTCGTGGCGCTCGGCATCGACGATCTTGATGCGCATGCCCCAGAGCTCGAACTGTTCGAGCAGCCACCGGCTGTGCTGCGGATCGCGCCCCGGGCAGGCCAGCATCAGCTGCTTGGTCAGGTTGGGGGCGTCCGGGCCGTGCATCGGATGCAGGCTGAGGACGGGCCCGGGATGGACCTGCTGCATCAGCTCGAGCAGGCCGTTCTTGTTGGAGGTGAAATCGGCGAGCGCCGCTTCGCCCGGCAGATGCGGGGCCAGGCGCCGGATCACCTCGGCGGTCGCGTCGATCGGCACCGCCACGATGGCGAGATCGATGCCGCTCGCCAGCTCGTCGACGCGCGCCCAGTCGTCGCGGTCGAGGATGCGCACCCGGTGTCCACTGCGCTCGAGGAAACGCCGGTACAGCGTACCCATGCCGCCCGCGCCGCCGACCAGCAGCACGACACGCGACCGTGTGCCCGCGCGCGGGAACTCGCCCTGCGACTGCCGATCCCGCGAACTGCTCATGACCATGCGCAGGAAATCCTCCGCCCATTCCGCATCCAGTCCGTGCTGTTCGGCCTGACGGCGGAAATCGGCGATCTTCGCGGCCTCGCGCGCGGCGTCGAAGATCGGCAGGCCCTGACGGATCTTGGTCGCGATGACATCGCCGACCACGCGGTTGCGCTGTTGCAGCAGGTCGAGAATCTGCCGATCGATGGCGTCGATGACTTCGCGCGGCGCCGCGAGCGGCTGCAGTTCGGACGGCATGACGGATGTCCCCGGGTCAGGGTGAGCGCCGCGCCGTGGCGGCCGGATGCCATCGATAGTAGGGCAAGTGCCCGAGCCCGCCGCGCGGCACTGCACGCAAGCGGAGGCGGCAGCCTGTGCACCCCGGCGTGATGGCCGCGCTGTTGCCGAGCATCACTCTGCCCATGGTCGTGTGGGGGTTCGGCGGCTTCGATGCGCTGCTCGGCGTACGGTGCAGTCCGAGCCGTGCGCGAGGATTCCGCGAGTCGGATGCGTCGGCCCTGCCGCGCCCTGGGCTATCCGTGGACCACGGGCATCGGGCTAGGGTTACTGGCCGGCCCAGGCATATGGCCAGCGACCATTGCCGAGATTGCGCACATGGGCCGTGCTGACGCCGATCGTCAGCGCGAACGGATGCTCCGCGCTGCCGAAGAACTTGGTCATGTTGACGTTCGCCCCTTCCCACATCGTGGTGCCGAACGCCTTGCTGTAACCCACGCCGGTGGTAACGCTGCCCCACACATGGGGCGGTGATCCGTTCAGATCGTCATCCGCCCGGGTCGCCCCGGTGAAACCGGCGGGAAGGCCCCGATCGGCGCCCGCTGTCGATGCGGCGTGGGCGGGTGCGACGTAAGCCGGATAAGGCTGCGCGGGAAGGTTGAGGTTCAGGACCGGGCCGGATGGCGCCTTCACGCCATCGGCCCAGGCCGGCGCAACCAGGGTCAGTGTCAGCAAAGCCAGGCCGATACGGTTCATCTGCGTACTCTCCGACGACCCGACTACGCTACACCCGTTGCCGCGGCGGGCGCTGAACGCACGGCCAATCCGCAGGCGGCATCGGGAGCCGGGATGGTGCGGGCACTGCCGGAACCGTGGCGACGGTCCGCCTTATCCGTCCCCGCAGCACCTGATGCGATTCGCCCTGATGACAGTGCTCCGGCGGCGCAACATGCCGTACTTGCGGCGGGGCCCGATCAAGATGAGGCGCGCTGCGGGCTCCATCCGGTGGAAGGCTGGGCCTCAGGGCACGCGCAGAACGGAACGCGGTTGCAGGAGCTGATGGAGCTGGGCAGATGGTCGGGCTACGAGATGGTCTTGCGCTACGCGCATCTCGCGACCGATCACCTGCGTGACACCGCGGGCCGCATCGACGGCGCGTTTACGCCACGCCACGCCGCGCCCGACCGCGCTTGGTGCGCGTTGCGCAAGTGATTGATTCGGATGGTGGCCAGGGACGGAATCGAACCGCCGACACGGGGATTTTCAGTCCCCTGCTCTACCAACTGAGCTACCTGGCCGGATGTGCAGCGCGACCCGCGCCAGGCGCGGGGCCGTGTATTACAGCGGTGCGGCTGCGGGCCGTCAAGCCGCGCGCGGTGAATGACGCGGAAACGGGGTCATCGGGACTGACGTCGCGTCGACAGGTCGGGACTATGATTGCCGCGAAGCCGTTGACCGGACCTCGCCATCGCAGGGAGCGGCCGCAAGTCCGGTGTTCCGCAGCGGCATCGTCAAGGAGCCGATCATGCGTAGCCTCGCTTTCGTTCGCACCGCGCTCGCGGTGGCTCTCACGCTCGCCGGAACATCCGTCGCGCTGGCCGATACGGCCAAGGTGCAGGCGGAGAATCTGGCCCGCTTCGAGCACTTCGCCGGTCAGCCGGTGGATTCGATCATGTATTTCCAGCAGCAGGGCTGGCAGCCGCTGGGAGACACCCACTTTGCGCTGTGGACCGGCGTCAACAAGGTCTATCTGTTCCAGGTGGCCAAGCCCTGCATCAACCTGAGCTGGGCCAACGGCATCGGGCTGCATGCGCACATGCATACCCTTCGGGCCCGCTTCGACTATGTGCAGGTGCAAGGTCAGCCGTGCCAGATCGAGTCGATTCGTCCGGTGGACTATCTGGCCATGCGCAAGGCCGGACTGGGCGCCGAGCCGCTGAAGTCGGCAGCCGCTCAGCCGGCGGCGTCGGGCTCGGGCGGGATGTAGCCGGCGGGTTTGCTGGCCTCGCCGCCGAACAGGAACTTTTCCATCTCGGCGGCGAGGAATCCGCGCGTCTTCGGGTCCAGGGGACTGAGCCGGTTCTCATTGATCAGCAAGGTCTGGTGAGCCATCCATTGCTGCCACGCCTCGCGCGAGACCTGCGCGTAGATGCGTTGTCCCAGTTCGCCAGGCCAGGGCGCGTAGGCCAGGCCCTCGGCTTCACGGCCAAGGCGGACGCAGTGCACGGTGCGGGTCATGCGGGCTTCTCCACGAGCTGAATCAGCAGTCGGCGTACCGGCGTCGGCAGCCCCAGCGTGAGCGCCTCGTGCGGCAGCGTCCAGCGCAGGGATGGTGCATCGGCGACCGCGCGGTGCGGCTCGGCGCCATCGAACAGCAGCGGCGACGCCTGCAGATGATAGTGACTGAAGCTGTGCCGGAATGGCGTCAGCGCCTGCACGCGAGTGGCATCGATCACGGCGTGGCGGGCAGCCAGCGCGCGCGCGGCGGCGGCATCGTCGGCATGCAGCAGACTCCACAGTCCGGACCAGATGCCGGCGCCGTCGCGGCGCTCGAGCAGGATGCGGCCGCCGCGGTCGCGCAGCAGCAGCAGCACCGCCTGCCGTTGCGGCAGGACCTTCGCCGGTCGTGCTTGCGGAAGCTGCGCGGTCAGGTTCTCGCGCTGCGCCACGCACTGCGCGGCCAGCGGGCAATCGTCGCAGCGCGGAGCCCGCGGCAGGCAGACGGTGGCGCCAAGATCCATGATCGCCTGCGCGTAGTCGCCGGCGCGTCGCTGCGGCGTGTGTCGTTCGGCCAGCGCCCACAACTCGCGGCCGACGGCGGCATCGCCCGGCCAGCCGCGCACGCCGTGCAGCCGCGTCAGCACGCGCTTCACGTTGCCATCGAGGATCGCGAACGGCAGGTCCCAGGCCTGGGCGAGGATCGCGCCCGCGGTCGAGCGGCCGACGCCGGGCAGCGCCATCAGCGCGTCGAAATCGCGCGGCAGCTCGCCCTGGTGGCGTTCGATGCAGAGCCGCGCCGCGGCGTGCAGGAAGCGCGCGCGCCGGTAGTAGCCCAGCCCCGACCACAGCGCGAACACCTGATCGGAATCCGCGGCCGCGAGCGCGGGCAGATCGGGCAGGGCGGCGACAAAGCGCCGGAAGTACGGAATCACCGTCGCGACCTGGGTCTGCTGCAGCATCACTTCGCTGAGCCAGACCCGATAAGGCGTGCGCGGCTGTTGCCAGGGCAGATCGTGGCGACCGTGGCGGGCGTGCCAGCGCAGCAGCGGGCGCGCGACCGCATTCACCGCGCGTGGGCGCTGGCGGCGTGCGCCGGCCCTGCCGACGCGGCGGCGGCAGGATCGCTGTGTACGCTGAGACCTTCGATGCTGACGCCGCCGGCCTGATAGCGCTGGATCTCGGCGTCGGCGGTGAGTGGCGGCAGGGTCAGCGGCGCATTCGCGGTACTGTTGCGCAGAGCCGACCACCACGCCAGCAGCGCGGACGGCTGCAACGAGGCCTGCAGCTTTTCGCCGCTGCCGTTGATCGCGATGCGCGCCTGCATCGGCGTCACGCCGTCGTCGCCCAGCTGCAGATCGAGCGTGCGCACGGTCGCGCCGGTGTCGGTGAAACGGCCCGCAAGCCGCAGGCTGAAACGGCTGCCGCCACGCCAGCCGGCGCTGCCGTCGAGAGCGAACTGCACCGGCGTGTGACCGCTGCCGTGCAGCGTGAGCGGTTGCAGGCTGACCAGGGTCGGGGTGCTGTGCGGCAGTGCGTCCAGCGTCAGGGCGAGGGCCGCGCCATGACTGTCGCGTGCAGCGAAACGCAGGATGAAGGGTCGCTCGGGGGCGAGCGGGCCGGTGTCGAGACTGACCGCGGTCAGCAGCATCCGGCCCTTGTTGATCACACTGCCGTCGCGCAGTCTGATGCCGGCGCCGATGCGCGGCAGGAACGGCGCGCGCCCGGTCGGCAGCGTGGCGATGTAGCGGCCGAGCTCGCCGAGATCCAGACGTGGCGCATCCAGTTCGAGCCGGGTGATGGTCGGCGTGCCACCCAGCATGGCTCGCCAGGGCACGCGCAGCCGGCCGCGCGCCGCACTCAACAGGGGCGTGCCATGGCCGTTCACGCTGAGACTGAAGCCGGCCAGCGCCAGTGCCGGTCGCGGGAACAGTTCGAACGAGGCCGGTTGCTGCAGGCGCAGGGTGAGCCCGGCGCTGCTTGCTGCCGATTCCAGCAGCGCGGTGAATCGGGCGGGCTTGAGCAGAATATGCACCGCGATCAACGCGCCCGCGATCAGTGCCAGCACCAACAGTCCGGCGGCGATCAGCAGCGTGCGCGGACGCGGGCGCATGCGCTTCAGCCTGCGCCCAGGCGCGCGGGCAGCAGCCCGTCGACGAAGGCCTGCGGATCGAACTCGCGCAGATCGGCGGCGCTTTCGCCGAGGCCGACGTAGCGGATCGGCAGACCGAACTCGCGCGCCAGCGCGAACACCACGCCGCCTCTGGCGCTGCCGTCAAGCTTGGTGACGACGAGCCCGCTGACGCCTGCCGCCTCGCGAAACAGGCGCACCTGGCTGATCGCGTTCTGGCCGGTGGTGCCGTCGATCACCAGCAGCACCTCGTGCGGTGCCGCGGGGTCGAGCTTGCCAAGGACGCGGCGGATCTTGGCCAGCTCGTCCATCAGCCCGCCCTGCGTGTGCAGGCGTCCTGCGGTATCGGCGATCAGCACGTCGATGCCGCGCGCGCGGGCGGCCTGCAGCGCGTCGTAGATCACGCTGGCGGCATCGGCGTCCTGGCCCTGACTGATCACCGCAACCTGGTTGCGCTCGCCCCAGGTCTGCAACTGCGCCACGGCGGCGGCGCGAAAGGTGTCGCCGGCGGCCAGCAGTACCGCGCGGCCCTCGTCGCGCCAGCGACGTGCGAGCTTGCCGATGGTGGTGGTCTTGCCGACGCCGTTGACGCCGACCACCAGCACCACGAAGGGACTGGCGCCGCTCGGCTGCAGCGCCCGCGCCACGGGCACCAGCAGCGCCAGCAGCGCGGTACGCAGCGCAGCGAGCAGCGCGTCGGCGTCGGTGAACTCGCGCCGGTGCATGCGCTGGCGCAGGTCGTCGACCAGCGTGCTTGCGGTGGCGACGCCGACATCGGCGCTGATCAGGGTCGTTTCAAGTTCGTCGAGCAGGGCATCGTCGAGACGCGCATGGCGGTTGAACAGTCCGGCCAGGCCGCGCGCAAAGCCGCTGCCGGCCAGGCGTTCACGCCAGCCGCGCACGGCTGCAGGCGACGCGGGCGTGTCGACCGGTGACGGTGCATCGGCGGCGGCCGTGGATGCCGGCGGGAGCGCATCCTCGTGCGGCTTTTTTTTCCAGAGCTTGAGCATCGTGGGCGTGATTATCGGAGAATCCGAGGATGATGCTAACAAACGCCGACTGTACGCTTGCTGCAGCGGGTGGTGGATGAGCCTGCGCGGCGCGCCGGGCGCCATCCGGGTGATCGCGGGCCATCTGCGTGGCTCGCGGCTGACCGTGCCGGATCGTCCCGGTTTGCGGCCGACGCCCAGTCGTGTGCGCGAGACGCTGTTCAACTGGCTGACGCCGGTGATCGAGGGCGCGCGCGTGCTTGACCTGTTTGCCGGCACCGGCGCGCTCGCCATCGAGGCGCTGTCGCGCGGCGCGCTGACGGCAACCCTGGTCGAGCGCGATCCCGGTCTGGCGGCGGCGCTGACCGCCAACCTGGATCGCCTGAAAACAGTTGGCGGCACGGTGCATCCGGCCGATGCGATGGCGTGGCTGGCCGGTCCGCCGCGGCCGCACGACATCGTCTTCGTCGATCCGCCGTTCGCCAGCGGGCTGTGGACGCCCGCCGCGCAGGCGCTCGACCGCGGCTGGCTGGCGTCGTCGGCATGGGTTTACCTGGAAGCGCCGGTTGACGCGGCGCCGGAACTGCCGCCGCACTGGCGCATGCATCGGCAAGGTCACGCCGGTGCATTGCAGTTCGCGCTCTATCGCGTGGCTGCAGGCATCCGTTAAGCTAAACCCACTCTTAACACGAATGCCGACATGGCTGCGGTTGCAGACAGCATCCCCAAGGCGAGGGTAGCAGTCTATCCGGGTACCTTCGACCCGATCACCAACGGCCACAGCGACCTCGTCGCGCGTGCGGCCCCGCTGTTCGATCGTGTGGTGGTCGCCATCGCCGACAGCCCCGGCAAGGGCCCCGGCTTCAGCCTCGACGACCGCATCGCGCTGGCGCGGCTGGCGCTGGGCGGCCTGCGCAACGTCGAGGTGCGCGGCTTCGACTGCCTGCTGGCCAACTTCGTGCGCGAGATTGGCGCCGGGGTGATCCTGCGCGGCCTGCGCGCGGTTTCGGACTTCGAGTACGAGTTCCAGCTCGCCAGCATGAATCGTCATCTGGTGCCCGAGGCGGAAACGCTGTTTCTCACTCCGGCCGAGCAGTACGGCTTCATCTCCTCGTCGCTGGTGCGTGAAATCGCGCGCCTCGACGGCGACGTGTCCGATTTCGTCCACCCGGCGGTGCAGCAGGCGCTGCGCCAGCGCTGGCGGATCCGCCGCAACGATCATCCGCAACCCCAATAAGAGGTACTCGCCATGCGCAAGATCGCCCTGTACGCCGCCGCTGCCCTCATCGGTGCGCTCTCGTTGAGCGCCTGCCAGAAGCAGGCCGATCAGACCGCACCCCAGGCCCAGCAGGTCGCCCGACCGACCAGCCCGACCGACACCGCGGGCTGGAAGAACTATCTCGTGCAGGTGGTGACCAAGAACATGCAGGGCATGACGGCCAACCAGCCCTACATGTACTACGTGCCGGCGGGTACCGACGATGCCAGCACGCAGGCACGTCAGCGCCAGCTCGAGAATGTCAGCGGCACCGTCGCCCGCGGCGTGCTGCCGGGCAATCTGATGGCCTTCGGCGGTCCGGATTCCAGCCAGACCGCGCAGATGATCATCACCGCGTTCAAGGACGCGCAGCCGGGATCGTTCAAGGGCGTGATCGTGCTGTTCGTGGGCGACAAGGCCGACGAACAGGGCGTCGCACAGGCCCTGCAGGGCAGTGCCGCGACCTTCCGTTTCGTGCAGATGTGACAACCGGGCGCGTGGCGACCATCGGCGCCCGTTCGCTGATGTCGTGGCAGATCAACGCTGCCGATGGCACGCCATGGCGGATCGCCTCCGGCCCCGGTGCGCATCCACGCACGGTGCCGGAGTGAGCGCATGGCGCTGAAGATCACCGACGTCTGCGTCAACTGCGACGGCGAACCGGGATTTGCCGCGGGATGCGGTGAAGCGCATCCCGCGCCGGTGAGCGGCCAGCCATGGATGGCTGGACCGAGGGCGCACCATGGATGGCTCTGTGCGCGTGCCGAATGGGAGTGAGCGCATGGCGCTGAAGATCACCGACGTCTGCGTCAACTGCGACGTTTGCGAGCCCGTCTGCCCCAATCAGGCGATCGCGCCCGGTCCCGACTACTACGAAATCGACCCGGCCCTGTGCACCGAGTGTGTCGGTCACCACGACCTGCCGCAGTGCGTCGAGGTCTGCCCGGTCGAATGCATCTTCGTCGATGACGCCCATGCCGAATCGCGCGAGCAGCTCGAACTCAAGTACCGCGAACTGATGCAAGCCAGGGCGAGCGCCGCATGACCTCGCGCCGGTTCAGGCACTGGCAGGGCGCCCTGCGCCGGCGAGCGCCGGAGGCAGGAGCCGCAGGCGGGGTGACTTGGCGAGGCAGGAAGCCGAGCGTAGTCACCGACGCCGCCGAGATTGAGCGAAGAGGCAGACGATGAAGCTGTGGTCGATCCTGGGCAATTCGCAACGGCTGGATGGCGGCGCCATGTTCGGCAACGCGCCCAGGGCGATGTGGTCGCAGTGGATCGAGCCCGATGCCGGGAATCGCATTCCGCTGGCCTGTCGTTGCCTGCTGGTGGACGACCTCGACGGCAAGACCGTGTTGTTCGAGACCGGGATCGGCGCGTTCTTCGAACCGAAGCTGCGTGAGCGCTACGGGGTGGTCGAGGACCGCCATGTCCTGCTGGACAGCCTCGCGCAGGCCGGCTTCGCGCACGAGAACATCGACGCGGTCGTGCTCTCGCATCTGCACTTCGATCATGCCGGCGGCCTGCTGGCGGAGTGGCGCGAGGGCCAGCCGGCGCAGCTGCTGTTTCCCAACGCGACCTACGTCATCGGCCGTGACCATTGGCAGCGCGCACAGTCGCCGCACGCGCGCGATCGTGCCTCGTTCATTGCCGAACTGTTGCCGCTGCTCGAGTCCAGCGGACGCCTGCAGCTGGTGGACGGCGAGCATGCGCCTGCGCTGGGACCGCGCGTGCGCTTCCACTATTCCGACGGGCATACGCCGGGGCTGATGCTGGCCGAGATCCAGCCCGCACCCGGTGCCGGCGGCGGCGTGCTGTTCTGCGCCGACCTGATCCCCGGCCGCGCCTGGGTGCACCTGCCGATCACCATGGGCTACGACCGTTACCCGGAGCGCCTGATCGACGAGAAGCGCGATCTGCTCGAAGCCGCGCGCCAGCGCGGCGTGCGCCTGTTCTTCACCCATGATCACGAGATGGCGCTGGCCGACGTCGAGGTCGATGCGCGCGGGCGCTATCTCGCGGCGCACGCCCGGCCGCGACTGGCTGCGTTGCCGCTATGAAGCGTCGCCGTCGCCGCGATCCGCGCATCGCCCTGCTGGCCTTCCTGCGCGGCGCCTGGCCGCCGCGCCTGGCTGCGCTGCTGCTGGCGGTGGCCGCACTGGCCCTGATCGCCGCCACCGAACGCGGTGTGGGCGCGCATGTGGCCGCGCTCGACCGGCACGGTGGCGCGGTCCGCGACCTGGGCGCAGGCGCGGCGCCGTCCTCGCGTCTGTACGGCTACATGGTGCGGGTTACCGGCACGCCGCAGGTGGTGGAGCTGCCGCTGGATGCCGATTTCGGCGTGCAGGCCGACACGCCGGTGCTGATCCGTCACGTGGCGATGTTCCAGTGGCACGAGATCAATGTCGGCTACCCGTTGTACGAGCAGGATTGGGTCAATCACGCGGTGGACAGCGCCACGTTCAGTGACCCGCGCGGGCACGCCAATCCCGGGCCGTTGCCGATCCCGCCGCACCGTTTCATCGCGCCGCGGGTGCGCCTGGACGGCTTCGTGCTGGACCCGGCGATCGTCGATGCGATCCCGGGCAGCGTGCCGCTGAAACCCGACTTCGGCCGTTTGCCGCCCAACCTGGCCGCCACCTTCCACGTCGCCGGTGACGCGCTGGTCAGCAGCGCCGATCCGCGGGCGCCGCACCTGGGCGATCTGCGCATCCGCTGGCGCGAGGTGCCGCTGCAGCCGATCAGCGTGTTCGCGCGCGCCGAAGGCGATCGGCTGTTGCCGGCGCGCTCCGTCGCGGCCGGCGGCTTCGTGGTGCAGCTGGGTGATCGCAGTCTCGCCGATCTGCTGCCGGACGTGCCCGACGCACCGGCATGGCCGTGGGCACAGCGCCTGCTGGCGCTGCTGCTGGCCGGCGCGGCGGTGCTGCTGGTGGCCGCACCGTGGCCGCGCCTGCGCCGCGATCCGCTGTTCGTGGTCTCTGCCGCGCTGGCTCCGCTGGCGCTGCTGGCCGCCATCGAGTGGCTGCGGCTGCGCACGGGTCTGGGCGTCGGCCTGCTGCTGCTGGCCGCTGCGGCGGCGGCCGCAGGCTGGTGGCGTGCGCGCCGTATCGCCTCCTCGCCCGTTGTCGTCGGCGCCGAGGACTGACGGCCTCAGGCCGGAGCCGCGGCCGGCGTCTCGTGTTCGAGAAACCACAGCCCCGCAAACAGCTTGGGATCGACCGAATAGCCCGCGCGCGCCTTGGCGAACAGCCACGCCGAGGCTTCGCCGCGCGCGATCTCGTGCACGACGATCGCCTCGCTGGCATCACCGCCACCGGCACCCACCCGTTGCAGATCGAAGGCACGCACGAAGGCGATCAGCTCGGTGCTCATGCCCGACGATGACGGCCCGGCGTGCAGGAATTCCAGCCGCGCCGCGCGCCAGCCGGTTTCCTCCTCCAGCTCGCGCGCGGCGGCGGTCAGCGCGGTCTCGTCGCCGTTGCCCGCGTGATCGCCGACCAGCCCGGCGGGCATCTCGATCGTGCGCGCCTGGATCGGCACGCGGTACTGCTCGACGAACAGGATGCGGTCCTGCGGCGTGACCGCGACGATGATGACCGCACCGCCGGCATTGTTGCGCTCGACGAACTCCCAGCGGCCGCGCCGGCGCAGGGTCAGCCAGGCGCCGCGATGGAGATCCTCGGCGGGCGCATCGGCGCCGACAGGCAGGCTTGAAGGGTCGTGATTCATGCCGTCTCCGCCTTCGGCTGAGCGTGAGCACGCAGGCGCGCGCGGGTGTGCGCACCGAGGCGCAGGTGCTGGCCCAGGCTTTCCAGGGCGTCGCCATCGCCGCCGCGCCAGGCCAGCGCATCAGGCTCGGGTACCGGCGCGTCCAGCGCGATGCGCGTCAGCCGCCGCGACAGACGCGCGTTGTCGGCCTGGCCGCGCAGGCGCATGGCGACGCCGGCGGCACCGCGCAGAGGCATTGCCGGAATCTCGTCGATGCGCGCCAGCAGGGCGTCGAGGTCACCGAAGTGCGCCAGCAGCGCGGCGGCGGTGCGCGGACCGATGCCGCGCACGCCCGGCACGTTGTCGACGGCATCGCCGGCCAGTGCCAGATAGTCGGCGACCTGCTCGGGGCGCACGCCCATGCGGGCCATGACGCCGTCCGCGCCCCAGCGCTCGCCGCGCGCGAAGTCCCACTGCTCGTCGTGGCTGCCCAGCAGCTGGCCGAAGTCCTTGTCCGACGACACCACCACCGAGCGGTAGCCGTGCCGGCGCAGCGTCCACAGGGCACTGCCGATCAGGTCGTCGGCTTCGAAGCTGGAGTGCGCGGCCACCGCCAGCCCGAGCGCGACGGCCAATTCGCGGCAGCGTCCGAACTGGAACTCCAGTTCCGGCGGTGGCAGTTCGCGATTGGCCTTGTAGGCCGGGTAGATCGCGTTGCGAAAGCACGAGTTCAGCGCGGCATCGAAGGCGACCAGCACGTGCGTGGGTCGGGCGCGCTCGAGCAGATCGAGCAGGAAGCGGGCGAAGCCGTGGACGGCATTGACCGGGCGGCCGTCGCGATCGCGCAGCTCGTCCGGCAGCGAATGCCAGGCGCGGAACACGTACAGGCTGGCATCGACCAGGTGCGCGGCCGGACGCGTGCTCATGCCGTCCATGCGCTGATGTGGGCCGCAGGCTGCGCGCGAGGGATCGGCGTCGGCTCCTCGCCGACGCTGCCGATATGCACCAGGCCGATCAGGCTCTCGCCGGCGCCCAGTCCGAGCAGCGCAGCCACGGCGGGGTCGTAGGCGGCCCAGCCGGTCAGCCACTGCGCGCCGTAACCCAGCGCCTCGGCGCCCAGCACCAAGCTGTAGGCAACGCAGCCGGCCGACAGCAGCTGCTCCTGGGCGGGGATCCTGGCGTGTCCGGCATCGATCCGCGCCACCACCGCGACCACCAGCGCGGCGTGTGCGTAGCGCGCGCGCTCCTTGTCGAGGCGTGCGGGATTGACGTCGGGCTCGCGTGCGGCCAGACGTTCGGCCAGCCGTGCAGCCAAGGTTGTCAGCGCCGCGCCCTCGATGGTGATCAGCCGCCATGGCTGCAGGCGGCCGTGATCGGGCACGCGCAGCGCGAAGGCCAGCAATGCCTCGCGTTCGGCGCCGCTCGGCGCCGGAATGGTCAGCAGGCGTGCCGGCACCGAACGGCGGCGGGCGAGAGCGGCGAACAGCGGCGAGGCGGGCATGGGCCGAGTTTAGTGGGGCGCTGCGGAAATACCCATCCGTGCTGGCCGGCGCCCTCGGGCCGGACCGAGGATGGTCGCGCCGGGCGCTGCGCGACGTTTCCCGGCATCCGTTACGATGCGGCGGATCCGGGTGGAGATGCGTCATGGCCGTGACCATTGCAGCGCTGAAGGAGACCGCGACGGGCGAACGCCGCGTGGCGATCACGCCGGAAACGGCGAAGAAATATCGCGCCCGCGGGCTGCAGGTGCTGCTCGAGCGCGATGCCGGCGCCGCCGCCGGTTTTCCCGATGCCGGTTACATCGACGTCGAATTCGCCGATGCCGCCACGGTGCTGACACGTGCCGACGTGCTGCTGGCGGTGCAGCCGCCCGCGACCCTGGTCGGTCTGCGCAGCGGCTCGATGCTGGTCGGCCAGCTGCGCCCTTACGGCGCCGGCGAGCGCATCGCCGCCTGGGCCGGGCAGGGGCTGACCGCGTTCGCGCTCGAGCGCCTGCCGCGCAGCACCCGCGCGCAGGCGATGGACACGCTGTCGTCGCAGGCGGCGGTCGCCGGCTATCGCGCCGTGCTGCTGGCCGCCGAGGCCTCGCCGCGCTTCTTTCCGATGCTGACCACCGCCGCCGGCACCGTGCGTCCCAGCCGCGTGCTGGTGATCGGTGCCGGTGTGGCCGGCCTGCAGGCGATCGCCACCGCGCGCCGGCTGGGCGCGCAGGTGGAGGGTTTCGACGTGCGCCCGGAGACGCGCGAGCAGGTGCAGTCGCTGGGGGCGAAGTTTCTCGATCTTGGCGTCAGCGCCGCCGGCAGCGGCGGCTATGCGCGCGAGCTGACCGCCGAGGAGCGTGCGCGTCAGCAACAGGCACTGGGCGAACATCTGCGCGCGATGGACGTGGTGATCACCACCGCGGCGGTTCCGGGCCGGCAGGCGCCGCGTATCCTGACCGCGGCCATGATCGCGGGCATGAAACCGGGCGCGGTGGTCGTGGACATCGCCGCCGAGAGCGGCGGCAACTGCGAGCTGACCCGCGCCGGTGCGCGCGTCGAGCACGGCGCCGTCAGCATCCTCGGACCGGTCAATCTGGCGGCCGGCACCCCGCTGCACGCCAGCGAGATGATCGCGCGCAATTTCGCCAATTTCGCCGAACTGCTGCTGCGCGAGGGCGCGCTCCGTCCGGACTTCGGCGACGAGCTGATCAGCAATGCCTGCGTCGCCCACGGCGGCGAGGTCAAGTTCGCCGGCTGAGCATTTCGCGGCGGCAGTTCAACCGCCGCCGTGACGCCCGCCCGCGGGCGGCATGCGTTGCGGGTGCGGACCGGGACCGCGCTGTTGCAGCCAGTGCTGGCGTTGCGCGGGATTCATCGAATGCCACTGCCGCTGCAACGCCTCGCGCTGTGCCGGCGGCAGTTCGCGAAAGCGCGCGTAGGCTGCGCGCAGACGCTGGCGCTGCTGCGGGCTCATCTGCCGGAACTGCTGCATGTTGCGGCGCACCTGCGCGCGCTGCTGGGGCGTCATCTGCTGCCAGCGCTCGATGCGCTGGTCGATCGCGCGCTGGCGCTGCGGCGGCAGCTGTTCCCAGTGCTGCTCGTTGCGCAACAGTTGCTGCTGACGCTGTGGCGGCATGTGCTCCCAGCGGTTGCGAAAAGGACTCAGCAGTCGCTGCTGCTCGGGACTCAGCTGCTGCCAGGGCGTCACCGGCGCTGGCTGCGCCTGCGCGGTCAGCGGCGCAGCCAGCGCCAGCGCGAGCAGCAGGGCAGCGGAGGGCAGGATCGGTACGCGCGGCATGGTCAGTCTCCGGCCGGCGCCGGGTGGGCGCCGGGCTGTCGCGGCTGGGTCGCCAGCCAGCCGTAGAAGTCGAGATTCTGGTACAGGTCGAGATCGGCGGCGTCGGACGCGGCCAGCGAATCGCTGCCGGTACCCGCGGCCGTGGCGACCGCCGCCGCGGGAGTCGCCGGTGCGTCGGCATGCGGATGCCAGACCAGGCCCAGCGCCAGCGCCGCGGCGGCAAATGCCCCCGCCGGCAGCAGAAAGCGCGCGATCGGTGCATGTCGCGGCTGCAGCGCGGTGCGGCGCGCGCTGCGCAGGCGCGCGGCCGTGGCCGCGTCGACGCCGCTCACGGCGCTGTCGAACAGACCACGGGCGCGGTTTGCGAGCGGATCGCGGATATCGTTCATCGCCAGTCCTCCAGATGGTTGCGCAGCGCTTCCATGGCGCGCGACAGATGGGTCTTGACGCTGCCGGCGGAACAGCCCATGGCCTGTGCCGTGGCCGCCACGTCGAGGCCTTCGAGCATGCGCAGCATGAAAGCCTCCTGCTGGCGCCGCGGCAGCTTGCGCACCGCCACGCCCATCGCCGCGTAGGCGCTGCTGTCGAGCAGCCGCTGCTGCGGGTCGGGGGCGAGGTCGGCCGGTTCCCATAGCGGGCCGTCGTCGCCATCCTCGTCGCCGCCGCGCGGCGCCAGCCAGCCGACCACGATCGAGCGCACCTTGCGCCGCCGCTGCAGGTCGGTGATGCGCCGGCGCAGGATGCCCCAGAACAGCGGCGACCATTCCTCGGGCGGGCGTTCGCGGTAGCTCCTGACCAGCCTCAGCATGGCGTCCTGCACGGCGTCCAATGCCTCTTCGCGGTCATTCAGGCCCATCTCGGCGACGCGCCAGGCGCGCCGTTCGACCTGGGCCAGAAAACCCTCGAGTGACGCCGGCACCGGTCGCGTGCCGGCCTCGGGCAAGGGTTGCAGCAGGGCAGTCGCGGTCACGCTCATGTCGCGCTGCCGCGGCGGGTGCGGTTCCTCATCAGCCGTTTCCTGCGTGATCACCTCACCCATAACGGTCCATGCTCGCCGCGGTTGACAGTCGCCGCGTATGATCGGGCCCACGCGCGGCGCCGACCACCCGGGGGACAGCGATGATCGACGGCTTTCTGGCACTGTATATCTTCATGCTGGCGGCCTTCACCGGCTACGAGATCATCGCGCGGGTGCCGGTGATCCTGCACACGCCGCTGATGTCCGGATCCAACTTCGTGCACGGCATCGTGGTGGTCGGCGCGATGGTTGCGCTGGGCCATGCGCAGACACCGCCGGAGCAGGCGATCGGCTTCGTCGGCGTGCTGCTGGGCGCCGGCAATGCGGCCGGCGGCTATGTCGTCACCGAACGCATGCTGGAAATGTTCAAGGCCAGCAAGAAGAAGGAGGGCGGCTGATGGAGACGCTGCTGCCCGGCCTGATCAAGGCCAGCTATTTCCTCGCCGCGCTGCTGTTCATCGTCGGCCTCAAGCGCATGAGTTCGCCGCGCACCGCGCGCACCGGCATTCTCTGGGCCGGCGTCGGCATGCTGGTGGCGGTGGCGGCCACCTTCGTCCTTCCCGGTTTGCACAACCGCGAGCTGATGCTGACGGCGATCGTGCTGGGGACCGCTGCGGCGTGGTGGTCGGGGCGGCGCGTGGCGATGACCGCGATGCCGCAGATGGTCGCGCTGTACAACGGCATGGGCGGCGGCGCGGCGGCGGCGATCGGTCTCGCCGAGCTGATCGCGGCGGCGGCCTGGATCAATGTCCATCCCGGCCAGTGCGCCTTCGCGGCGGCACCATCGACGGTCTGCATGGCACCGTCGGCGACGGTGCTCGCCTACGTCGGCCTGTTCATCGGCGCGGTGTCATTCGCCGGTTCGCTGATCGCGTTCGCCAAGCTGCAGGGCTGGATGGACAAACGCTTCGTGTTCTCCGGTCAGCGCGCGCTCAACGGCGCGATCCTGCTGGCGGCACTGGTGCTGGGCGCGTGGACGTTGACGACCGGTTTTGCGGCCGGTGCGCAGGTGCCGCTGCTGGCGATCGTGGTGTTCGCCGCGCTGGCGCTGCTGCTCGGTCTGCTGATGACGCTGCCGATCGGCGGCGCCGACATGCCGGTGGTGATCTCGCTGTACAACGCCTTCACCGGCCTGGCCGTGGCCTTCGAGGGCTACGTGCTGCAGAACGAGGCGATGATCATCGCCGGCATGGTGGTCGGCGCGGCGGGCACCCTGCTCACGCAGCTGATGGCGCGAGCGATGAACCGCTCGCTGGGCAACGTGCTGTTCGGCAGTTTCGGCGCCGCGGGCGGCGCGGCGCAGGCGATCGCCGGCGCGCAGAAACCGATCGAGGCCGCGGATGCCGCGGTGATGATGGCCTACGCCGAGCGCGTGGCGATCGTGCCCGGCTACGGCATGGCCGTGGCGCAGGCGCAGCACAAGGTGTGGGAGTTCGCGCAGGCGCTGATCGCGCGCGGCGTCAAGGTGCGTTTCGCGATCCATCCGGTGGCCGGGCGCATGCCCGGGCACATGAACGTGCTGCTGGCCGAGGCCGGCGTGCCCTACGACCTGATCGCCGACATGGACGACATCAACCCTGAGTTCCCGACCACCGACGTGGTGCTGGTGATCGGCGCCAACGACGTGGTCAATCCGGTGGCCAGGACCGATCCGTCGTCGCCGATCTACGGCATGCCGATCCTCGACGTCGCCGGTGCCCGGAACGTGATCGTGATCAAGCGCGGCAAGGGCACCGGATTCGCCGGCATCGAGAACGCGCTGTTCTATGCCGACAACGCACGGATGCTCTACGGCGATGGCCAGGCGGCCGTGGCCAGCCTGATCACGGAGCTCAAGGCGGTGGATGGCTGAGACCGCTGTGTCTGGCGATGCGCCGCTGTCGCTCAGGCCTTGACCGCTTTCTCGCTCCAGCGCCAGGCCAGCAGCGCGGCCAGTGCGGCGGCTGCCAGCGCCCAGCCCAGACGCTCGCCGCTCAGGCCGATGCGGGCCAGCAGCCAGAGCATGCCGAAACCGCTGGCGCGCAGGGATTCCAGCAGGCCGATGCCGAACATTGCCGCGATCCGCGCGGCCGCCAGCAGGAATTGTTCGTAGAGCGCGGCCAGCAGGGTCGCCAGCGCCGCCAGCAGCGGTGCGGCACCACGCGTTGGCGGCAGACTCATGCGCGTGCTCAGGGCCGTCAGCGCGGCCACCGCCAGCGCCAGCCAGGGCGGCGCTGCGCCGCCGAAGCGCAGTACCAGCAGGGCCCAGACCGCGCCCAGCGCGAGTCCGGCCAGCTGCACCGCGAGGGCGCCCACGATCAATCCGGCCCACGGCACGCGCCCGCGCTCAGCCGACATGATCAGTGCATGACGATGCGTGCATGGCGGGCGACCGTTGGGGAAGGCGCGATGATAGCGCCGCGGCGCCGGATCAGCGCGGGCGCTCGATCCAGACCAGCGCGCCCGCCGCGACCAGCGCGTCGATGCGTGTCGCCAGACCCGGTTGCTGCAGTGTCGCGTCGACTGCGGGGCCGGCGATCAGGCCGGCGCAGCCGTTGCGGCCGCCGTGCTTGACCCGGTACATGGCGATGTCAGCCAGTTCCAGCACGCGCTCGAAATCCCGCGCGCCGGAACCCGGCAGCAGCGGATGCAGCGAGTAGCCGATCGAGCAGGTCAGGCGGATAGTCTGGGCGTTTGCGGCGAAGGCATGCGCGAGGATGGTCTGGCGCAAACGCTCGGCCACCTCGCAGGCCTGGGTGCCATCCACGCCGCGCAGCAACAGCAGGAACTCCTCGCCGCCCCAGCGCAGGGCCAGGTCGCCGGGACGCTTGGCGCGCGCGAGCAGTTCGCCCAGCTCGCTCAGCACACGGTCGCCGACCGCGTGGCCATGACGATCGTTGACGTCCTTGAAGTGATCCAGGTCAAGCAGCAGCACCGCCACGCTCTCGTCGTCGCCGAGCAGGCCCGGCAGCCGCGTCAGCAGCTGGCGCCGATTGCCCAGACCGGTCAGCGCGTCGGTGGTGCTGTCCGCGCGCAACGTCAGGTTGGCCTCGCGCAGGCGTTCGTTGGTGCGCCGCAGTTCCTCGGTGCGTTCGGCGATCACCCGCTCCAGCCGCAGCCGGATCGCCTGCTGCCGCCGCAGGCGCCAGTGCAGCAGCAGCCAGAGCGCGATGAACAGGGCCAGCACGCCCAGCGCGCGCACCGCGCCGCGCTCGTACCAGTGCGGCGTTACCGCCAACGGCAGCATGCCCAGCGGCCCCCACTCGCCGCCCCCGTAGCGCGCCTGAACCTCGAAGTCGTAGTGGCCCGGCGGCAGGTGCGTGAAGTAGGCCGTGCGGCGCGCGGTCGCGTCGCTCCAGGTGCTGTCGTAGCCGTTGAGGCGGTAGCGGAAGCTCAATCCGGCGGGGTCGCGCAGGTAGGGCAGGGTGTAGCGGATTTCGAGATCGCGCTGATTGTCGCTGAGCACGTAGGTGCCGTCGGGCAGGCTGTCCTCGCCGCGGTGGACGATGGTGTCGATCAGCGGCGCCGTGACCGGCTGCGGCTTGCGGATCGCGGTGGTGTCGAGGCGCACGGCGCCGGCAGTGGTGGGATACCAGATCGAGGATCCCGCCACCAGGCTGCGCGCGCCGCCGGCGCCGTTGCAGCAGCGCATGCGGTTGACGTCGAGGCCCTCGCCTTCCGCGCCGACCACGCGCAGCGCATCGAAGTGCACCGCGGCCGGATCGCCGCCGGCGGTCGGGAATTCGCTCAGCGGCAAGCGCCAGACACCGTCGATGCCGGGCACATAGACCTGATCGCCGACGACATTGAAGTCCCAGGCGTTGTTGCCGGGCAGGCCGTTGGCGGTGCCATAGCGCTGCAGGCGGCCGTTGCCGAGCAGGAAGATGCCGGCGTCGGCACTGGTGATCAGCCATTCGCCGCGGCGCAGCGGCTTGATCGCGGTGACGAAGATGCCGCGCAGCGGCAGGCTCCAGGCCGGGCGTGACCAGCGCGTGCCGTCCAGCTCGAACACGCCATCGCCGGTGCCCACCCAGAGCCGGCCGTCGGCCAGCGGCGCGATCGCGCGGATGCTCGCGGCAGCGCTGCCGGGCGCGGCGCCGAAGCGCCGCAACACGCCATCGCGATAGCGGTAGAGCCCTCCCTGGGTGCCGATCCAGTAGCTGCCAACCGGCGCTTCGCGGATCACGTTGACTTGCCAGGCCGTCAGCGGTGCCAGCGCCGGCGGGGACTCGACCTTGCCGGCGGCGAGGATGGCCACGCCGCCGCGGGTGCCGATCCAGAGCCGCCCGGCGTGGTCGTAGTACAGCGTGTAGGCGCTGGGATTGGGCAAGGCGCTGGCCGGCACCAGGGTCGTTACGACAGAGTCCTGCAGCGCCAGCACGCCTTTGCCGGAGCCAAGCACGATCTGGCCGTCCGGCGCGCGGGCGACGGCCCAGATCAGCGGGAACAGTCCATCGGGCTGGCGGCCGTAACGCTGCGCCGGGGTGTCGGCGACACGGAACAGGCCGTGGGTGCGGGTGCCCAGCCAGAGGTCACCCTCGTGATCCTCGAACAGGCTGTCGACCCACGGCGGACTGCCGAGCGGATGGCTGCCGATGCGGTCGAGCGTGCCGTCCGGGCGCAGCCGGTACAGCGCCTGCAGGGTGCCGATCCAGAGATTGCCGGCGCGATCGGCGAGCATGGCTTCGATCGTGCTGCTGTCGAGATCGGGATCCAGCCCGGCCGGCTGCAGCTGCCCGTCGACCCGATGCAGCAGGCCGCGGCTGGTGCCGACCCAGAGGTCGCCTCGGTGTTCGGCCAGCGCGGTCACCCGGCTGTCGGACGTGCCGTGCAGAGGCTGGCAGGTCACTGTTCCGTTGCGCTGGTGGCACAGCCGATCGAGTCCGCCGGCCCAGAAACCATCGGGGCGCTGCAGCAGGCTGAAGAAAGGTCCGCGCAGGCCCGGCAGGGCGCGAAAGCCCCGGCCGGTCCATGATCCGACACCGGCCGCGGTCGCCAGCAGCGGCTGACCATCGATGCCGGCGCTGATCGCGTTCACCGAGGGGCCGCCCAGCGCCAGCAGGCGGCCGTCGTGTTCGCGCACCAGTCCGGTGACGGTGCCGAACCAGACGTCGCCATCCGGTGCCGCCCACGCCGCCTGCGCCATCGAGATGTCGCGGCCGTCACTCATCCGCAGCAGCGGCTTGATGTCCCTGCCGTCGAAGCGGGCGACGCCGTTCTGGGTACCGATCCAGAGGAAGCCGGCGCGGTCCTGGGTGATGCTGATCACGCTGATCTGGGGCAGACCGTGCTGCATGTCCCAGGCGTTGATCTGGTAGTCGTCGAAGGGCGTCGCCGGATCGAGCGCATGCGCGCGGCCGGCGCTCAACGCCAGCGCGCACAGAGTCATGAGCATCATGCCGTGGCGCCGCAACACGATTCCGACCTCCTCGGTTTGCCTGCACGGGATCGGCGTCAGGGTCCGGTCCTGCAGGCATAATAAGCATCTCCAACAAGCTGCATGAGACGTCAGTGCGGTGTCTCGCAAGTACGCGCCAGGGATTCCCGATGGATTTCGGTGCGAGACCAGGCGCGACGAGGAGTCATGGCCCCGCCATGGCGACGAGGCGCAACGCCGTATCACGCCGAAAGACGCGGGAATGATGGATGCGTATTTCCGAGACACCACACTAGCAAGCCGTATGCCCATGGCCGGATTCAGCCCCAGCAGCGAGCCGTTCACCCTCGACCGCGATTGCGACGCCGTGCTGGTGCCGCAAGGGGAACGGGTGACGCTGCCTGCCGGCCAGTCCGGCTATATCACCCAGGCGCTCGGGGGCAGCTTCACGATCTACGTCGACGGCAACCTGTTCCGGGTCGCCGGCAGCGATGCCGGCGCGCTCGGCAAGACGCCGCCGGCGCCGATCGCGCTGGCCGACGACGCCTCCGACGGCGATGTCGAAAAGCGCGTCTGGGATCAGCTGCGCACCTGCTACGACCCTGAAATCCCGATCAATGTGGTCGAACTCGGCCTGGTCTACGACGTCAGCCTGGAACGCCGCGCCGACGGCGCGCGCAAGGTCTGGGTGAAGATGACACTGACCGCGCCCGGTTGCGGCATGGGTGACATCCTGGTCGACGACGTGCGCAGCAAGCTCGAACTGATTCCGACCGTCGCCGAGGCCGACATCGATCTGGTGTTCGAGCCGCCCTGGAACCAGTCGATGATGTCCGACGCCGCCAAGCTCGAAACCGGCATGCTCTGACCCGGGTCGGGCGCTAAGCGAACGACATCACATTTCCGCGCGTTCGCCGTTGACGAAAGTTTGCAATCAGCGGAGCGTCCGGGCCGCTGACCGGGGGGTCGGCGTGACACGCGCTGCAACGTCGGGGCCCGGCCGTCGCGATACGGCCGGGTTTTTTTGTCGCATGGGCCGTGCTGCGGCCGCTTCAGGTGCTGGCTTCGAAACGATTGGCCGCGCGGTTCTTGCGCACCTTCGCCGGATCCCAGACGCGACCGTTCATGGCGATCCACACACCGGCCGACAGCGCCTGCACCGCGCCCACTGCGCAGCCGATGTTGAACACCGCATCCGAGCCGGTGAAGCGCGCCGGATTCAGCGCGCCGGTCAGCACGATCACCTTGTCGCCCAGCCCGGCCAGCGCCTGCGCGGTCTCGACCATGGTGTCGGTGCCGTGGGTCACCAGCACGTGCCGCTGCGGCTGCCGCGCGATCGCGTCGCGCACCAGGCGGCGGTCGTCGTCGGTCAGGTGCAGGCTGTCCTTGCGCAGGACCGGGATGACCTCGAAGCGGAAGGCGACACCGAGCTGGGCCAGGATCTCGCCGATCTGCGGCGCGCCGATCTGGTAGTCGGACTTGTCATCGAAGTAGATCTTGTCGATGGTGCCGCCGGTGGTGACGATGCAGAGCTGGTCCATGGGGTGTCCGTCAGGGCGAGTCGTAAGGGCGGATGCGGGCATCAGCCGGCGGCGCGGGGGAAAAGTCCGGCGAGCAGGGTGTCGCTATCGGTGTGCGGGCCCGGCAGGCGATCCAGTCCGCGCGCGAGGAAGCGCGTCAGCGCAGCGACCGGAGCCGCATCGCCGCGACGGCTCGACCAGGCGGCATGCTCGGCAAGCAGTGTCGCGGCGCAGGTGCGCGCGAGGGTGAAGCCGAAGCCGCGCGCGCCGGCTTCGAGGCGCTCGCGGTCGCCGGCGTTCGTGGCCAGCCAGCGCTCGGCCGCGTCGAAAGCGCCGCGCAGCGTCTGCGCCGCGGTTGGATCGGCTGCGGCCAGCGCCGGCGCCAGCGCCGCGCGCAGCGGCGTCAGACCGTGCTGTCCCAGCGCGCGCAGCATGTCCAGCGCCATCACGTTGGTGGTGCCTTCCCAGATCGGGAACACCTGCACGTCGCGCAGCAGTTGCGGCAGTCCGGTGTCCTCGATGTAGCCGGCGCCGCCGAAAGCCTCGAGGCATTCCGACACCAGCGCCACCGCCAGCTTGCTGACCCACAGCTTGGCCAGCGGGATCAGCATGCGCAGCGCGACCGCTTCGTCGGCCGTGGCGACGCCGGCCTCGACCCGGCCCAGCAGCAGCGCGGTGTGGAAGGCCAGATGGAATGCCGCCTCGAAGGCGCAGGCGGCATCGGCCAGCGTCGCGCGGTGCAGCGGCTGCGCCGTCAACGTGCGTTCGAAGGCCTGCCGGCGCGTCGCGTAGTCGCCGGCCAGCGCCAGCGCGCGGCGTGCCGTCGCCAGCGCGCCCAGCGTGCTCCACAGACGCGTGACGTTGAGCATCGGTGCGATCTTGCGCACGCCGTGCGCGGGCTCGCCCAGCGGCCACGCCGGCACGCCGTCGAGTTCGATCTCGGCGGTGGGCAGCTCGCGTGTGCCCAGCTTGTCCTTGAGACGCTGCACGCGCAGACCGTTCCAGTTTCCCGCGGCGTCGCGCGTCTCGACGTGGAACAGGCCCAGCGCACTGCCGCCGTCACCGGCACCCTCGGGCCGCGCCAGCGCCAGCGCGGCCTCGCCGATCACCGCCGAGCTGAACCATTTGCGCCCGTACAGCCGCCAGCGGCCGCCGGCGTCGCGACGCGCGATCGTCTCGCTGTGCGCCACGTCGGAGCCGCCGTGGGTCTCGGTCATCCACTGGCCGCACAGCCACAGCGTCGCCGGATCGCGGCTGAGGTAGCGCGGCCGCACGCGGTCGATCAGCGCGCGCTCGCCGCTGGCTTCGAGCGCCGCGACGGCGCCGTCGGTCATCGCCAGCGGGCAGGTGTGGAACTCGCTGGCGCAGTGATACAGGTACACACGCGCGAACTGGTCGGCGCGCGCGTCGCCGTCGGCGCGGTCCTCGTGTCCGGCCCAGAGCAGGCCGTGGCGCGTGGTGATGGCGGGGCCGCGCTCCCAGGCCGGCGTCAGCGCGATGCGATCGACGCGCGCGCCCCAGGCGTCCCATTGCGTCAGCACCGGTTCGCGCCGCGGCGTGAGCTGGCGCTCACGGCAGGCCGCCAGCGCATGCGCGGCAAGCGCCTCGAGGTGCGGCACCAGCACGGCCCGGCGCGCGGACGACAATCGCCAATCCAGCCAGCCGCGCAGCACGCGATCGCGAACCCAGGGATCGGGCAACTGCGGCGGATCCTGCAGGAAGCTCATGGCCGGCGGCGCGTGATCGGAGCGGCGATTATACGTCCGTGCGCCGGTGGCCCCGGCGCGCAGTGATGCCGAGGGCGGCGATCAGCAGCACGCTGAGGACGATCTCGGCCAGCGCCAGAGCGCGCTCGGCGGGTGCGCTCCAGGCTTCCATCACGCCGTGGCTGAAGTACAGCAACGACACCAGTCCGGCCCAGAACAGCGCGCGCTGCGGATGCCGAATGGCCAGCAGCGGCAAAGCCAGCGGCAGCAGGCTGAAGCCCAGCGCGATGGCGACCGGCATCCGTGTCGGCGGCAGCAGCAGGCCGTGCCAGGCGATCTGCAGCGCGGCCAGCAGCGCCCAGGCGGCGAAGGCCATCCGGCGCAGGTTCATGGCGTGACCGCCAGCTTGCGCGTCACCTCGGCGAGCCGCCGACCCAGCGCGCGCGCCAGCGTGCGTTCGTCCTCGCTGATCGCGTGTTCGCCCTGCGCGCCGGCGACGTGACTGGCGCCGTAGGGCGTGCCACCGCTGCGCGTCGCGGTCAGCGCCGGTTCGGTGTAGGGCAGGCCGACGATCAGCATGCCGTGATGCAGCAGCGGCAGCATCATCGACAGCAGGGTGGACTCCTGACCGCCGTGCATGGTCGCGGTCGCGGTGAACACGGCGGCCGGCTTGCCGGCCAGGGTTCCGGACGCCCATTCCGCGCCGGTGCCATCGAGAAAGTGCTTGAGCGGCGCGGCCATGTTGCCGAAACGCGTCGGGCTGCCCAGCGCCAGCCCGGCGCAGACGGCGAGATCCTCGCGGCTGGCGTAGGGCGCGCCGGTGTCCGGCACCGGCGGTGCGGCAGTCTCGGTGACCGCTGCCACCGGCGGCACCTGGCGCAGTCGCGCCGTGCAGCCGGACACCTCTTCGACGCCGCGCGCGAGCAGCCGCGCCATCTGCGCGGTGTGACCGCCGCGGCTGTAGTACAGCACCAGGATTTCGCAGCTCATCGATTCTCGCTCGTCGCCATCGTGCGGTTGGGGTGCGCAGCCGGATCGATTAGGCTGCCGTCTCCGCCGCGCCATTGTCGCCCATCGCCGCCATGTCCACGCGCTACGACCGCGACCGCCTGCAGTCCTTCGTCCGTTTCGTCTGGCGGCGCTTCCTCGACGATCGCTGCTTCGAGACCGCCGGCGCGCTGTCCTATACCACGGTGTTCGCGCTGGTGCCGCTGCTGGCGGCGGCGTTCGGCATCCTGTCGATGTTTCCGGTGTTCGCCCTGTGGACGCAGCAGATCTCCGGCTTCGTGTTCAGCAACTTCGTGCCGTCCGCCGGCGCCACCGTGCAGGACTATCTGCAACGCTTCGCCGCCAACGCCAGCCGCATGACCGTGGTCGGCATCGCCGCCCTGCTGGTCAGCGCGATCCTGATGATGACCAGCATCGAGGGCCGCTTCAATCGCATCTGGCGGGTGGCGGCGCAGCGCCGCAGCACGGCGCGCTTCCTGGTGTACTGGACCGCGCTGACGCTGGGTCCGCTGCTGGTGGTCGGCGGCCTGGCGCTGACCTCGTACCTGTTCGCGCTGCCGCTGCTGCATCACGCCGATGCGCAGTTCGCGCTGCGCGCGCGCCTGCTCGGCCTGCTTCCATTCCTGATCACCTGGATCGGCCTGTTCGGCATGTACATCCTGATCCCCAACCGCGTGGTGGCCTGGCGCCATGCCGCGCCGGGTGCGCTGGTCGCGGCACTGCTGTTCGAACTGGCCAGGTTCGGATTCGGCCTCTACGTGACCTACGCCGCATACGGGCAGATCTACGGTGCGCTGGCGGTACTGCCGATCTTCCTGGTCTGGGTCTACCTGTCGTGGGTGATCGTGTTGCTGGGGGCCTCGCTGGCGGCCTCGCTGGCGGCGTATCGCTATTGCCCGCAGGCGGCGCGCCTGCCGCCGGGCTGCGAGTTCATCGGCCTGCTGCGCGTGCTGGCGCGCTTCGCCGCGGCGCAGCGTCAGGGCGCAGCGCTGTCGGCGGCGACGCTGCTGGCGGTCGAGCCGTTCCTCGACGACGATCTGTTGCAGCGCTATCTGCTCGACCTGCAGCGCACGGCCGTCGTGCGCCGCAGCGAGCGCGGCGACTGGATGCTGGCGCGCGCGCTGGACAGCATCACGCTGGCCGAGCTGTACGAGACGGGGCATTACCGTCTGAGCACCAGCGCCGAGGCCGTTGCCAGTGCGGCGCACGGTCTGCCGCCCGGGCTGACCGCGACCCTCGCGCAACATGCACGCGGCCTGCGCGAGAATCTGCAGCTGACGCTGGCGGTGTTGAGCCCCGGCGCGCCGCTTGCACCTTCCGCCCCGGAGTCCCCATGAAATCGACCCGTGTCCTGCTGGCCCTGCTGCTGCTCGCCGTCCTGCCGGTCCATGCCGGCGACGTGGCGCAGCCGGTGCTGCGCGTCACCACCCTCGACGGCAAGCCGTTCAGTCTCGCGGCCGAGCGCGGCAAGTGGGTGATCGTCAACTTCTGGGCGACCTGGTGCACGCCATGCCTGGGCGAGATGCCGGAGCTGTCGGCCTACGTCGCCGCGCACCGCAACGACGTCGCCGCGATCGGCCTGGCCTACGATGACGTGACCCCCGCCAAGCTGCGCGCCTTCCTGAAAAAGCATCCGGTGACGTATCCGGTCAGCATCGTCGACGTCGATCATCCGCCCAGGGATTTCGCCACGCCGCAGGGCCTGCCGACGACTTACCTGATCGCACCGGACGGCCGCGTCGCCAGGAAGTTCGTCGGCCCGGTGACCCCGGCCACCTTGCAGGCCATCATCGGCGCCGGGGCGGCCAAGGGCGCCTGAGTGGCCGCCGCGCGTTTCCTGGTCCGCGGACGGGTTCAGGGCGTGGGCTTTCGCGCCCACACCCGTCACGAGGCGCTGCGACTTGGCCTCACCGGCTATGCGAAGAACCTGCCCGATGGCCGCGTCGAGGTGCTGGCCGTCGGCGAGTCGGCGGCGCTCGCCGCACTCGAACGCTGGCTGCGCAGCGGGCCGCCCGCGGCGCGGGTCGAGGAGGCCCGTCGTGCCGAGGTCGAGGCGGACGAACGTGAGGGTTTCGGGATCAGCTGAGGCGCCGGTTCACGCCCATGAAGACGGACGGGCAAGACTCAGTACCGCTCCGCGATCCAGTACGACCCATCCGCCAGCCGTTCGCGCCCAGGCTTGCCGGCCAGCGGCGGCAGGGCGATGCATGGCTGCAGCGGGCGCGTGTGCGGCAGCTGATCGATCAGGTGCGCGATCAGGTTCAGGCGTCCGCGCTTCTGGTCGTTGTAGTCGGCCGCGAACCAGGGCGCGTGTCTGGCGTGCGTCTTCTTCAGCATCGTGTTGCGCAGGCGGCCGAACTCGGCGTACTGGTGCCGCGAGGCGATGTCCACCGGCGACAGCTTCCAGCGCTTGAGCGGATCGTCGGCGCGTTCGCGGAAACGCCGCTCCTGCTCCTTCTGATCGACGGCCAGCCAGTACTTGAACAGCAGGATGCCGTCGTCGGTCAGCAGCTTTTCGAAGCGTGGACAGTCGTGCAGAAATTGCCGGTGCTGGGCCTTGCTGCAGAAGCCCAGCGCGGGCTCGACCACCGCGCGGTTGTACCAGCTGCGGTCGAACAGGACGATCTCCCCGGCGGCCGGCAGATGCGCGACGTAGCGCTGGAAATACCACTGCCCAGCCTCGTGCTCGTCGGGCTTGGGCAGGGCGACGATGCGGTAGCCGCGAGTGTTGAGGTGCTCGGTGATCGCCTTGATGGTGCCGCCCTTGCCGGCGGCGTCGCGACCCTCGAACAGCACCAGCAGGCGCTGGCCGGTCTCCATCGCCCAGCGCTGCACACGCAGCAACTCGGCCTGCAGCTTTTCGAGATGTTCGGCGTAGTGCAGCTCGCTCATCGGCGCAGTCCCGGCACGGACGTGACCGCAGCATAGCGCTGTCGCCGAGGTCGGGATCGCGGCGGGATCACGGCGGCCGGCGACATGCAGCGATGGCCGCCCGCCGTGTGCTGCAGCGTCCTACCGCATTATTGGATCTTCTGGAAGCTGAGCGTTACCTCCTCCTGGTCACCCTCCCTGGCACACGACGACACCATCACATCGCTCAGCACCCAGGTCTTGCCCCGGCCGCTGAGCGTGGCGCTCGGAAAGTGCTTGCCCTGCGCGCAGACGCTGGTCCGGCGGGCCGCGACCTGTGCCGGGGATCCGTCCATATGCAGGGTCACGGTGCCGGGACCGGGCGAGCGCGGCGCCTTGACGCCGGCCATGCCATCGACGTCGCCAGCGGCCATCGGCGCGGAGGGCATGGCGCCCGGCGCGGCCTCGCGCTTCATCAGGGTGACGTGGCCGGTCTTCTGGTGGCGACTGGACGACGCCATGCGACCGGCGCCGAGCGAGCCGTTGCCCACGGCACCGGGTTGGCTGGCGCCGAACGAGAACGACATCACTTCGAGCGCGGGCGGGCCTTGGGACGCCGCTTCGCCCTTGATGCCCTCGATCTGCAGCAGGTAATCGGATGATGCCCAGGCGGTACCGCCCGCCAGCAGGCTGGCGATGACGGCAAAACGCAGTGTGCGGTGGATGCGCATGACGAGTCCCCTTGGTTGGCTGCGGAAAACTTACGAATCGTAATATGCGCCTGGACGGGGGCCGGAACAACGGGTTGCAGACAGCTGGCGCCGAACGTGACCACAGCTGCCCGCGCCGGATGGGCTGTGATCCCGCCTGCCGCCGCCAGGGGGATTACCCGATGGCGCCCGAGTGGATCCCGGCGCGATGGCGCTGCGCCATGCTCTCGAGCAGCAGGGCGAAGTCGTGGGCAAAACCGCGTGGGTCGAACAGCGACGAGGCCGCTCGGAGGGCGGCGAGTTGGGCGCGCAGCGCGGCGCGGGCGCCGGCGTCGCGGCCGAGGCGGATCGCGGTGGCCAGGTACGCCGCGTCGTCGGAGGCGTTGAGCGCGTCGAGACCGAGATGATGGTTGAGGCTGCCGGCAACGCGCGCGGCGAAGGTCGCACCCGGCGCGGTCAGCAGCGGGCAGCCGGCCCACAGCGCGTCGCTGGCGGTGGTGTGGGCGTTGTACGGGTGGCTGTCGAGGAACAGGTCGGCGTGCGCGTACAAGCCGAGATATTCGGCGTGGGCGCGGCGCTCCGCGAAGACCGCGCGCTCGGGAGCGACGCCTTCGGCGGCGAGCACGGCACGCAGGCGTGCGTTGACGGTCGCCCCGGCATCCAGCAGCCACAGCACGCTGCCAGGAACTCCGCGCAGCACCGCGGCAAAGCGGGCGAGGCTGGCGCGGTTGAGCTTGAAGCTGTTGTTGAAGCAGACATAGACCACGCCGTGTTCCGGCAAGCCGAGTGCCGCGCGCGGCGGCGGCACGACCGGCACGCGCGTCGGATCGCTGGGCTGATAGCAGCGCGGCAGGTACGCCACGGCTTCGCTGACGTGTGCGCGCATCGCAGGCGGCAGCACGAAACGATCGGCAATCAGGTAGTCCATCCACGGCGCGCCGGAGCTGCCGGGATAGGCCAGCCAGTTCACCTGCAGCGGCGCCGGGCGCAGCGCGAAGGTCTGCGGGCGACCGCCTCCGCACCAGCCGTCGAGGTCGATCAGGATCTCGATGGCGTCATCATGGATGGTCTGCGCCAGCGCCTCGGCGGTCTGCACACTGGCATCGCGAAACGTGTGCGCGGCGGCAGCGAGCCTCGCGCGCCAGATGCTGCCGTCGTCGCGGCTGGTGGCGTACAGCACGACGTGCGGCAGCTGCTCGCGCAGCGCCTCGAAGAACGCCGCGGTCAGCATCGCCGTCGCGTGCTGGTGAAAACCGTTGGCGACGAAGCCCACGCGCAGTGTTGCATCGGTGGCGCTCGGCGCGTGGCGCCAGCCCAGCCGGGTGCGGCGTGGCGTCGTCGCGGTTTCGACGCGCGCCGCTTCGAGGCGCGCGCAGGCCAGCTGCGTGGCGGCATCGCTGTCCTCGGCGAGGAAGGCGAACGGCGACACACCGCCGCGACCCGCGGTGACGTGCGCACGCAGTCGCGCCGTCAATGCGTCCAACCCGGCCAGCTCGGCGTACTGGCGACGTGCGTAGACCAGCTGGCCGAGCGCACGTCCGTCGTCCGGATCCAGCATTAACGCTGTCGCATAGGCGGCCGCGGCGGCCTCGGTGCGGCCCTGCTCGTCGCGCATCAGGCCGGTCTGGTAGGCAAACCGCGCATCCTGCGGTGCGCGTCGCGTGCCCTCGGCGTAGGCCGCCTCGGCATCGGCATGGCGGCCCTGCGCGGCCAGCGCGTGGCCGAGCAGCAGCCAGCCGTCGACCGGCGCATCCGCGGCCGTCAGCGCGCTACGCGCGCGCGCTTCGGCATCCGTCGCGGCGCCGAGTTCGAGTTCGACTGCGGCCAGATTGATGGCGATGCCTGCGGCCGGTGGCGATGCCGCCAGTGCCGCGAGATAGGCCGCGCGCGCGCCGTCGAGATCGCCCGCCGCACGACGCGCGTTGCCGAGCAGGTTGAGCGCAGGTGGATATGCGGGCGACAGCGTCAGCGCCTGCTCGATCGCCGCGATCGCGCCCATGGCGTCCCCCAGCGCCAGCCGTGCGCTGGCCAGGTTGCAGCGCACCTCGACGCCGCGCGGCGCCAGCCGGGCGCCGCGTTCGAGTACCGCGACGGCGTCGGCGCCGCGGCCGGTCAGCAGCAGGGCAACGCCGTGCAGGCGCGCCAGCTCGGCGTCGTCGGGATGGCGCGTGCGCAGCGCGCGCGCGGCGGCTTCGGCCTCGGCGGCGCGGCCGCTGGCGAGCAACTGGGCGATCGGTGCGGCGCGGTCGGTGGCCTGCATGCGCGGCTCAGACCGTCAGCGTGTACACGTGGCTGCTGTCGTCGCGCTGCGCCCGCAGGATCGCCGCATCGCCGTGGCGCAGGCGTGCGCCGATGAAGGCCCGCGCCCGCGCGGGATCGGCGGGCTGGCCGCAGAACGGGCGACAGGCGTCGAACAGCGGCGCGACGGCATCGAGGTCGACGATGGTGGCGGGCCGGATCGTCGCGCTCATGCCTGCTCCGTCAGCAGCTTCAGCTCGTCGGCCTGGTGTTCGCGCGCCAGCGTGCCGATCAGCTCGTCGAGGTCGCCATCGAGCACGTCCGGCAGCCGGTGCAGGGTCAGGCCGACGCGGTGATCGGTGATGCGACCCTGCGGAAAGTTGTAGGTGCGGATGCGCTGGCTGCGATCGCCGGAGCCGACCTGCAGTCGCCGCGATTGCGCCTGTGCCGCGGTCTGCTTGGCGCGCTGCTCGTCGAGCAGGCGCGCCTGCAGCAGCGCCAGCGCACGGGCGCGGTTCTTGTGCTGGCTGCGCTCGTCCTGGCACTCGACCACGATGCCGCTGGGCAGGTGCGTGATGCGGATCGCCGAATCGGTCTTGTTGACGTGCTGGCCGCCGGCGCCGGAAGCACGGAAGGTGTCGACGCGCAGGTCGGCGTCGCGCAGCTCGACGGTGTCCACGGCCGCCAGCTCGGGCAGGATCGCCACCGTCGCCGCCGAGGTGTGGATGCGGCCCTGCGACTCGGTGGCCGGCACCCGCTGCACGCGATGGGTGCCGGATTCGAAACGCAGCTTCGAGTAGGCGCCGCGACCCTCGATGCGCGCGATCGCCTCCTTGTAGCCGCCGTGCTCGCCGGCGCTGGCGTTGACGATATCGGTGCGCCAGCCCTGACGCTCGGCGTAACGCAGGTACATGCGCAGCAGATCGCCGGCGAACAGCGCAGCCTCGTCACCGCCGGTGCCCGCGCGCACCTCGAGGAACAGGTTGGCATCGTCGTACGGGTCGCGCGGCAGCAGCAGGGTTTCCAGGTCGGCCTCGATCGCGGTCAGGCGCGCGGCCAGACGCTGCTCGTCCTGTGCCGCCAGTTCGGCGAACTCGGGATCACCCGCCAGCTCGTGCGCTTCGGCCCGCTCGCGTTCGACGGCGGCATGCGCCGCCAGCGCCTGTGCAAGCGGATGCAGCTGGGCGTATTCGCGGTTGAGCGCCTTCCAGCGCACCGGATCGGTGGCGGCGTCGGACTCGCCCAGCAGCAGTCCGATCTCCTGATGACGCTCGGCCAGTGCCTCGAGCTTGCGCCGCAGTGCGGCGATCATGGCGTGTCGTCGTGCGTGTCGAGGCCGTACAGGCGGCCGGCGGCGTGCAGCAGGTCCGACTCGCCCTTCAACGCGGCTTCGCGCAGGCGCGCGCTGGGCGCGTGCAGCAGCTTGTTGGTCAGGGTGTTGGCGAGGTAGGCCAGGGCCTCGTCGGGGCTTTTGCCGGCGGCGATCAGGGCGCGCGCCCTGGCGAGCACTTCGTCGCGCTGAGTCTCGGCGCGGGCGCGCAGCGCGACCACCGGATTGTCGACGGTCAGTGCGCGCCGCCAGGCCATGTAGTGCTCGACCTGCAGGTCGATGATCGCCTCGGCTTCACGCGCTGCGGCCTCGCGCGAGCGCAGTCCGGCGTCGATCACCTGGCGCAGGTCGTCGATGCTGTACAGGAAAACGTCCTGCAGATCGGCCACCTCGACCTCGATGTCGCGCGGCACCGCGATGTCGAGCAGGAACATCGGCCGATGCCGGCGTCGGGCGATCGCTGCCGCGACCATCGCGCGCGTGATCACCGGCGTGCGGCTGGCCGTCGAGCTGATCACGATGTCGGCCTCGGCCAGGTGCTGGGGCAGCTCGCCGAGCGTCACCGCGTAGCCGCCGATGCGGGCCGCCAGCGCCTGCGCGTTCTCGAGGGTACGGTTGGCCACCAGCAGGCGCGGCACGCGCTTGTCGACCAGGTGCCGCGCGGCGAGCTCGATCGTCTCCCCGGCGCCGACCAGCAAGACGGTGGCACCGCGCAGATCGGTGAACAGGCGTTCGACCAGGCGCACCGCGGTGAAGGCGACCGATACCGGATGCGCGCCGATGCGGGTATCAGTGCGCACCCGCTTGGCCACCGCGAAGGTATTCTGCAGCAGGCGTTCCAGCGGTGCCTGCAGGGTATGCGCCTGACGCGCCAGCCGGTAGGCGTCCTTGACCTGGCCGAGAATCTGCGGCTCGCCCAGCACCATCGAGTCGAGGCCGGTGGCGACGCGGAACATGTGTCGCACCGCCTCGTCTTCCTCGTGGCGGTAGAGGAACTCGTCGAGCCGTCCGCCGGGCAGATCGTAGTGCTGGTGCAGCCAGCGCAGAGGTGCCGACTCGGCGCCGGCGGCGACGCTGCAGTACAGCTCGGTACGGTTGCAGGTCGACAGGATCAGCGCCTCGTCCACGCCGTCCAGACGGGCCAGTTCGGCCAGCGCCTGAGGTGCGCTGTCGCTGTCGAATGCGACCTGCTCGCGCAGGTCGATCGGAGCGGACAGATGGTTGAGCCCGAGGGCAATCAGAGGCATGAGGGCGCGCGGGCGGCGATCGGCTAAGCTCACGGGGACCGGCGTCGGCCGGCTTTCGGCATCACGCGCGGGGCAGGATCACGGTGGAAATTGTGCGGACTGCACCTTGCAAGATCAAGCACATGCGGCAATTTGCAGCCGTGACGCTGGCGCTGGCCGTGCTGGCCGGTTGTGCGCAGGCGCCGCTGCGTACCGCGCAGCATACCCCGACGCCCGCGCCGCAGCCGCTGGCGCGCATCGCACTGGCACCGGGGCCGGGGCAGGCGATCGCGGCCGACCTGCTGCAGGCCGAGTTCGCGCTGGCGCGCAACGACCTGAAGACCGCGGCAACGGCGACGGCGCGCGCGGCGTCGCTTTCATCCGACCCGGCGCTGGCCGGGCGGGCCGTGGCGCTGGCGGTGGCCGTGCACGATGCGCCGCTGGCGACGCAGATGCTCGCGCGCTGGCAGGCGCTGGGCGCCGCGCCGGGCCCGCTGGCTGCGGCGCGCGCGCAGCTGGCGCTGGACCAGGGCGATCGTGCCGGCGCCGAGCAACAGCTCGATGCGGTGATCGTCGCCGGTGGCGCCAATGCATGGCGCGATGCCCTGCGCGTGCTGGCCACGGCGCGCGATCCGGCGCTGGCCGGCGTGGCGCTCGAAAACCTTGCGACGCCGGCGCGGTTGCCGGGCGATGACGGCACGGTCTGGCTGGCGGCCAGCCAGCTGGCCGCGCACCTGGGCCGGCATGCCTTTGCCCGGAGCCTCGCCGCGGCCGCGCTGGCGCGTTTCGGCAGCGCCGCGAGTTACGGCTGGTCGGCGCAGCTGGCGCGGCAATCCGGTGACAACGAAGCTGCCCAAGCGACGCTGCGCAGCGGCTTGGCCCGGCATCCGCGCAGCATTCCGTTGCGCATGGCCATGGCCGGCCTGCTGTCCGCACGCGGCAGCAACGCAGCCGCGCAGCGGCTGCTGGCGCAGGGTCCCCAGGATGCCGACACCTACGCGGCGCGTGCGGCTTACGCCGCGCGTGCCAATGATCGCAAGGCGCTGGCGGCGATCTATGCCGAGCTGGCGCATGCGCCGGTCGCGGTGCGCAAGACCAGCGTGTTCCTGCTTGGCCAGCTGGCCGAACTGCTCGGTCGTCGCCAGTCCGCGCTCGACTGGTATGCACAGGTCGGCGACGAGGATGCGCATGCCTTCGAAGCCGATGTGCGCCGGGTGGTGCTGCTGTCCGAACTGGGCCGCGAGCAGCAGGCGCAGACCTTGCTGCGCGGATTGCAAAACGACTACGCCGACGAGCCAAAGGTCGCCCTCAAGCTGCTGATGCTCGAGGCGGAGATGGACGTGCGGGCGCGCCGCTATGCCGAGGCGGTGGCGGTCTACGCACGCGCGCTGCAGCGTTCGCCCGACGATCCGGTCCTGCTGTATGCGCGCGGTGTGGCCGCGGCCGAGGCCGGCGCGATCGATCAGGCGGTCGTCGACCTGCGTCGCGTGCTGCGGCTGAAACCCGACGACGTCAACGCCATGAACGCGCTCGGCTTCACCCTCGCCGACGCCGGGCGCGACCTGCCCGAAGCCGAAAAACTCGTTGCCGCCGCTCACCGTGCCCGTCCCGATGATCCGGCGATCACCGATTCCTGGGGCTGGGTGCAGTTCCGGCTTGGTCATCTCGATCAGGCCGAGCACAGCCTGCGCAAGGCCTGGGGCAAGAGCAAGGACGCCGAGATCGGAGCGCATCTGGCTGCGGTGCTGTGGGCACGGGGCCGCCACGCCCAGGCGCGCACCGTGCTGATGCAGGCACACAAACTCGATCCGCACAGCCGCAGCGTGCACGCGCTGCAGGCGCGTTGGGGCACATGAGCGTGTGTCGTCTGCGTGCTGTCGCCGCGGCGGTGCTGCTGCTGACGCTGGCCGCGTGCGCGCCGCTGCCATTGCGCACGACACCGGGTACAGTCGGTGAATTGGCCGCCCAGACCGCGCGCGAGCAGGCGCTGGCCGGCGTCACGCGCTTCACGCTGGACGGTCGCATCGGCGTCAGCGACGGGCATGACGGCGGCAGCGGCGGCTTCACCTGGAAACAGGACGGCATGGCGCTGGACTTCACCGTGCGTGCGCCGATCACCGGCCGCAGTTTTCGCCTCGAAACCGGTCCGGACGGCGCCTGTCTGCAGGGACTGAAACCGCAGCCGCAGTGCGCAGCCGATGCCGAGAGCCTGCTGGTCGCCCAGCTTGGCTGGCACCTGCCGCTGGCCGATCTGCGCGCCTGGGCGATGGGCCTGCGCGCCCCCGGCAGCAACGCGCAGCTTGCGTTCGGTTCCGACGGACTGCCGGCCACCCTCGAACAGGACGGCTGGCACGTCGAGTATCGGGACTGGGATCGCGCGCGCAGCCCGGCGATGCCGCGGGCGATCTTCGCGCGCAAGCCGCCCTATAGCGTGCGTCTGTACGTGGAGCACTGGGAGCTGCCGTGACCGCGTCGGCGTGGACGGACTGGCCGGCCCCGGCCAAGCTCAACCTGTTCCTGCACATCGTCGGGCGTCGTGACGACGGCTACCACCGGCTGCAGACGGTGTTTCGCCTGCTCGACTGGGGCGACCGCGTGCGTCTGCGTGTGCGCGATGACGCTGCGATCGTGCGCAGCGCCGGTGCGGAGGGGATTGCTGCTGACGATGATCTCGCGGTGCGCGCGGCGCGGGTGCTCAAGGCCGCGACCGGCTGCCCGCTGGGCGTCGAGATCGCGGTAGACAAGCAGGTCCCGGTCGGCGCCGGGCTGGGCGGCGGCAGTTCCGATGCCGCCACGGTGCTGGTCGCACTCAATCGGCTGTGGGGCTGCGGTCTGGACGACGACGCGCTGGCCGCGCTGGGTCTGCAACTGGGCGCCGACGTGCCGGTGTTCGTGCGCGGACGCAACGCCTGGGCCGAAGGCATCGGCGAGCTGTTGACTCCGATCGCGCTGCCGCCGCGCTGGTACGCGCTGCTTGACCCCGGCGTTCACGTCGCCACCGCGCCGCTTTTCCAAGCGCCTGAATTGACACGCAATGCCGCGGAAGAGACAATTCCCCGCTTTCTCGACGGGATGGTGACGGGCAACGCCTTCGAACCGGTCGTGCGCGCGCGCCATCCTGCGGTGGCGCTGGCGCTGGACTGGCTTGGAGGTTTTGGTCTGGCGCGATTGTCCGGCAGCGGCGGCAGCGTGTTCCTGGAAACCCGCAACCATGCCGAAGCCGCCGACATCGTCGCTCGCTGTCCCGCGCGGTACACGGCCCGGGTGGCGCGCGGAGCGGAGATCTCCGCGCTGACGCTCGCGGTCGCGCGATTTTCTGCTGGGGCGTCGCCAAGCTGGTAAGGCACGGGATTTTGATTCCCGCATTCGCAGGTTCGAGTCCTGCCGCCCCAGCCATTCGCGCCGGCTTGCTCCGGCCACGCATGATGAAGGTCCGCCCGTGAATGCCTCCAACGGCCTGATGCTGTTTTCCGGCAACGCCCACCGCAAGCTGGCGGAGGACGTTGCCCATCGCCTCGGCATCCCGCTGGGCAAGGCCCAGGTCGGGCGCTTCTCCGACGGCGAGGCACAGGTCGAGATCGAGGAGAATGTGCGTCGCCAGGAAGTGTTCGTGCTGCAGCCGACCAGCGCACCGACCGCCGAGAACTTCATGGAGCTGCTGGTGCTGATCGACGCCCTCAAGCGCGCCTCGGCGGCGACGGTGACGGCGGTCATCCCCTATTTCGGCTATGCGCGCCAGGACCGCCGACCGCGTTCGGCACGGGTGCCGATCACGGCCAAACTGGCGGCGAAGATGCTCAGCACCGCCAACTGCGACCGCGTGCTGACGGTGGATCTGCATGCCGACCAGATCCAGGGTTTCTTCGACATCCCGGTCGACAACGTCTACGCCTCGCCGGTGCTGCTGGCCGACATCTGGCGGCATCAGGGCATGGACAACCTGATCGTGGTCAGTCCCGATGTCGGCGGCGTGGTGCGCGCGCGCGCGATCGCCAAGCGCCTCGACGATGCCGAGCTGGCGATCATCGACAAGCGCCGCCCGCGGCCCAACGAGGCCACGGTGATGAACATCATCGGCGACGTCGCCGGCAAGACCTGCGTGCTGGTCGATGACATCGTCGACACCGCGGGCACGCTGTGCGCGGCGGCGGCGGCGCTGAAGAAGAGCGGCGCGCGCAAGGTGGTGGCGTACTGCGTGCATCCGGTGCTGTCGGGCCCCGCCGTCGGCAACATCGAGAAGTCGGCGCTGGACGAGCTGGTGGTCACCGACACCGTGCCGCTGAGCGCCGAAGCCGGCGCCTGCGCGCGCATCCGCCAGCTGCACGTCGCGGAACTGCTGGCGGAAACGATTCGCCGCATCGCCTTCGGCGAGTCGGTGAGTTCGCTGTATGTGGATTGATGCGGAGCGGTGATTTTGCGGCGGTGTTTTTCTCGCAGGTTTTGACGTATCCCGAGTTCCGAGTTCCGAGTTCCGGGTCCCGGGCTTCACGCAAGAATCCGCTCTCCTGGTCGCGGGAGAGCATCCATGCCGCCGCGAGGCGGTTCATCTGCAACACAAGGCAACAACATCATGGCTACCATTCACGAAATCGAGGCCCAGAACCGCAAGGACGAGGGGAAAGGTGCGAGCCGCCGCCTGCGTCATGCGGACAAGGTGCCGGCGATCGTCTACGGCGGTGCGCAAGCGCCGCAGAGCATCCAGCTCGATCACAACACGGTGGCCCTGGCCACCCGGCACGAGTGGTTCTTCTCGTCCATTCTCGATCTCAGCGTCGACGGCAAGAAGCAAAAGGTGCTGCTGCGCGATCTGCAGCGCCATCCGTACAAGCCACGCGTGCTGCATCTGGATTTCCAGCGCATCGACGAGAACAAGGCGATCCGCCTGCGCGTGCCGCTGCACTTCCTCAACCAGGAAAAGTCACCAGCCGGCAAGATCTCGGGCATCGTGATCACCCACGAGCTCAACGAGATCGAGATCAGCTGCCTGCCCAAGCATCTGCCCGAGTACATCGAGGTCGACCTGGTGGCGCTGGACAAGGGACAGACCGTGCACATGTCGGATCTCAAGCTGCCCGCTGGCGTCGAGATTCCCGAACTGCGCTTCGGCAAGGAGCATGACCACGCGGTGGCGGTGGCCAAGGAAGTCAAGGAAGAGGTCGAGCCGGCACCGGTTGCCGAGGCCGAAGCCGGAGCTGCGGTACCGGTCGCGGCGGCGGCAGGCGCGGCGGCAGCCAAGGCCGAGCCGGCCAAGGGCGACAAGAAGTAAGCCGGGTCGCATGCACCGGCCCGCCGTGAGGGCGGGTCGGCTCATGCATCGCAACGCATGGCTGGCCTGCGCCTGATCGTCGGTCTCGGCAACCCCGGGGCCGAACATCTCCGGACCCGGCACAACGCCGGGTTCTGGTTTGCCGACGCGCTGGCGGCGGGCGCAGGCGTGCGCTACGGGCAGGAGAGCAAGCTGCACGGCGCTACCGCACGGGTGCGCATCGGCGGCGAACCGCTGTGGCTGTTCAAGCCCGGTACTTACATGAACAAGAGCGGCATCGCGGTCGCCTCCGCGCTGCACTACTGGAAGATCGAACCCGCCGAGTGCCTGATCGCACACGACGATCTCGACCTGCCGCCGGGCGCGGCGCGACTGAAGTTCGATGGCGGCCACGGCGGCCAGAACGGACTGCGCGACATCATGGCCCACCTCGGTCATGGCCGGTTCCACCGGCTGCGTCTGGGCATCGGCCATCCCGGGCATCGCGACCAGGTGACGCCGTGGGTGCTGGGACGACCCTCGACGATCGACGAGGAGGCCATGCTCGACGCCGTTGCACGTGCACTCGACGTGCTGCCGCTGGCGGTGGCCGGCGATTTCAACGAGGCGATGAAGCGGTTGCATACGGGAGAGCCGGGAGTCGGGACTCGGGACCCAGGACAAGCCTAAAGGGTGTCATCCTGAGGGCAAAGCCCGAAGGATCTTCGCGGTGGAGACGTCCGTTCTGCACCGAGGTCCGTGATCGCAAGGGGCGTGAAAGATCCTTCGCTTCGCTCAGGATGACATCCTGCTTTTCCGGTAGTTGGTAGCCGGTAGCCGGTAGCCGGTAGCCGAAAATGTTCGCGCGTGGCATCAGGGCTTTAGCCTGGTCCTGGCTACTCACTACTGGCTATCGGTTCCGAGTCCCCAAAGTTTCAGGAGTTCGTCACCCCATGGGCATCCAATGCGGCATCGTCGGCCTGCCGAACGTCGGCAAGTCGACCCTGTTCAACGCGCTGACCAAGGCCGGCATTCCCGCGGCCAACTTCCCTTTCTGCACCATCGACCCCAACGTCGGCGTGGTGCCGGTGCCCGACCCGCGCCTCGCGGCGCTGGCCGCGATCGCCAAGCCGCTGAAGATCATCCCGACCACGATGGAGTTCGTCGACATCGCCGGTCTGGTCGCCGGCGCGTCCAAGGGCGAGGGGCTGGGCAACAAGTTCCTCGCGCACATCCGCGAGGTCGACGCGATCGCGCACGTGGTGCGCTGCTTCGAGCATCCCGACATCGTCCACGTCGCCGGCAAGATCGACCCGATCTCCGACATCGAGACCATCGACACCGAGCTGGCGCTGGCCGATCTGGAATCGGTGGACAAAGCGCTCAACCGTGCCGAGCGCGCGGCCAAGGCCAACGACAAAGAGGCGCTGGCGAAGCGACCGGTACTGCAGAAACTGGCGGCTGCGCTCGATGCGGGCCGGCCCGCGCGCGGCGCCGGGCTCGACGCTGACGAGCGTGCACTGGTGCGCGACCTGTTCCTGCTGACACTGAAGCCGCTGATGTACATCGCCAACGTGCGCGAGGACGGTTTCAATGACAACCCGCTCCTCGACGCGGTGCGCACGCGTGCGGCTGCCGAGGGCGCCGAGGTGGTGCCGGTATGCGCGGCGATCGAGGAGGAGCTGGCCCAGCTTGACGAGGCCGACCGCGCCGACTTCCTCAAGGACATGGGCTTCGACGAGCCCGGCCTCAACCGCGTGATCCGCGCCGCTTACCGACTGCTTGGCCTGCAGACCTACTTCACCGCCGGCGAGAAGGAGGTGCGCGCCTGGCAGGTCAAGGTCGGCGCCACCGCGCCGCAGGCGGCCGGCGTGATCCACACCGATTTCGAGCGCGGCTTCATCCGCGCCGAGACGATCGCCTACGACGACTACATCAAGTACAAGGGCGAGGCCGGTGCCAAGGAGGCCGGACGCCTGCGCCTCGAAGGCAAGGATTACATCGTCAGGGAAGGCGACGTGCTGCATTTCCGGTTCAATGTGTGAGTGAAGCCGGGGCCCGGGACCCGGGACCCGGGACTCGGGACCCGGGACTCGGGACTCGGGACTCGGGACTCGGGGGAAGCCGCGCCGGAACCCGTTTTTTGCTGTCATCCTGAGCGCAGCGAAGGATCTTTCACGCCCCTTGCGATCACGGACCTCGGTGCAGAACGGACGTCTCCACCGCGAAGATCCTTCGGGCTTTGCCCTCAGGATGACAGCCTTTAGGCTTGTCCCGGCTCCCGGCTCCCGGCTCCCGGCTCCCGGCTCCCGGGTCCCGGGTCCCGAGTCCCGAGTCCCGGGTCCCGGGTCCCGGGTCCCGCTAAGCTTGCGCCGCGCACCACCGCGATCCCTTCCCGAGGACTCCGCCATGCCCGGCCAGCAGCACGCGATGACGCTCCGCTTTCTCGCCCAGCCGACCGACGTCAATTTCGGCGGCAAGGTGCACGGCGGCATGGTGATGAAGTGGATCGATCAGGCCGGTTATGCCTGTGCCGTGGCCTGGAGCGGTGCCTATTGCGTGACCGTGGCGGTCGGCGGCATCCAGTTTGTGCAGCCGATCCTGATCGGCGATCTGGTCACCGTGCGCTGTCAGCTGATCCGCACCGGACATTCCAGCATGCACTTCGCGGTCGATGTGCTGGCGCGTGACCTGAAGTCGCAGCAGGAGCGTCTGGCCACCAGCTGCGTGATCGTGTTCGTGGCCCTGGATACACCCGACGGCAAGCCCACGCCGGTGCCGGCATGGCAGCCGCAGAACGAAGACGATCGCCGCATGGCCGAGTATGCCGATCGCCTTTCGGAGCTGTCCAAGACGATGGAGCAGCAGGTGGTCGAGCGCCATCCCGAACTGGGACGCGGCTGAGCTCAGGTCACTTTGCCGGTGCGGCGAGGTTCTGCTGGAACAGGAAGCTGCGCGTCAGTGTGACGCTGCGCGTGACGCCGTCGGAGCGGACGCTGTAGCTGCCCGGTGGCAGATTGTCGATGCGGTAATAGCCCCATTGATCGGTGACGGTCTTGCTGACGACCGCGTCCTTGGCGTCGAGCACCGCGACGGCCGCGCCCGGCATCGGCTTGCCGCCGCGCGTGACGCGTCCGGCGAAGCCCAGCCGCAACATCACGTTGAAATCCGCGGTGGTGGTGACGCCCGCGCGCACCTCGACCCAGGGGCTGGCCTTGCTCGGCACCAGATCGATCGGCATGTGCTCGGCGTCGAGTTGCACCTGGTAGACCCCGGGGGGCAGGTTGGAGATCAGGTAATGCCCGTCGCTGTCGAGCTTGCCGCGCGGTCGGCCGTTGACCAGCAGCGGCACGCCCTTGAGATCCGCCCAGCGGACGTTGGCCGGCAGCTCGCCGCTGACCTTGCCGGAGATTGCGCCGACCCGGGCTGCGTAGGCGCTGAAGGCACCGCGCGTCAGGCCCGAGGGCGTCACCGCGAAGTCGGCCACCAGCACGAACTGGATCAGCGTGCCGCCGGAGCCGGTGATGCTGCGCGACAGTGGATCGTCGAGCAGTTGCAGATGCGCCGAGAGACCCGGCACCGCCTCCACCGCCGCATCGAGCAGATAGCCGAAATGCCCGCGGCCGCGCAGCAGGCCGGCACTCCAGAGGATCGGTCGCGGCCCCGTCCACAGTCCGCTCAGCAGCGCCGAGTAGCGCGTGCCCAGGATGCCGTCGCGGGTGGCCGCAAGGGTCGTGCTGTAGCCGTCGGCGAGCGAGCGCTGCCATTGTGCCTGGCTGACGCCGGAGTAGCGGCTGAGCGAAATCTGGTCGCGTGCGTCGGGCAGCCACGACAGGTTGTAGGCATAGCTGCCGAAATAGTCGGGCTGCGCGCTGAGGCTGAGACGGTCGAAAGGCCGCCAGCCGAAGCCCGGTTTCACGAAGCGGTAGTGATTGCCGAGCACCGGGTCGTTGACGTCACGGCCGGTCAGGGTCAGGTCGAGGTTCTGCGTCGCGTGCCATCCGACCACCGCATAACGGTCGTCGGAAGGTGCCCCGATCCCTTGAAAATAGCTGGCGTCGCGATGCACGGCGAAGGCGTTCCAGTAGTAATGCGCGGTCTGGCCGTTGCCGCTCAGGCTCCAGGCGCCGGCGCTGCCGTTGCGGCCCAGTGACACGCCCCAGGTGCCCAGCGCGCCCAGCCCGCTCACCGCGTTGACCATGCCGTAATCGCCGCCATTGGCGCGCTGCGCGGTCGCGCCGACGGTCAGTCGCTGGCTGACGCCGTAACGCCACTGGTAGAAGCCGCCGGCGCCGTGGGTGCCGACCGTCGGATCGAGCGGATTGCCGTTCACGCCGACGCCGCCGTAGGAGATCACCGTGCCCGCGGGCAGCGCCTGGGCACTGTTGGCGACGCTGACCGATTCGATCTTCACCGGCGTGCCGTCACCGAAGCGTCGGTACAGCGCGACCTCGACGCGCTCGTCGCCGCGCAGCAGCACGTCGCGGAACTGCCAGCTGCCGTCGAGGCGGATCGCCGTGCGCGCGACCACCTGGCCGTTGATGCGCAGTTCGGCGATGCCGCCCGGCGGGCCGTCGTTGCCGCTGATCGCGCGCCCGCCCTGCAATTGGCTGGCGACGAACTGGTTGGCGGCCAGCGAATCGCCGTAAACCAGACCGGGACGGTTGGTCCAGGCGTACTGCACGCCGGTCAACTCGGCGTAGGGCAGCAGCGGATCCAGCGCCAGCTGATCGTGGCCGAGCAGCCAGCGGCTGTTGCCGTGATCGAGGATCCAGCCATAGTTGGTCAGCCGGTTCTGGCCGCCGGGGTTGGTGTAGTAGCGCAGGCGCCAGAAGCCCGGCCCCAGCGCGCCGCCGAGGTCGGTGAAGGTGTTCAGTGTGCTGCTGGCGCCGTTGCGGGTGTAGTAGGCCTCGCTGTGCCAGCTGGAGAGCGACAATTCGGGGGCGCGGATGTCGGGCTTGACCTGCTGCGCGGTCAGCGCGGCGCCTGACTGCTCGCTGCCGGGCGTCCAGGGCAGGTCGGCCTTGAGCGCGAACTCCTGTTCGTCGAACGCCAGCCGGGCGCCCAGCTTGGCGGCGAGGGTTTTCAGCGGAAAGAAGCGCTGCTTGTCGTGGGTGATGACCTCGGCGGCCTGCAGCTCGGCATTGCCCAGCGGGGTCGGCAGCACCAGCAGCGGGCCGCGGTCCTCGACGAGGGTGGCGATGCGGCGCGCGAACTGATCGAGATCCACCGCATAGCCGCCGGCGGGCAGCGGCAGCAGGGTAATGCTCTCGCCGGTGTCGCGGCCGTTGAGGATGAAGCCGGCGATCGTGGTCTTGTGCGAGGCCGCGGCGATATAGGACGGCGGCGCCGGGCTATTGACCGCTGCCGCCGCGGCAGCAGGCGTTGCTGCCGGGGCTGCCATCGCCACGCCCGCATGCAGCAGTCCTGCGGCCGCGATCAGCAACCCGCGCGCGCATGCATGGCGGGCTCGCCCCTTCATCAGGACAGCTCAGTGCGGCTTGGCCGGGACGGTGAACGCCAGTTCGCGGTCGATCACCGGGGTGCCAAACGTGCCGCGCAGATAGATCACGTACGCGCCCGCAGCCAGGCCGGCCTTGTCGTCGAATTCCAGGCGCACGCTGCGCGTCAGGCCGGGCAGGTCCGCATCCAGCGGCAGCGCGCCGCTCGCCGCCAGTCCCGCGGGTGGCTTGAAGTCAGGCTGCCCGAGATGCGCCGGCCAGGGGCCGGTCGCCGGCATGCTGCCCTTTTTCCAGACCACGTACTGGCCTTCCATGCGCGCCGTGGCGTTGCCGGCGTTGCGCACCTCGAAGCTGACGCCGTGTGCGTCCGGCCTGGCCGCGAGGATCTCGCCGAGCATCGTGTAGGGCGGCACACGGGCATAGACCGCCGCGCCCAGGCGAAACAGCGCCCGGAAGGTGCCTTTGGGCTGTGCGCCTTGCGGCTGCTCGTTGAAGTAGATCATCGCGCGATGCTCGCCGGGGCCGAGCGGCACCGCCGGACGGATCGCGAAGCGCACCACCTGCGAGCCGTTGGCCGGCAGCACGAAGGAGGTCGGGTTGATCTGAATCCACGGTGCCAGCGACTGCTCCTCCAGTGGCGCGGGCAGCACATCGCCTTTCGCATCCATGGTCCAGTTGATCACCGACACCGTGACCGGCTTGGGGTCCTTGGTGAAGTTGATCAGCCGGAACGACCAGGTCTGGTCGGGCTTGTCGAGATCGATGGTGTAGATCTGCGGTGTCAGTGCCACCTGCGCGCGTGCCAGGGGCGCGGCGATCAGGCCGGCGAGCAGGATCAGTAGCAGGGCGGGGACACGCGGCAGGGGATTCATGGTGACGTGATCGTAGCCTGCACGATCCTCAGCGAATAGCTGGTGGCACCCACGGCGGCGAACGAACTGGTCAGGAAATTGAACGTCACCTGCGCCGACCAGAGATCGCAGGTGAAGATCTTGTTGGGATTGTTCGTGTAGTAGCAGTAGTAGGGGTTGTTCGGATCCGCCACGTACTGCGTGGTGTAGGTTGCCTGCATCCGCAGCGTGTTGGCGGTGGCAATGACCGCTCCGCCGGCACCGGCGGGATTGCTGGTCAGGGTGGTTGTGAACGGCGCGCCCGCGCCGCAGCCCGCGGTCGTGGCGTACTGGAACAGGGTGCCGCCGTTGCGCGGCACGGCACCGACCACTCCCGTGGGATTGATCGCGCCGGCGTCGGCGCTCAGCTGGCCGCCGCTGGCGAAAGCCGTGGGTGCGCTGGTGCCCACCGAGAAGCTTGGGGGTTGTCCCCCGGTGACGTCGAAGGCACCGATCGAGTTGAGAGGGCCGCCGCCGCTCAGGCCGCCGTTGAGGAATCCGTAGATCCGGCAGCTGCCGCCGTTGCCGTTTCCCCCGTTCCCGCCGTTCCCGCCACTACCGCCGTTGCCTCGCGGCTGGCCGCCCCTCTGCCCGGAAGCGCCTGCTCTTCGCGGGATGGCGTTAGGGGTTCCCTTGCGAAATCCTGCCAGTACGCCGCTGCTGGCCGGCCCGAGCACGCCGATACGACCACCCGAAGCCCCCAGGAGGATGCCGCCGGCCAGGGTGGCCTGCGCAAACAGCGACGGCGACACCGTGACCAGTGCCGCCGTCGCAATCAGGGTGCTCCAGCGCTTCATGCCGTCGCGCGTCGCGGATCAGGTGCTGGTGGCGGTGATGTAGATCACCGCACCCTGGTAGCTGTCTGCGGTCGAGGCGTTGCTGAGGTCCATGGTCATGCTGACGTTGCCAGACTGAGCACTGCCGAAGCCGGTGCCCGTGAACGACCCGTTGGTGGTCGCAAGGTTGCTCAGGCCGATCGTGGCAGTAGAGCCGGCAGTAGCGCCGGTGAGCGTCGCCGTAGGCGTGGCCGTGCCGCTGGCGAAGGAGACCGAGACCGTCGTCTTGCCCACGCCCGGCGTAGTGATTGAGCGCACTGCCCAGACGTTGCTCATGGTCAGCTTGACGTTGTTGAGGCTTGGAGCCAGGCCCGACGAGGCGCTGGCAGTGGCGGTGACGGCATTGCCTAAAGCGGCTCCGGTCAGCGCCAGCGCCTTCAGTGCGGCGGGCGCACCGCCTGCCAGCGTCACCAGCGCGGAGGACGGGATCGTCAGATCGATTTCGCCGTAGTAGTAAAGCAAGGTCGTCGGTTGCAGGATGACCTTGAAGGTGGTGTTGCCGGTCGCCGTATCGGCCATGGCCGAGGGCGCGGCGGCCAGGCCCAGTACCGCCGCCAGACTGGCGGCAAGGGCGGTGGTGCGCAGGATCTTGGTGAACTTCATGGTGCGGTCTCCGGGTCTTGGGCAGGGCAGGGCAGGGCTGGGTTTCGGTTGCCGTAGCCGGATGGCCGCGGTCGTGGGCAGGATAAAGCAAGCAGGATGCCAATCGCCGTGAACGACCCGAACGTGATCTGCATCACACCCCCCGAACGCCTGATCTGGTGCGGATCGGGCGGATTGTCACATTTCAGGACTTCGATTCTCAGTCCGCCCCGGACCCCATGCCGACGGCTGTTGCGGGCCCGCCGGGCGTCAGGTCGGCTGACTCGCCGCGTCAGTCGGGGCCGCGGTGACAATCGTCATGGCAGGCGTGTCCCCGGGGTGCCGTACGACCGCCGCGCGAAGCAGGACGCGTGCCAGAATCTGTTGACAGTGCCGGAGCCGCTCGCGACAATGCCCGTTCTTTGTTGGAGGGATACCCAAGCGGCCAACGGGGGCAGACTGTAAATCTGCTGGCTTACGCCTTCGGTGGTTCGAATCCACCTCCCTCCACCAGCTCGATCGCTCCGCAAGGGCGATCGGCTGGGGTAGAGGTCACAATGACAGGGCCATGGAGGTGGATGAGAACCACCGGTGTGGCTCGACAAGATCGCCGGGAGCGATCTTGAACAGCCGGAGGCTGGCCCGCCGCGCGAAAGCGCGAAGGGCGAGTCTCAGGACGAGATGAGTACAAGATCGCCGGGAGCGATCTTGAACGCGCCGCTTGCGGCGCGGCCCGGAGGGCGGAGGGCAGGATGCCCGGAGTAATCCACCTCCCTCCACCAGCAGCACTCCGCACGGGCGGGAGTAGTTCAATGGTAGAACCTCAGCCTTCCAAGCTGATGGTGCGGGTTCGATTCCCGTCTCCCGCTCCATGGTTCTCCTGCCGTGCG
>JAJYTG010000062.1 GCA_021793195.1 Pseudomonadota bacterium
CGGGCAGGCCGCCAGAGCCGCGCGTCGCGCCCGCCGCCGACCACGATGACGTCAAAGGCTTCGGGATGAGTGTGCATGGTGCATGGATCCGTTGAGCATCGACAGCGGCGGCCACGGCGGTGACCAGACTCGGCCCTCGTGGCCTCGCCAGGTCACCCGGCCCTCGACATCCTGTCTCGGGCGCGCGCCGCGCGCGGCCTGCCGCGGGCAGGCCGCCAGAGCCGCGCGTCGCGCCCGCCGCCGACCACGATGACGTCAAAGGCTTCGGGATGAGTGTGCATGGTGCATGGATCCGTTGAGCATCGACAGCGGCGGCCACGGCGGTGACCAGGCTCGGCCGCCAGTTTAAGCCGGGATCGCTGTTGCACCGCGGAATCGGCGTGGCACGGATTCTGCAAAACCCTCCGCGCACTCCTGCTGGCGCAAGGCGCATGCGAGCGCGCCGAGATCGGAATTCAGGGGCCGGTCGCACGCCAGCAGGAGGACGCACCCGGCCCGGGCTTGCCCGGGCCGTTCTTTTTGGCGGGGAATGGATCCGGCGCCCGGTGGGTCACAGGAACAGGGGGTATCCGGTATGACCGGGTGCCGGGCGCCGGAAGAGGGGCGACTGCACAACGTTTGCCAGGGCGGGTCACCTTGCGACATCCCGCGTCAGCGTTCAATCCGATACTGCGCCGTCTGTGACGCTCTTCGCAAATCCGGACTTTGGCATGGCGCATGCATTACCCAGGACACACTCAACCATGCACAGGGAACCCACCATGGCCACCGCCGCCCAGAGCTTCAACCCGCTGTTCATGCGCCACGATCTGATGATCGAACTCGGCCGCGTCGAGATGGTGCTGGATGTACTGCGTCTGCAGGCCGACCAGGACGACCAGGTGCGCCACATCCCCGAGCTGGAGGCGCGCAAGCAGCGACTCAGCGATGCGCTGACGCGGCTGCAGGCCTGATCGATCGAGCAGTCACCGGGACCCTTCCAGGCAGGGCTCCCGCGGGTCACGGAAGACCTGCTTGCGCATCGGTACAGGACGATCCGATGCGTCCCTGATCGAACCCCGCCACCGACCGGTCGCGGGGTTCACTTTTTGTAACTTTCGAGGTCAGGAATTGCCGCGCCACCGCCGCATCCGGTCAGACCCGTTCGCGATCAAGCCACGCAAGCCACGTGGCCCGGATGCAGCGCAACGGAATCCAGGAAGGGTGCATCGAGCAAGATTTTTGTCCGCGAAGGGCGCGAAGGGCGCGAAATGATTTGTTCCATTTTGAGGATCAAGCCCCGGATTGCGCTTCTCGCGAGGCTCCATCCGGGCTACCCAGCGCAGCGATCGCACGCAATTGGGTGTCAAACCGCCAGCGCGCGGCCGAGGATGTCGGCAAGGTCGCGTGACAGCGGTGCCTGCGCCGCCAGAGCGACCAGCGCGCGTCGCGCCTGCTCGCGCCGGGCCGGCTCCAGCCGCTGCCAGCCGTTGAACGCGGTGGCCATGCGCGCGGCGGTCTGCGGATTGAGCGCATCCAGTTCCAGCAGACGCGCGGTCAGGAAGCGATAGCCGGCGCCGTCGGCGCGGTGGAAACCGCTGCGGTTGCCGCGCGCATAGCTTCCGATCAGCGCATGCACGCGATTGGGATTGCGCAGGGTGAAGGCGGCATCGGCGGTCAGCGCCTCGACGCGCGCCAGGGCACCATCGCCGGGAACCTGCGCCTGCACCGCGAACCATTTGTCGAGCGCGATCGCATTGCCGGCGTGACGCTGGCGGAAGGCATCCAGCGCGGTCTGCGCTTGCGGCGCGCCGAACTGCAGCAAGCAGGTCAGCGCGCCGAGCCGGTCGGTCATGCCCTTGGCCTGCTCGAACTGCGCGGCCGCCAGTGCATGGCCGGTATCGGCATCGGCGTGACCGCAAAGCTCGAGCAGACGCCGCTTCAGGCGGCGCCGTGCCTGTGCCGCGGCGTCCTGCGCGCCGGTCTCGGCGGCATCCAGCGCGCGGTGACGGCGCGCGAGAATCGCGCTGCCCAGCGCGGCGGCGAGTGCCTGCTCCAGGACGATGCGTGCGGCGCGCACCGCGTCCGGATTCAGCGTCTCGACGCGTTCGCCCAGCTCGATCTCGCCGGGCGGAGTCAGCAGCTCGGCGAGCAGGGCGAGGTCGTCCGCGGGTGCGGCGGACAGTTCCGCCAGACTGCGTGTCCACGCCGCCAGCGCGGGATTCTCCGCCTGCCCGGCATGCGCGGCCAGGAAGGCGCGCGTGGCCAGCTGCTGGCTGGCCTCCCAGCGGTTGTAGCCGTCGGCGTCGTGGCGCAGCAACAGGGCGAGGTCGTCGGGTGCGGCGTCGGCCTCGAGGATCGCCGGCGCCGACAGTCCGCGCAGCAGCGAGGGCACCGGCTCCTGCGCGATGTCCTCGAACACGAATTCGGCGGCGGCATCGCGCAGTTCGAGCACGCGCTCGTGGCCCTGCGCGACGGCTTCGCCGGCCAGCCGCAGCGGCAGCGCGCGGCCGGCGCGGTCGAACAGCGCCAGTTTGACCGGCAGCGGCAGCGGCGATGGGTCCGGTCGTCCGGGGGTCGCCGGGGTGCGCTGCGCCAGCCGCAGCACGTAGCGGCGGGTCGCCGGATCATGCACGCCGCGCGCGCTCAGCCGCGGTGTGCCGGCCTGCGCGTACCAGGCCAGATAGGGCGTCAGGTCGGTGCCCGCGGCTTCGCCCAGCGCGGCCAGCAGATCCTCGATGGTGGCGGCGCTGCCGTCGTGGCGCGAGAAATACAGGTCGGCGCCGCGGCGGAAGGTTGCCGCGCCCAGCCGCTCGGCCAGCATGCGGATCAGTTCCGCGCCCTTCTCGTACACCGTCGCGGTGTAGAAGTTGTTGATCTCGCGGTACTGCGACGGGCGCACCGGATGCGCCAGCGGGCCGGCGTCCTCGGGAAACTGCACGCGCCGCAGCGTCGCCACGTCCTCGATGCGCTTGAGGCCCGGCGAATGCATCGCCGCCGAGAACTGCTGCTCGCGGAACACCGTGAAGCCTTCCTTGAGCGACAGCTGGAACCAGTCGCGGCAGGTGACGCGGTTGCCGCTCCAGTTGTGGAAGTACTCGTGTCCGATCACCGCCTCGACGGCGCGGTACTCGTCGTCGGTCGTGCTGTCGCGGTCGGTCAGCAGGTACTTGGCGTTGAAGATGTTGAGGCCCTTGTTCTCCATCGCGCCCATGTTGAAGTCGTGGGTGGCGACGACGTGGAACACGTCGAGGTCGCAGACGCGGCCGTAGGCCTGCTCGTCCCAGCGCAGCGCGCGTTCCAGCGCGGCCAGTGCGAAGTCGCAGCGCGCGATCGCGTCCGGCTCGGCCCACAGCACCAGCCGTACGCTGCGGCCATCGGCGACGGTGACGGACGTTTCGATCGATTCGAGACGCCCTGCCACCAGCGCGAACAGGTAGCTCGGCTTCGGATGCGGATCGACGAAGCGCGCCCAGTGGCGGCCGTCCGCCAGCTCGCCGCAGCCGTCGGTGTTGCCGCCGGCCAGCAGGACCGGAAAGCGCGCGCGCTCCGCGCGCAGCGTCACCGAGTAGCGCGCCAGCACGTCGGGGCGATCGGTGAAGTAGGTGATGCGACGGAAGCCCTCGGCCTCGCATTGGGTCAGCAGAAAACCCGCCGCGACGCTGCCCGACAGATACAGGCCCTCGAAGGCGCTGTTGGTCGCCGGATGGATGCGCACGCGCGTCTCCAGCACGCTGCCGTCGCGCGCCGCCGGCACGCTGAGGCCGTCGGCACCGAGCTGGTAGTCGCCGGCGTCGAGATCGCGGCCGTCGAGGCGGAGCGACAGCAGCTCCAGCGCCTCGCCGTCCAGCGTCAGCGGCAGGTCCTGCGCCGGATCGCGCGCCAGGGTCAGCCGTGCCGTCACCTCGGTGCTGTCGATGCCGAGATCGAAGTCGAGATCGATGCTGGTCACGCGCCAGGCGGGCGCACGGTAATCGGCCAGTCGCACCGGGCGCGGCGTGGCACTGGCAGCGGAATCAGACGGGGACATGGACGCTCAACGGACGCAGGGGAACCGCCAATTGTAGTGAGGCCACGCACCCCGCGTGTAATCTGAGCCTTAAATTGCGCCTGAGCAAATCCCCGGACACCGCGATGCAGCCCTTTGATCTGACGCTCGACGACCTCCACGCTGCCGCCGCGCGCATCGCCGCGCATGCGTGGGTCACGCCGGTGCTCAACAGCGATGTGCTGGACGCCGCCAGCGGCGCGACGCTGTACTTCAAGGCCGAGCACCTGCAGCGCGGCGGCGCCTTCAAGCTGCGCGGCGCGCTCAACGCGGTGTGGGCGCTGGATGAAGCGACCGCAGCGCGCGGCGTGGTCACGCACTCGTCCGGCAACCACGGCAATGCGCTGGCGCTGGCCGCGCGCAGTCGCGGCATTGCGGCGCACGTCGTCGTGCCCGAGGGCGCGGTGCGCACCAAGGTCGCCGCGATCGAGGCATCCGGCGCCAGCATCCACCGTTGCGCGCCGACGCTGGCCGCGCGCGAGGCCGCGGCGGCGGCGGTGCAGGCCAGCACCGGAGCGACCCTGGTGCATCCCTATGCCGACCCGCGGGTGATCGCCGGCCAGGGCACCGCCGCGCTGGAGCTGCTGACGCAGGTCGCCGATCTCGATGTGCTGCTGGTGCCGATCGGCGGCGGTGGCCTGGCCGCCGGCAGCGCGATCGCCGCGCATGCACTGCACCCGAGGATGGACGTTTATGCGGCCGAACCGGAGGGCGCCGCCGACGCCTGGCTGTCGTTGCGGCGCGGCGAACGCGTCACCGACGTGGTGCCCGACACGATCTGCGACGGCTTGCGAGCGGCCATCGGTGCGCCCAACTTCGACCTGCTGCGCGCGCATCGGGTCGAAGTGCTGCCGGTCAGCGACAGCGAGACGCTGGCTGCGATGCGCCGGCTGTGGACCGACCTCAAACAGGTCGTCGAGCCGTCCAGCGCCACCGTGCTGGCCGCCGTGCTGCGCCATCGCGCGCGCTTTGCCGGCCGCCGCGTCGGTCTGATCCTCAGCGGCGGCAACGTCGATCTCGACGCCATCGCCTTCTGCGCGCGCTGCGGCGCGACAGGAGGTGCCGCGTGACAGGCGGAAGCATGCTGCAATGGCTGACCCCGTGGGAGTTCTCTCCGGTTCTTCTCGTCGTGCTTGCGACGGGTGCGCTGCTGTATCTGCGCGGCGCACGGCGGCTTCGCGTGAGCCTGGCACGCCAGCTCGGATTCTGGCTGGGCATGGCGCTGATCTACGCCGCGCTGCTGACCCATTTCGACTACTACGCCCAGCACCAGTTCTTCGTCGATCGCATCCAGCAGGTACTGCTGCATCACCTGGCGCCGCTGCTGATCATGGTCAGCTATCCGCTGGGCGTGCTGCGCGCGGGCCTGCCGCTGCGCTGGCGCGCGCGCGCGCTGCGGCCGCTGGCGCGCTCGATGCCCTGGCGCGCGATCAGCGCCGTGCTGTTCAACCCGCTGCTGGCCACGCTGAGCTTCATCGCGCTGGTGCTGGTGTGGCTGATTCCGCGCGTGATGACGCTGGCCATGCTCGACTGGCGTCTGTACATGCTGATGAACTGGAGCATGCTGGCCAGCGGGCTGATCTACTGGGGTCTGGTGGTCGATCATCGCCGCCGGCCACCCGCGCGCATGGCGCCGGGCCTGCGCGTGCTGTCGCCGGCGCTGAGCATGACGCCGCAGATCCTGGTCGGCGCGATCATCACCTTCAGCAGGACCGACCTGTATCCCATTTTCTCGATCTGCGGGCGCGCGCTGGACATGAGCGTGCTGGCCGACCAGCAGCTTGGCGGCCTGATCACCTGGGTGCCCGCATCGGCCATCGAGACCGTCGGCGCCCTGCTGGCGCTGCGCATCTGGATGCGGCTGTCGCAGCACGCGCGCGGCCGCCGCATGCCCGCGCGCACCACCGCCGCCGCGCGCGTCGGCTGAGCGTGCGTCGGTGAACAGGCGTTTGGTACATGGCCTCGGGCGACTCGGCAGCGCCGGCGGTTGCGACAGCACGGCGCCTGTCAGCCGTTACGGCGACTGCAGCGAAACGTTCCGATCGGTCCGGCTGCCTTGGCCAATGAGGTGTTTCACGCGGTTGCCGGCACGCATCCGGCGTCGCTAACCCGATCGCTGCGCGCGCAACAGGGTCAGCAGGGCCAGCGCGATCAGCGCGATGCCGGCGGCCTCGGCGGCATCGGGGCGCTCGCCCAGCAGCGCCCAGGCAAACAGCACGCCGGCGACCGGGATCGCCAGACTGGTCAGCCCGGCGATCGCCGCCGGCAGCCGCTGCACCACGGTCAGCCACAGCGTCCAGCCGATGCCGGAGGCGAGCAGCACGTTGTAGGCGAGCGCGGCCAGCAGGCCCGGCGTCCACGCCACCGCGCGTTCGGGGATGACCAGCGCCAGCACCACCAGCGCCACGGTGCCGGCCAGCATCTGCCACGCGGTCAGGCGCAGCGCCGAGATCGCGTGGCGATCGAATACGCGCTTGGCCAGCACCGTGCCGATCGCCCAGGCCAGCCCGCCGGCGATCGCCAGCGCGGCGCTGCCGGAGTCGCCGACGCCGCGCCAGGGTTCCAGCACCAGCAGCAGGCCCAGCGCGGCCAGCGCGATGCTGATCCACTGCGCGCGGCGCGGGCGATCGCGCAGCAGCAGCCAGGCCAGCAGCACGGTCCAGAACGGCATGGTGTAGGCCAGCAGCGCGGTCTTGCCGGCGCCGCCGTGCACCAGCGCCCACTGCACCAGCGCCTGGAAACCGGTGGTCTGGGCCAGGCCGATCGCGAGCGTCGGCCGCCACGGCGGCGGCGCCAGCGACTCGCGCTTCAGCGCCAGCAGCGCGAACAGCACCGCGGTGCCGCCGACGTAGCGCAATGCCGAGAACGTGAACGGCCCGGCGTAGGCCAGCGCCTGCTTCATCACGATCCAGTTGTAGCTCCAGATCAGGGTCAGCGCGATCAGCGCCAGCAGGGCGCCGCGGCGGGCAGCGGGGGCGGGCAGGGGCGTGCCCGGGGTCGGGGCGCTCATCCTGCGGCCCGCAGCGCAAGCATCACCGTCGCGGGGCGCGCGGCCGCGATCGCGCGCGGCCCGGCACTGCGGTCGGGCCGCGGCGCCGACGGCTTCAGAACCGGTGGCCGATGGCCGCCATCATGGCGCCGAAGAAAAACAGCATGAACAGCGCCATCAGCACCAGGCTGATGATGATCAATACGCCCTGGATGACGAAATACACCCGCAGCTTGTCCAGCGACTGACGCAGCGCGCTCTCGTCGCCGGTCATCTGCGCGCGCTCGATGGCGCCGCCAGCCTGCATCAGCAGCACGCCGATCCAGATCGGGATCCATGCCCACAGGATGCCGATGATGCTGAGCGCGGTCAGTGCCCCCATGACGATGTTGACGATGCCCACGAACTTGATCCAGCCCTTGCCGGCGGCCAGCGGCTGGCTGAGATCGCGGATCGCGGTGTTGTTGCTGTCCATGGCTTTCCCCCTGGAAGTGGTGACGCCGGCGCCCCCGCGACGGCTGGCGGCAGGGTAGGCGCGCGCGGGTCCCGGGCACAAGCGTGATGCAGTTCGCGGATCAGGCATGGAGATTGCTAGCTTGAACGGGATGTCGGCGCGCCACGGGGCGCCGCGAATCCGGCTGCGGAGTGCGATGGTGCTGATCCCGAATTACGACCCGTGGCTGGTGGGGCTGTCCGTGGCGATCGCGGTGATCGCCTCCTATGTGTCCTTCAGCGTCACCGGACGCCTCGCCCGCAGCCGGGGATGGACGCTGCGCGTCTGGTGGCTGGCCGGAGCCCTGGCGATGGGCTGGGGCGTCTGGGCCATGCACTTCGTCGGCATGCTCGCCTTGCACCTCGGCACCCCGCTGGGCTTCGACGTCGTTCCCACCTTGCTGTCGATGCTGCCGATCATCGTCGGCGCCGGCGGCGCGATGGGCTTGCTGGCGCGGGCGCCGGCCTTCCGCGGGCGCCTGCCGCTGGCCGGCACGATCCTCGGTGCCGGGGTCGGCGGCATGCACTACGCCGGCATGGCGGCGATGCGCATGCAGCCGGCGATCGTCTGGCAGCCGGGGCGGGTGGTGTTGTCGCTGCTGTTCGCCGTGCTCGGCGCGACGGCCGCGCTGTGGGTCGCCCTGCATGTCGCGGAAGCATCGCGACCGGCGTCGCGGCGAATGCGCCAGTGGGGCGCCGCGCTGCTGATGGGCGCGGCGGTGGCCGGGACGCATTATCTCGGCATGGGCGCCGCCGGCTTCGCCGCCGGGGCGCTGTGCCTGTCAGCCGGCAGTGTCCTGCAAGGCGGGGCACTGGCGATCGGCATCGCCGCCGCGGCGCTGCTGATGCTGCTCGGTGTGCTGGCGGCGGCGTGGCTGCATGAGCGCGTCGAGGCCGGTGTGCAGCATCGCGACCAGGCGCTGACGCGCACGCGCGAAATGCTGATCGAGCGCATGTATCACGATGACCTGACCGGCCTGCCCAACCGCGTGCTGTTGCTGGAACGGCTGCAGCGCTCGCTGGCCGATGCCGAACTCCAGCGCCGCAAGACCGCCCTGCTGGTGCTGGAGCTGAAGGGCTTCAAGATGGTGAACGACTGGCTGGGTCACGAGGCCGGCGATCAGGCCCTGCGCGCGATCGCGACATCGCTGCGCGCGCTGGCCCCGGAAGCGGGCATGGTCGCGCGCCTGGACGGCGACGAGTTCGCCGTCGTCATCGATCACGTGCGTGATCCCGGCGAGGTGGAGCGCCTGTGCCGCCAGGTGCTGGCGGTGATGCGCCAGCCGGTCAGCGCGATGGGCTATCCGGTCAGCCTGCAGCCCAGCATCGGTCTCGCCGTCTCCAGCCCGGGCGGCGATGACGCCGAAACCCTGCTGCGCAATGCCGACGCCGCGTTGCAGGTGGCCCGCCAGCAGGGCGATGCCGGCTATCGGTTGTTCGAGAAGGGCATGCACCGCGACGCCCGCGAGCGCCTGACGCTGACGCTGGAGCTGCGCGAGGCGATCCGCACCGGCGTGCTGCAGGCCTATTTCCAGCCGACCTGGGATCTGCGCAGCGGGGCCCTGGTGGGGGCCGAGGCGCTGGCGCGCTGGGTGCATCCGCAGCGCGGCCAGATTTCACCGACCCTGTTCGTGCCGCTGGCCGAGGCCGACGGTCTGGCCGGCGCGCTGGGCGCGGCGATGCTCGATCAGGTCCTGGGGCAGCTGCGTGGCTGGCTGGCGGAGGGACTGGATCCGGGGCCGGTGGCGATCAACCTGTCGCTGTACGAGCTGCGCGACGCCAGCTTCATCGACGGTCTGCGCGACAAGCTGGAGGCCTACCAGGTTCCCGCCGATCGCCTGCGCTTCGAGATCACCGAGTCGGTCGCCATGGGCGACCTGCAGGCCACGCTGGCACGCCTGCACGCGATCGTCGCGCTGGGCTGCGGCCTGCTGATCGACGATTTCGGCACCGGCTATTCCAGCCTCAGTCATCTGCGCCACCTGCCGATCGAGGCGATCAAGATCGACCAGTCGTTCGTGCGCGCGGCGCTGGTCAACCAGGCCGACCGCGACATCACCGAGGCGATCGTGGCCCTGGCCAAGCGGCTGCGCCTGAAGATCGTCGCCGAGGGCGTGGAGACGGAAGCGCAGGCGCGCTGGCTGCGCGAGATCGGCTGCGACGTCGCGCAGGGATTTCTCTACGCGCGGCCGCTGCCGGCCGCGGAATATGCCGAGCGTCTGCGGGCCGCGCGCGGCACCCTGGGCGCGCGCGCGCGGGTTCCGGCACCGGCCTTGCAGGTGGTGCGCGCGCCCTGAGCGTGGCTTCAGCCGCGGCGCGAGCCGCGCAGGCGCGCCACCGAGAAGGTCGCGATCTCGCCGCCATCCGTGCGGTGCGGCTGGCCCTCGGGTGCGCCGAAGGCGTGCAGGTACACCACTTCCCAGGTGGACGCGATGCGGCCGTCGGGGCGTTGCGCATCGTAAGCGTGGAGCATGCGCCGGTAGCGCGCCTTGCCGGTCAGCCCGCGCTCGCGCGCGGCATCGGCATTGGTGGCGCCGAGGCCCTTCAGCTCGCGCAGCAGTGCCGGCACGTCGGCATAGGTCACGGTCAGGCGCTCGACGTCGAGTACCGGATCGCGCAGGCCGGCCGCCAGCGCGGCATCGCCGAGGTCGTGCATGTCGAGAAAACGGCTGACATGCGCATGCACACCATCGGCCGCGGCCCAGGCGGCGCGCAGCTCGCTCAACGTGTCGGGGCCGAAGCTCGACAGCAGCAGCAGGCCGCCGGGCTTGAGCACGCGCGCGAACTCGGCGAACAGCGGCGC